>JAFYLI010000062.1 GCA_017537165.1 Oscillospiraceae bacterium | reverse complement strand
CTCCTCTTCCTCCTCATTCGGGTTGATGCCCATGAGGCGGAGGATTCCGTTTGTCGAGACGGAAGTCAGCCAGATGACCGGCTTGAACACTCCGGAGAGGAAAATTATTATCTTGCACACGGTGCGTGCTATCTCTTCCGATTTTTTCAGAGCAATACGTTTGGGAACAAGCTCGCCCAGAACCAGCGTAAGGAAGGAGAGAATGAGGGTGATTACGATAACGGAGATGGAGTCCAGCGTTGCCTCGGCTATGGGTACGTTGAGGCGCAGCAGCAGCTTCACCAGCAAGTCGGAGAAGTTATCCGCCGCGAAGGCGCTGCCGAGAAAGCCGGAAAGGGTGATGGCGACCTGAATGGTGGCGAGGAATTTTGCCGGCTGCGAAGTGAGCTTCAGCAGGCGGCCCGCGCGCTTGTCGCCCTGAGCCTCCAACTGCTGGAGCTTGATGTCATTGATGGAAATAACGGCTATCTCAGCGCAGGCGAATACTGCGTTGAGAGCGATGAGAATAAGCTGAAGAAGTAATTGCCAAATAACTGTGTCCAAGATTTTTCCTCCTAAAAAGCATAAAAAAGCACACCCGTCTAACCTTATCAAGTAAGGCGCGAGTATGCCGAACAAATATTGTATGCGGTTATGTTCTGACTGTTAGCGTAATCGCTGTCGTCGGATTCCATTTGATAATACCCTCCGGTAAAAGAATTCGAGAAGTAATATAGCACAGTAAAAAAGTTTTGTCAATCAAGACTCGGCAAAGAAACAGAGTTCACATTTTGCATATAATCTGCTATGATAAAGAAAAAACGATAGGAGAACAGCAAAATGATAAACGTAGTAATAGCCTCCGTATTTGGCGAGGAGAACAAGAAAAGAATAATGGCCGCAGGCGAGGGAAAGTGCAGCTTCTTCGAAGTTGGCGCAGATACCCCCGCTGCAGAGGCTGAAAAAATAGTGAGCGAAGCCGAGGTGCTCATCGGCTTCGTGAAGCCCGCGCTGCTCAAGGACGCAAAGAACCTGAAGCTGCTGCAGGCAACATGGGCAGGCGTGGATGCCATAAACGGCGCTGTGCCCGCAGAAGTAGCCATGACCAATGCCAGCGGAGCCTTCGGCCCCGTTATTGCCGAGCATATGGTGGCCTGCGCCATGGCGCTGGCCCGACTCATTCCCGCTTATTCCCGCAGCCGCCGTTGGGTGGATCTTGGCTGCGAGCTGACCTTCGAGGGTAAGCGTGCCCTCATTCTGGGTGCGGGTGATATAGGTGTATGCACCGCCCGCCGCCTTAAGCCTTTCGGCATGACTATAGCGGGCGTGCGCCGCGTGCCCCGCAGCATCCCCGAGGGCTTCGACGAGATGTATACCCTCGAAGAGCTGGACGAGCAGCTTGCGCTTGCCGATTACGTTTTCTGCGTGCTGCCCGGTACGGCGGAAACGGCAGGTCTGCTGGATGAGCGCCGCCTGCGCCTGATGAAGAAGACCGCAGTGCTGGTCAATGCAGGCCGCGGCAGCCTTATCGACACCGCCGCCCTTGAAAAGGTAATGGCAGAAGGCCATCTTTTCGGCGCTGCCCTTGACGTTACTTCTCCCGAGCCTCTGCCCGAAAGCAGCCCCCTTTGGGATATGGATAACGTGATCATCACCCCCCACGTGGCCGGCATCGGCTTCGGCCACCTTCCCGAGACCGAGAATAAAATCGCGGACATTTGCTGCGAAAACCTTGGCCGCTACGTCCGCGGCGAGAGCCTCATAAACGTGGTCAACCGCGCCACCGGCTACCGCGAAACCATGATGGAGAGTTGAGAATTAGTGGTGCGGTGCAATGTGATTTATATTTCGTAGGGAACGGTCTTGACCGTTCCGGGTGTATCGATACCGCCGACAGTAAACCAACAAGCGGAATGGGCAGGCCCATTCCCTACGAACCATTGATTACATTACCGCAAACGAAAATCCCGCATTGGTTTTCCAATGCGGGATAATTTTATTATTTACGCTTTTTGCCCTTGCTGTCGGGGGTTCTGCCCTTGCTGTCGGTCTTTTTCTCAAAGACTACGTTTTTGGGCGCGGGCTTTTTGCCGTAGCGGGCGGGAGGAGTGTCGGGGCGGACAAGGCAGTGCTTGCCGTATCCGATGAGATCCTCGCGGCCTGCCTTTTTCAGTGCCTCAATGACCAGCGCCTTCTTCTCGGGACGAGTCCACTGGAGCAGCGCGCGCTGCAGCTCCTTTTCGTGGTAATCACGGGGGGCGTAAACCTTCTTGCCCGTGCGGGGGTCGATGCCCGTGTAGTACATGCAGGTGGATAGTGTGCCGGGGGTGGGATAGAAGTCCTGCACCTGCTCGGGGCGCACGCCCTTGGACTTAAGGTATTCGGCCAAACGCACGGCATCCTTCAGGGTGGAGCCGGGGTGGGAGGACATCAGATAGGGGACTACGAACTGCTGCTTGTCGTACTGCTTGTTCAGCTTTGCGTACTTATCCATGAAGCGCTCGTAAACCTCAATGGGAGGCTTGCCCATGTAGCCGAGAACGCTGTCGATGCAATGCTCTGGAGCAACCTTCAGCTGACCGCTGATGTGATGGCGCACGAGCTCAGCGAAGAAGTCGCCGTTCTTGTCCTGCAGCATGTAGTCAAAGCGGATGCCGGAGCGGACGAATACCTTTTTAACTCCGGGTATCTGCCGCAGCTTGCGCAGCAGGGAAAGGTAGTCGCGGTGGTCTGCGTCCAGATTGGGGCAGGGCGTGGGGGCAAGACAGCCGCGATCGGCGCACATGCCCTTTTTCAGCTGTTTGGCGCAGGATGTGTGGCGGAAATTGGCGGTGGGGCCGCCAACGTCATGGACGTAACCCTTGAAGAGGGGATGCTTGGTGAAGCCTTCAACCTCTTTTATAACGGATTCGTGGCTGCGGGAAGTTACCATGCGGCCCTGATGGAAAGCAAGGGAACAGAAGTGGCAGCCGCCGAAACAGCCTCGGTTGTGGATAACGGAGAAGCGCACTTCCTCAATGGCGGGCACGCCGCCCACCTCTTCGTACATGGGGTGGTATTCGCGGGTGTAGGGAAGAGCAGCAACCTCGTCAAGCTCCTTTTGGTTAAGGGGCATGGCGGGGGGATTGACTATAACGTAGCGCTCGCCGTGCTTCTGAATGACGGCCTTGCCGCGGACGGGGTCATGCTCGGCGTACTGAACGCGGCAGGCCTCGGCGTAAGCGGGTTTATCGCTGCGAACCTGAGCAAGGGAGGGAACCTCAACGCTGGGGAAGGCGCAGACCTCGGGAGTGCTGCGGCAGATAACGGTGCCGCGTATATCGTTCATCTCCGAAGGCTTTTCGCCTGCCTTCAGGCGGCGGGCAATCTCACGGCTGGCGGTCTCGCCCATGCCGTATACGAGGAAATCGGCGCCCGCGTCCACGATGGCGGAGCCGCGGACTTTGTCCTCCCAATAATCATAGTGAGCGAAGCGGCGCAGGGATGCCTCCATGCCGCCGATGATAAGGGGCAGACCGGGGAAAGCCTCGCGCACGCGGTTTGCGTAAACGATGCTGGCGCGGTCGGGACGCAGTCCCGCCTTTTTGCCGGGACTGTAAAAGTCCTCGCTGCGGCGGCGCTTGGCGGCGGTGTAGTGAGCAACCATGGAGTCAAGGTTGCCCGCCGAGAGCATACAGCCGTAGCGGGGGCGGCCCATGGCCTTTATGGCCTCGGCATCATGCCAGTCGGGCTGGGGCAGAAGCGCCACGCGGAAGCCGTCGGCCTCCAGCAGTCGGCCTATAACGGGCGTGCCGAAAGACGGGTGATCCACGTAGGCATCGCCCGTTATCAGCAGAAAATCATAATAATACCAGCCACGGGCTTCCATGTCCTCGCGGCTTACGGGGAGAAACAGTTCGTTCACGGCAGTGCAATTCCTTTTTCCATTACTATCACTTCGCCAAAATTGCCTTGTTCGCGCTTTGCTTCGGTAAAGCCGCATTTGGCGTAAAATTTTACTGCGGTGGTGTTGCTTGCGGCAACGTTCAGCCGCAGCTTTTTTCGTCCGAGAGGACGGTAGAAGGAGATGGCGTGGCCTATCAGCTGGATGCCCAGGTCGCGCCCGCGGTATTTTTCATCCATGCAGAGGAAAGCGATGTGTCCGTAGCCCTCTTTTTCGCCCGATTCGGGAGCAAGCTCTATCATGCCTGCAGGCTCGCCGCCAAGCTTGGCCTCGGCGACAGCGCGGGCATCCTTCATGCTGCGCATAAATGCCCAGTCATAGTAAATATCGGAGAAACCCTTGTCGCTGCCGTGGGATATTATCCATGCCTCGCGGTAGCGGGCTATGTAGCGCTCCTTATTTGCGGCCACGTCGAAAGGCTCGATGCGCATATTGCGGCCGTCGGTGGCCTTCTTGCTCTTCCACCATGTTTCGTGGCGGAAAGCGGTGAGATCATCGGGAAGATGCGAGGAATCGTTCATGTATTCCAGCGCTATCTTGCCGTCCTCTACGGTGATGAGAGCTACGGCGGTGTTGTCGCAGTACTGAACGGAGCTTATCTCGGAGGCGGGGATGCCCTTGATAACGCTTATGAGTGCGCGAATGGCGCAGCCGTGGGTAACGGCGGCGACGATTTTATCGGGGTTTTCCTCGGCAATAGTGAGCATTGCGCCCGTGATGCGGCGGCAAAAATCGTCCCAGTGCTCGCCGCCGGGAATATCCCATTTGTCGGGGCAGTTGTTGTAATAGTTGTACTGCTCGGGGAAGTCCTCCTCAATGCGGCCCCACATATCGTCTTCCCATTCGCCCATGGCTATCTCGCGGAGAGCGGGAGTGGTGATAAGGGGCAGACCCTTGGGCTCGTAAATGGCCTGAGCGGTGGTGCGGGTGCGGCAGAGGTCGCTGGAATAAACGGCGTCTACGTGAACGTCTTCAAAACGCTTCGCCAGCGCCTTTATCTGCTCCATGCCGCGAGGGGTTACAAGACTGTCATACTGTCCGTGGATGCGGCGATAGAGGTTGCCTTCGGCTTCGGCGTGGCGAACGAGGTATATTTTCGTCATGCCGCGTCTCCCAGATACTCAAGGGAAATTATGGTGCCGACGACCTCGATGTTCTTGCCCTTAACGTAGTTGGGACGGCCTATGCGTATCTCCTGAGAGCCTACGTTATTGAGCATGGTGCCGTTGAGCAGACCTGCCTCGCAGGTGAAGCGTACGGTAACGTATTCGTCGGTGGGAACAACGTGGTAAAGGGAGAGGGGGTTGCCGCTGTCCTTGAACTCAATGTCGGTAACGGTGCAGGGCTCGGCCTCGGCGGAGATGATGTAACCGTCGCAGTAAGCGCCGTTGGCGATCATCTGAGCGGGCAGCTCCTTGACTATCTCATCGTACATTTCCTTCTTCATTACTTCCACTTCGACCACATAGCGCACCTGCTCGGAACTGCCGATGGATACGAAAGAGCTGGGGCCGAAGTCAATGAACTTGACGGCGAAGAAGGCGACAATGGCGAGAACGACCACGATGACGATAAGGTCGATAACATTGAACTTGAACTTTTTCTTGTTGTTTTCCATAAAAAATCCTCCATTGTGGCCCAAAAACTCAAATATGGCGAGGCCATGGGCTTTTTAATAATATCGGAGCGATTTTTGCACTAATCTGCTCCTTGGACTTTACCGAGAAAAATTAATGATGTATAATTGGGTATTACTTATATTATAAGGTTATTGTTTATAATATCATATCCGTTCGGAAAACACAATCGTTTTTAAGATGAGGCTAATTGCCCCTCATCAGTCGGCTTCGCCGCCAGCTTCCCCCCGGAGGGGGGAAGCCATACCGGAAAGGAACTGCCATGCATAGAAACTACAAAGAGAGTCTTCTTCCTGCGGCGCGGGCTCTGCGCAACAATATGACACCGGAGGAACGGCATTTATGGTATGATTTCCTTAAGAAACTGCCGATTACGTTCAAGCGGCAGAAGGCTATTGGCTCATATATCGTTGACTTCAGCTGTCCGTCGGTAAAGCTGATAATAGAACTTGACGGTACTCAGCATTATGAAGAAGAAGGATTGAAAAAAGATAGCGAACGGGATGCATTTTTAAGAAATTCGGGATATACCGTCAAAAGATACTCAAATCGGGATATACATCAAAACTTTGAGGGTGTCTGTCGGGATATCTATATAACGATTTACGGACATGACTGGGATTAAGGCCCCGGCTTCGCCCCTTTGGGGAGAAGCTGTCGCCGCAGGCGACTGATGAGGGGTCAGCCGCAAGGCTGCATTGAACAGTACCTGTGATAAACGAATTGCCCAAGGGGTATTGAGAAAGGACGACCCATGAATATTCTCACTCTGATAAGCGGCGGCGATATAGGCGGCGCCAAGACTCATGTGCTTACGCTCCTGCGTGAGCTTTCCAAAACCGATAAGGTATGCATGGTCTGCTTTACCGAAGGTGAATTTGCGGCCGATGCCCGCAAAATGGGCATAGATACCCGTATTATATCCAACCGCAGCCCTCTGCAAGACCTGAAAGAGCTGAAAAAGCTGATCGACAGCGAAGGTTTTGACGTGATCCACAGCCACGGCGCCCGCGGCAACTTTATGGCCGCGCTGCTGAAGCGTCATGCCCGCCTGCCCCTGCTCACCACAGTTCACAGCGATCCCAAGCTGGACTATATGGGCCGCCCCGCTGCCCGCATGACCTACGGCGTCATCAACGGCTTTGCGCTGAAAAAGATGGACTACCTTACGGGCGTTTCCGCTTCCATGCGGGAGCTGCTCACATCCCGCGGCTTTGCCCCCGATAAGCTGTTTACCATCTATAACGGCGTTGAGATGAAAACGGCTGAGGATCTGCCCTCCCGCAGGGAGTTTTACGCGGCTCACGGCATCAACTTCCCCACAGACAGCATAAATGTGGGTATTGCCGCCCGCCTCAACCCCGTCAAGGACATCGCCACCCTTATCCGCGGCTTCGCCATTGCGGAAAAGACCGAGCCTCGTCTGCGCCTGCTTATCGCAGGTGAGGGCCCCGAGGAGGAAATGCTCCGCGGCCTTGCCAAGGAGCTGGGCGTGGAGGATAAGGTCGCTTTTCTCGGCTGGATAAGCGATACGGACGCTTTTTATTCCTGCCTCGATATAAATACCCTCACCAGCGTTTCCGAAACTTTCCCCTACGCTCTCACAGAGGGCGCAAGATATACCCTTGCCACCGTCAGCTCCCGCGTGGGCGGCGTGCCCGCGCTTATCGACCACGGCGTGAACGGTATGCTCTTCCTGCCGGGCGATTATGAAAAGCTGGGCGAGGCGCTGAGTATGCTGGCGCTGAATGAGGGCGTAAGAAAGCAGATGGCCCGCAAGCTGCGGGAAAAGGTCAGTGAGGAATTTTCCCTTGAAGCCACCTGCCGCACCCAGCGTGAAATATATGAAACTATTCTTCGCCGCACCAAAACCAAACGCAAAAACGTGGTTATTTGCGGCGCTTACGGAAGAGGCAACTCGGGCGACGAGGCCATCCTGCGCTCTGTTATAAACGAGGTGCGGGAAGTTTCTCCCGATGCGGTGATAACCGTTCTTTCCGTCAATCCCCGCGAGACCCGCTATATCCACGGCGTTCGCTCGGTGTTCTCGTTTAATGTGCTGTCCTTTGCCCGCCTTTGCATGAAGGCTGACCTTTATATCAACGGCGGCGGCAGCCTAATCCAGGACGTTACCAGCCGCCGCTCCCTGTGGTTCTATCTCTTCACCCTGCGCTGCGCCCATCGCCACGGCGTTCCCGTGCTGATGTACGGCTGCGGCATCGGCCCCGTTAACCGCCCCTATAACCGCCGCCTTGCAGGCAGAATAATCAACGAGAACGTTGACTGCATCACCCTGCGCGAGGACGGCTCCATGACAGAACTGGCAGATATGGGCGTTGTGAAGCCTGAGATTTATCCCGCCGCCGACCCCTCTCTGCTGCTGCCCGCAGCGGGAGATACTGCCGTGAACAGCTTTATGCTCACCGAGGGTCTCGACCCCAAGGGTAAATATATCGGCTTCGCCCTGCGCTATTGGGACGGATTTGTGGATAAGGCTGCGGATATTGCCGCCGCGGCGGATTTTGCCTACGAAAAGTACGGGCTTACCCCCGTGTTTATACCCATCAGCAATGTCAGCGACGCTAAGGCCGCCGCCGACGTTGTTCAGCAGATGAAGGCTCCCGCTCACATTATCGAAAGAGCCATGGAGTCCGATATAGTCATCGGCCTTATGTCCCGCATGAGCGCGGTTGTGTCCATGCGCCTGCACGGCCTTATCTTCGCCGCAGGCCACGGCGTGCCGCTGGTGGGCATTGTCTACGATCCTAAGGTCAGCTCTTTCCTTGATTATCTGGGCTTTGAGCATTATGTAGACCTTTCCGAGGTCAGCGCGGATAAGCTCCGTGCCCTCATTTCCGCAGCGGTGGCGGAGTTCTCCCCCGAGGCCCGCGAAGCAGCTATCAGCCGACTTGTGGAAAAGGAAAAGGTCAACCGCGATATACTGGCAGAATTCTTGAAATAACCGAAAATTAAGCAATGTTGAGAAAATGAGCAAGGCTTCTCCCTCCGAGGAGAAGCTGTCGCGCAGCGACTGATGAGGGGATTCGCGCAAGCGAATAAACAACAAAAGGAGAGAGGTGTGGTCGATATGACCGGTAAAGTTCGCTCGCTGGGCGTTCATGGAATACGGGGCTACGGCGTAAGCGTTGAATGCTTCGTATCCACTGGACTTACCAATTTCGATATAGTCGGCCTTGGCGATACTGCAGTTAAGGAGGCAAGGGACAGAGTCCGCGCCGCCATCAAGAACTGCGGCTACAGCTTTCCCTCGGGCCGAATAACCGTAAACCTTGCCCCTGCCGATACAAAAAAGGGCGGCACGGTCTACGATCTGCCCATCTTCCTCGGTATACTTTCCGCCACCGAGAGCATACCCGCGCCCCCTGCGGATGCGGCATTTTTCGGTGAGCTTTCCCTTTCCGGCGACGTGCGCGGCGTAAACGGCGCCCTATCCATGGCTCTGGCTGCGGAGCGGGAGGGCATCAAGCGCCTTTTCGTGCCTGCCGATAATGCCCGCGAGGCCGCCTTTGCCGAAGGCGTTGAGGTCTACCCCGTGGAGCATATAAACCAGCTTATGGATCACCTTTACGGCGATTCCTTCATTGAACCCGTGGAGGCGCCGCCGTTCAGCGGCGAATACGGCGGCATATTGGACTTTGCCGACGTAAAGGGTCAGGCCAATGTCCGCAGGGCTATGGAAATCTGCGCAAGCGGCTCACATAACCTGCTCATGAGCGGCCCGCCGGGAAGCGGCAAGAGCCTTGCCGCCGCAAGACTTCCCTCCATTCTGCCCGACATGAGCCGCGAAGAGGCCATGGAGACCACGGAGATCCACTCCATTTCCGGTCTTACCGGCAAAGACCACCCCATAGTTACCCAGCGCCCCTTCAGGGCGCCTCACCATACGGTGTCCGCCATCGGCCTTTCGGGCGGCGGCACCAATCCCAAGCCGGGCGAAATATCGCTGGCCCATAACGGCGTGCTGTTTTTGGATGAGCTGCCCGAATTTTCCCGGGAAACGCTTGAAATACTCCGCCAGCCCATGGAGAACGGAGAAGTTACCATTTCCCGCGTGGCCTCTTCCGTTACATATCCCAGCCGCTTCATGCTGGTCTGCGCCATGAACCCCTGCCGCTGCGGCTGGCACGGGCATCCCTCGGGACGCTGCACCTGCTCCGAAGGCTCGGTGCGCGCATATAAGGGTCGCATTTCCGGCCCCCTGCTGGACAGAATAGACCTTTTTGTAAAGGTCAACGCACTTGAATACGATGAGCTGCGGGAAAAGCCTCAGGGCGAGGACTCCGCCACCATCCGCAAGCGCGTGAACGCGGCGCGGAAGATACAGCTGGAGCGCTTCGCGGGCACCAACGTAGGCTGCAATGCCTATATGGGCAGCCGCGAATTGGCAAAGTACTGCAGCCTTGACGAAAAGGGCGACAGTATGCTCCGCGCGGCCTATGACCGCCTTGGCCTCACCGCCCGCTCCCATGATAAAATACTTCGCGTTGCCCGCACCATAGCCGACCTTGCAGGCAGCGAAACTATTCAGGCCCGCCACGTTGCCGAGGCTCTGCAGTTCAGAGAACTTAATTGAAAATTAGGACTTAGGCCGTTGTTGCGGCAAGGCTTCCCCCTCTGGGGGGAAGCTGTCGCCCTTGGGTGACTGATGAGGGGAATCCGCGTAGCGGATAAGAATGCAATATATAGCTGCCTTCGGCAGTCCCCTCATCCGTCATTTGCTGACGCAAATGCCACCTTCCCCCCAAAGAGGGGGAAGGCTATAATTATCAATTCTTGATTTCTACGGAGGAAACGCCGTGCTGAAGATCATCTACGGCCCTGCCCGCTCGGGCAAGACTTATCGCATACTGGAAGAAATAAAGAACAGCAATAAAACGGGGCTGGTGCTACTCACACCCGAGCAGGGCAGCCACGAGGCGGAGCGCGCCCTTGCAGGCCATTGCGGCGCTGCGGTAAACCTCCGCGCGGAAGTTCTCAGCTTCACGCGCCTTTGCAGCCGCGTTTTCTCGGAATTGGGCGGCGCAGCGGAAGTAGTGCCCGATAAAGGCACCAAGCTCCTGCTTATGAGCCGCGCCGTCGCGGCGGTGGCGCCCCAACTGAAAGTTTATTCCTCCCGCGAACATAGAGAGGAGTTCCTCACAAGTCTGCTGGATGCCCGCGAGGAGCTGTCCCGCAGCATGACGGGGGCCGAGCGCCTGGGTGAACTGGCCCAGCAGACGGAGGGCAGCATAGGCGATAAGCTCCGCGACCTTTCTCTCATCTGCGCAGCCTTTGACGCACTGCTTGCCCGCCTGCTCGATGATCCCCGCGAACGTCTTGAGCGCCTTGCTGACCTTATGCCCCAAAGCGAAGTTGGCAGCGGCGGCTTCTTTATTGACGGTTTTACCGATTTTACCGCTCTGGAGATGCAGGTGCTGGAGGCTCTTATGGAGCGCGGCGGCGATATTACCGTCGCCCTCTGCCGCTCGGGCGAGGACGAAAGCCGCTTCGCCATTGCGGATATGACCTTTAACCGCCTGCTTGCCATGGCCAAGGAGCGTGGCATTCCTGCCGTTTGCGAAAGAGCGGACTGCGAGGACGAGAGCCGCGCCCCCGCGCTGGCATTCCTCAGCGAAAATCTCTTCAATTATAATAAAGTCGAGGATGCCCTGCCCGACGGCAGCGCCGTCCTTGTGGCTGCCGACAGTGTTTTCAGCGAGTGCGAGCTGGCAGCGGCGCAGATCCTTGCGTGGATGCGTGCCGAGCCCGACCTGCGCTGGTCGGATATTGCCGTGGCTGCCCGTGATTTCGGAAAATATGACAGCGTGGGCAGCAGCATCTTTGAACTCTACGGCGTTCCCGTTTTCAGCGACAGCCGCGAGGAGGTCGCCCGACGGGGCGTGTTTGCCCTGACCCTTGCCGCCCTTGAAGCAGTAGGCGGCGGCTGGCGCAGGGAGGACGTCCTGCGCTATTTCAAAACGGGTCTTGCAGGTCTTGAACCCGACGAAGTGGGCGAAGTGGAAAACTACTGCGCCACTTGGACTATCCGCGGCGAAAGCTCTTGGAAAAAGGACTGGACTATGAACCCCCGCGGCTTTATGGAGTTCAGCGATAATGACCGCAGCAGCCTTGAAAGGCTCAACGGTATACGCAGCCGCGCCGTTGCGCCCCTGCTGATACTTTCGGAAAAGTTCAAAACGGCGAAAACCGCCCGCGATATTGCGCTGGCTATATATGCCTGCATTGAAGCTGTGCAGCTGCAGGAGCAGCTGGCAGACCGAGCCGAAAAACTGAGAAGAAGCGGCGTGTCTGCCGAGGCGGACGCCCTTGCGAGGGATTGGGAAAGCCTCATTTCGGCGCTGGAGCAGTTTTCCGAGGTGCTGGGCGAGGCGGAAATGGATGCCGCCGAAGGCTCCAAGCTCTTCGCACTGCTGGTATCCACCCTTTCCGGCGGCAGCATACCCACGGCTCTTGACAGCGTAAGCTTCGGTGAGCTGACCCGCCTGAGAGGCAGACGGGTGAAAAAACTGATAATTCTCGGCGCGCAGGAGGGCAGCCTGCCCATGCCCACAGCCGCCCGCGGTGTATTCTCGGGCGAGGAACGCCGCCTGCTGGCGGAACTGGGTCTTGAACTGAGCGCCGTGGAGGATGAAGAACTCTGCAGAGAGTTTTCGTCCATATATCTTGCGGTTTCTGCCGCATCCGATACTCTTTATGTAAGCTGGCCCTCGGGCGGCGAACCTTCGTTCCTGGCTTCCCGAATGTCCGCCCTCTGCGGAGTGCAGACGGTTTCGGGCGCAAGTCTTAAAGCCTGGGCGGCAGCGCAGGCATCGGAGCCGCTCTTCCGCCTTGCCCTTTCGGGCGACGGCTCGGAAGAAGCCGCTGCGGCAAGGGAAATTGCCCATGAGCTTTGGGGCGAGCGTTACGCCGAGGCGCAAACCGCCGTCAGCGCCCCCCGAGGAAGTCTTGGGCAGCGCTCGGTGCGTGAGCTTTACGGCGAGCAGTTTAAGATGACCGCCTCCAAAGTGGAAAAGTTCAATGTCTGCCGCTTTGCCTACTTCATGCGCTACGGCCTGCGGGCCAAGGAGCGGGCAAGCTCTGCCATTGACGCGCCCGAGTTCGGTAACTTCGTCCACTACGTTATGGAGAATATGGCCCGCGAGGCGGGCAAGCTTGGCGGCATCGCCAAGATAGGCGTGGATGAATGCCTGAAGCTGGCCGAGAAATTCGTTAAGAAGTACGTTGAAGAGGTCATGAACGGCCTTGAGGGTAAGTCGGCCCGCTTCAAGTATCTGTTCTACCGCCTGCGCTCGGGCGTTATGAGTATCGCCCGCGATGTAGCCGAGGAATTCATCAATTCCGACTTCGACCCCATGGACTTCGAGCTGGAATTTGCCCGCGGCGGCGACCTGCCTCCCGTTATAGTGGAGGGCGACGGAGTGCGCATGGAGCTGGAGGGCAAAGTCGACCGCGTTGACGGATGGATAGACGAAGAAAATCTCTACCTCCGCGTGGCAGACTATAAGACGGGCAGAACGAAGTTCAACCTTACCGACGTTTGGTACGGCAAAGGAATACAGATGCTTATCTACCTCTTCGCCCTTGAAAAGGAGGGCGCGGAGCATTACGGCAAGGATAAAAAGATAGTGCCCGCGGGCGTTCTCTATTCCCCTGCCAAGGATCTTCTTATGGCCATGCCCCGAGGCAGCAGTGATGAGGAGATAGAAAAAGAGCGCCATAAGCGTCTGCTGCGCTCGGGCCTTATCCTCAACGATGCGGCTGTTATCGAGGCCATGGAGCACGGCGAGACCCCCGCCCGCATCCCCGTTAAGTTCAAAAAGGGCGAAGTCAGCGGCAGCCTTGCCTCCGCTGCCCAGTTGGGCAAGCTGGCGGAGCACGTGGAAAAAACCCTGCGCGAAATGGGCAAGGAAGTGAAGGCGGGCAGCATAAAGGCAAATCCCCTGCGCAGCCCCGCCGAGGATCCCTGCGCCTACTGCGAGTTCGCCGCCGCCTGCGATTTCCGCGAGGAAGTGGACGAAGCGCGCATAAAAGCCAAGATACCCGATAACGAATTCTGGCAGAAGATTTGAGATGAATGGAAATTAAAGACGTATGTAGTTCTGCTGCCACTCCTCTTGTCATTGCGAGCATCGCACCCTTTTCCTCCCTTGTTAAAGGGAGGGGGAACGGGTGTGCGGAAAACTAAAGCATCGGATTAGGCTTCCCCCTTTGGGGGGAAGCTGTCGCGAAGCGACTGATGAGGGGGCCGCCGAAAGGCGGAATGAGCAGGCCCATTCCCTACAAGCTTGATTCAAGTTCATTCGTTATTCGTAGGGCAGGGGCCTGCCCCTGCCGCATGCACCGCACCATGCTTCCTCCCTTGTTAAAGGGAGGGGGACCGCTTGCGGTGGAGGGATTCAAAATTAGGTAAGAGGTAAAAGGTAATAGTGAAAAAGTGAACCACCTATTACCTCTTAACTTTTACTTCTTACTTTAAATGAATCCCCCAGTCAGCTTCGCTGACAGCCCCCTTTAACAAGGGGGCGAAATGGTGCGCATCTAAAAGTATTGGTTAGGCTTCCCCTTTTGGGGGGAAGCTGGCGGCGAAGCCGACTGATGAGGGGATTCGCGTAAGCGAATAAAAATATAGGTTTAGAGCTGAAGAAGCTGCCTTCGGCAGACCCTCATCCGTCATTTGCTCCGCAAATGCCACCTTCTCCTCAAGGGAGAAGGCATAGCCGTAACAAAGAAAAGAGGAAAAAACATGAAAAATAAATTTCGCCGTATAGGCAGTCTTGCCCTTGCGCTGCTGCTGATATTCTCGCTTTTTGCGGGCTGCACAGAGCAGGACGCGGTAGACATAGGCTTTGCCATAGTTGAAACGATCATTGACGGCGACAGCTCCGATGTTGGCGTGATCGGCGGGGCAGACGGCCCGACGGCTATAATTCTTGGGCAGCCCGAGGACAGCGCCGAGCCTACGCCCGAACCCACACCTACGCCTACTCCCGAGCTCATTGATGAGTACGGTTGGTACGATGCGCCCGAAGATGTAGCGGAATATATCCACACCTACGGAAAGCTGCCCGAGAACTTCATCAGCAAGAATGAGGCCCGCGACCTTGGCTGGGTTTCCTCCGAGGGCAACCTTTGGGACGTGGCCTACGGCATGAGCATCGGCGGCGATAAGTTCGGCAACCGCGAGGGTCTGCTGCCCGATGCAAAGGGCCGCACATGGTACGAATGCGACGTAAACTACAGCGGCGGCTTCCGCGGCGACGAGCGCATAGTGTACTCCAATGACGGACTTATTTATTATACCGATGACCATTATGAGAGCTTTACCCAGCTTTATTAAGGAGGCGGGAATATGGAAAAAATCATTCTTGACGGCGCGAAAATGACCGATAAAGCCGCCGCCCATGAGCATATAGCCGAAATGATGGCCTTTCCCGAGTGGTACGGCAATAACCTTGACGCCCTTTGGGATATGCTTTCCGAAGGCGTCGAGCGGGAGATAGAGCTTGTAAACTCTGCCGCCATGCTCAATTCGCTGGGCTCATACGGCTGCCGCCTGCTGCAGTGCTTCTTTGATGCCGCTGCCGAGGACGAAATAAAATTCAATATCGCGTAAAAGCAACACCGCAGAACGGGATTCGTTCTGCGGTGTTTTGATATGTATGGCATTATTTTTATTCTGTGGGCAGGTCGCTGAGATTGCGGCAGGTAATAAGGCAGGCTTTTTCGCCGTTCCAGTTTATCTCCGCGCCGGTGGCGCTGATAAGTCCGCCGAATTTCGGGCTGTCGGCCACGATGGGGGTGCCGATGCTGATGGCGGGGCAGTTTTTGCAGCGCGTGGAGCGGGACATAAAGGCTTTGTAGCAGGGAGTGCCCAGCTCTGCGCTGTTGGTGATCTGCCTGCACTTGGCGTTGAGGAATTTCAGTGCGCAGGTTTCGGGGTCGATAACGTAGAGCCATTCGTCCTGCAGGTCGAGAATGGTCTGCAGGCTTTCGGCAAGGGCGGCCACTTTGTCCTGATTTCGCTTTTTCATCAGGAACAGCGCAAGGACTTCCGAGAGGAATTCCAGCAAACCTATCTGATCCTGAGTCCAAAGGCGGTTGACGTGGCATTCGTCGAAGCCAACGTAGCCGCGGAAAACGCCGTTATCGCGGATGGAGCACTGGAGCATGCTCTTGATGCCCTGCGGCTCGAGAATACTGCGGAACTGAGGGGCAAGAGAGGAAATATCCGTGCAGTAGAATATGCCGCGCTCATTGTAAACTTCGGGCCAGCCGGGTATATCCTCAATGTAGCTTACGTTCTGCAGGGAATCCTTTTCCGGGGAAATGCCCTCGTTGCACCATTCGAAGGTGTTGCTGCAGGTGGTGTTGTCGTCGTTGTTTTCGAATATGTATACTCGGCTTACGTTGAGCTGCTGGCCTACGTAGGAAAGAATGTCGCTGATGGTGCCGAAGGTATCGCTGCTCTCGTAAAGGCTGCGGAATACATAACGCACGAAGGAGGAGTCAGCCATGCCCGGCTGCTCATCGGAGTCGATGCGGGTGGAAACGAGAACAATGTCGTCCATAGGCAGAGCCGTTTCGGGATTGTAGAGAACGAAGGTGTTCTTGCCCATGCTCTTGGCCATGTAAAGGGCCTCGTCTGCCTTGCGGAAGAGGTCAGTGTAAGACGTGCCGTGTTCGGGCACGAGGGCAAGGCCGATGGAGATGGAAACATTCATGCCCGGCGCATTCTGCTCCAGCAGGTCGGAGAAGGTGGAGAGGAGCAGGCGGCAGCGGGCCTCGGCCAATTCCACGTTGGGTATGCCGCTCATAAATACAAGGAATTCGTCGCCGCCTATTCTGCCGATAACGTCATTGTCGCGGAAAAGCTTTTTCAAGGTTGCGCCTACCTGAGAGAGTACGGCGTCGCCGTAAAGATGGCCGTAGTTATCGTTGACCAGCTTGAAGTTATCGAGGTCGATGACCATCAGTGCGGAAATCGTGCCCTCTTCGCGGTCGCCAAGGCGGTCGGAGATTATGTCATGGGCGGTATCCTTATTGAAGAGCTTGGTAAGGGAATCCAAATCCGCTCTTTCCCGCAGGGCAAGTTCGGCCCGCTTGAGGGCGTCCACATCCTGCAGCATGCCGATTATACGCGCAAGATTGCCGCTCCGGTCAAGGTAGGCGGTGGCGGTGATGCGCGTCCAGAGATATTTTGCGTTGCTGTCGGCTATGCGCACGTCTATTACCAAGGTATCCGCGTTGGATTTTATCTGCTCAATGGCGCTGCGCACCAGCGGGAGATCGTCGGGATGGAAGTGGGTGGCGATGCCCATTTGCTTTCCGTAGTTTTTGGATACGGGTATGTAGCCGAAATGCTCCTGCCACTTGGGGGAGCAGTACATAGTGTCGCTAAGGAGATCCCATTCGAAGATTATGCCGCCCGACTGGTCGATGATGAGCTGGTTGCGGGCGATGGAATACTGATAAGCGTCGAATGCGGCTCGCGCGCGGCTGTTATCGTAGAGAGAGTGGTAAACGTAAGTCTGTCCGTCGGTCTCAGTGAAGAAACGGAGCTTGTCCAGCACCCAAAGCTCTTTGCCGCCTTTGCCCAGCAGGCGATATTCCGCCTCCGCGGCGGTCCCGTCCGCAATGGCGGCCACCACAGTTTCGGCAAGGGCTTCGCGGTCATCGGGATGAACCAGCAGGCTGTAGCTGCCGCCGAAGTCGCGGCCTATCTCCGCGCTGCCGATACCGAGAAGCGGATAAAGCTCGGCCGCGCCCGCGTCAATGGTCATGCGGTTATCGCAGAGGCAGCGCAGAACAGTGCTTGTGATGCCGTAGAGGGCAGCGGAATTTTTCCACTGCGCGGAAGCTGATTCTGCGGGCGCATCTGCTTCGGGATGGATGACGAAGATGAGGCTGCGCTGTTCTTTTGCCTGAGTGTTTACCCTAAGGGTGGTGAAGCTGTAGGGAAGGTATTGAGAGCTGCGGCTGCTGTAAAGGCGCAGACGGAAATTGCGGCGGAAAAGTTCGTCGGAGAAAAATCTGTTTTCGTAATAATCCTTAAGTTGGGCTGCGGTTTGGCGGTCATCGGGGTGCAGAGCGGGATTTTGCGTCAGCTGAGTGAAGAAGTCCGTGAAGCCGCCTTCGGGCAGGAGGGAAAGTTCGGGGTTGGGGTTATATACCACGTGGTAAAGATTTGCGCCCATGTCGGCCTCGATGACCGTGGCGTTGACGTAGTGCAGAAGAGTGCTGTATTTAAGCTGAGAATATTCAAGGCTGTTCAAAGGAGCCTTGCTCCAGTCGGGACCGGGCAGAGGCAGGGTAATGTTGTCAGCCTTGGGCGAGTAGCCGTCGGCATATTTCAGGGCAAGCTCGCTGAACTGATTGCGGACTATTTTAAAGCAGGCCAGCAGGCTGGGTGAAAATTCACCGCATTCGCCGTTGAGGATCATGTTTATGGCGGTGGAGTGGGAGTAAGCGGGCTTGTATACGCGGGGGGATGTGAGGGCGTCGAATGCGTCGGCAAGTCCGACGACCTGAGCGCAGATGGGAATATCATCCCCCGCCAGACCGCAGGGATAGCCGCCGCCGTCCCAGCGCTCGTGATGATAGAGGGCAATATTGTATGCGTATCGCAGTTCCTTCTCGCTTGCAATGCCCGTCAGGGTGAGAACCAGCTCGCTGCCCACGGTGGTGTGGCTTTTCATTATCTCATACTCTTCTTCGGTAAGCTTGCCCGGCTTGTTGAGAACGTTGTCGGGTATGGATATCTTACCGATATCGTGGAGAGTGGAGGCGCTGGAGATGGCGGCAACGTCATCGTCAGTGAGCTTGTATTCGGGGCAGTTCAGCGCAACTTCCTCCAGCAATATCTTGGTGAAGCGGCGGATGCGCATAACGTGGTTGCCCGATTCGGAGCTGCGGTGCTCTATAATTGCGGAAAGTGCGTCAAGCATGACCTGCTTGGCGTTGTGAATGGTTTCGTTCTGCTTGGTAACGAGAGTCTCGAGGTGGAGCTTGTGGAGGCAGAGATCCAGCAATATCTGCAGGCGGCGCTGAACACCCTCGGGCGTGTAGGGCTTATAGACAACGTCGGTTACGCCAAGGTTGAATGCCCGCTCCTCGTCCTCACCCGTTCCGCCGTGGGGTATGAAAAGCAGAAGGGGCGTGCTTTGATCCTCGCCTGCAAGGGCGCGGGCGAGGGCGCGGATGCCGTTTTCTTCGGAAAGCGGGAGATCGGCAAGCACGGCGGAGATGCAGTCGATGTTCTGTCCAAGCAGAAGCAGCGCCTGCGCCGCATTTTCGGCCTCCAGAAGATTGAAGGTGGCGTCAAATATTTTTCTCAGCTGCGCGCGGTCGCTGGAACTGTCGCCAACGAGAAGCAGCGTGTCCTTAAGTCGGGATACCATGGCGCGATCCCCTTTCCAAAAAGAATAGAGCAGAATACTTATATAAATATGTTACCAAAGGATAGTGGCGCGCGCAATAGTCTGGGGCAAAGGAGGAAAATAATTTTGAAAATTGAAAAGGACATAGGGAAATATAACCTTATTTATAACCCGCAGATGGTATGAATAGGGCATAAAACAGAAAGAGAAAGGAGGATGCCGATGTCGGTGAGGGCTTGTGGAGCAGAGTACAGAACCACAACCGTGTGTATCGATTCCTATGACGACGGTATCCTGCAGGGTCGATTTTTTAACCCCTTCCTGAAAGGCGGAAAACCGTTTCTCGGCCTGATGCAGCTGCTCCGAGAAATGGAGGCTGCCTTGGACGATATGGATTTCCCGAAGGCCTACACCGCGACCCGAACGTTTGCGCCGCCCACGGAGGGCAGAGAGCTTTGCGCCGCCCATGAGCCGCAGGCAGGGAAACTGGGCACATTCTCCTTGCGGATACTGTTTCGGCAGAATTCAAGCTGGCAGGGCTCGGTGATGTGGCTGGAGGGACAGCAGGAGCGGAGTTTCCGCAGCGTGCTTGAACTGGTGATGCTGATGGATACGGCGTTGAGATACAGCTGTCGGGCCGCGGCAGTCAACGAATAGGAAAGAATTTCACAAAAAAGTGAAAAAATGAAAAAGCGGAATGAAAATATAACCGCTTTTATAACCACCGCGTAGTATAACTTTATTAAAGAAAGGCGGGCAGCACTGTCCGCACAATAAAAGAGCAGAAATTCGTAAATGGCAAACCGCCCGAAAGGACGGGACGCAAAGCAAGCGGACTAAGGCCGAAAGGCTACGTTGGCGCGGCTGCCGAAATTTCTATCTCTTCAAAGTGAGAGGAGAAGAAATTATGGCAAAGAAAACTAACAAGAGAATGGGCAGAAAGTTTTTGTCCGTACTGCTGGCGCTGGTTCTGGTGATCGGCCTGATCCCCATGAGCACTCTGGCAGTTGAAGGTTATTCCGACCAGGTAATGGACGGTTACTTCACCGTCGATGCCTCCGGAAACGCAGTTAGCGGCGCCGAGGCCGTGGTAAATGAGGAGGGCTTCACCCTCAGCAAGACCATAGAGCAGACAGGCGTCAACGAGTTTGAGATCACCCTTACCGTAGAAACCTCCCAGACCGTAGTTCCCGGCGAGGCTGCCATCGCGCTGGTAATCGACACCTCCAGCTCCATGCAGTACTGCGGCGAATGCGGCAGCAGCAATTGCAGACAGAGAGGCCACAACACCAATCGTCTGGAAGCTGTGCAGGAGATCCTCACCGGCAACGGCAATTTCCTTGACAGCCTGAAAGAAGCAAACACCGGCAAAGTCCTCGTTACCGTAGTTTCTTACGGCAAGGATGCCAAGACCGTTTGCGAATGGGTAGACATCAAGACCGACGCGGGTATGACCGCCGTCAAGAATGCTATCAACACCCTGAGATCCGTGGACAACGCCACCAACACTCACGCAGGTCTGTCCCTGGCTTACAACCGCCTCAACATGAGCGACGTTGCCAACGCTGCGGTTAAGTTCACCGTTCTGCTCAGCGACGGTATGGCAAACTGCGTCGGCGAGAAGAGCAACAGCACCTCTACCATTAAGCTCACCGGCAGAACTCCCTCCAGCGCAAACGCAACCACCGAAGGTACTGAGTCCGCAGCCGATAAGGCAGCTGAACTGAGTGAACTCGGCACCGTATACGCAGTAGGCTACGGCGTAGAGAAGAATTATCTGGACGGCATCATCGGCAATTCCCGGAATGTATTCGTAGGCGCCGATAAGGATACCGTTACCGCAGCCTTTGCAAACATTGCCCAGTCCGCCACCGAAGGTATGGACGGCGCAGGCACCTCCGTAGTTGACCCCATGGGCGATTACATCGTTCTCGGCAGCGTAGTCGGCATCCCCGGCGTAAGCGCATCCAATGCGGTGGGCGGCCTTGTATGGTCCCTGAACCCCGCGAATGCCCGGACCTTTACCGAAGGCAATACCACTACCTATACCTATTCCGTAACCTATCCCGTCACCCTTGATACCGATGCAGACGGTTTCGAGGAGAACGTATACTATCCCACCAACGGCTACACCTACCTGAGCGTTCCTCAGGAGAGCGGCGCAGCTAAGCAGATCGCCTTCTCCGTCCCCGGCGTATGCGGTGAGCTTCCTTCCTATACCCTTACCGTAAACTGGATGGATGACATGGGCGAATACCTGGCCTCCACCCACACCGAAGTTCTGAAAAAGGGCAGCGAGTACACCACCGAAGAGAAGCCTTTTGAGAACTACAGCCTTACCGACGTTATCGGCGAGACCGAGGGCGTTATAACCGGCAATACCGAAGTTACTTACGTTTACCTCTACGAAGAGCCCGAATCCACCGACAGCCTTAGCTACACTCTTACCGTAAGATGGATTGACGATGAAGGCAACAGCCTTGATGCCCCTTACGAAGAAACCTACGATGAAGGTGCCGAGTATACTACCGAAGAGAAGAGCTTTGAGAACTACAGCCTCGTTGAGATCATCGGCGCAGCAGTCGGTATCATCGAGAGCGACACCGAAGTAATCTACGTCTACACTTATGAAGAGCCCGCACCCGAGACCTACACCCTTACCGTCAGCTGGATAGACGAAGAGGGCGCTGCTCTTGCAGAGACCTTCGTCGCAACCTATGAGGCAGGCGCAGAGTATACCACCGAAGAGAAGAGCTTCGAGAACTACAGCCTCGTTGAGGTCATCGGCGCAGCAGCCGGCATCATCGAGAGCGACACCGAAGTAATCTACGTCTACACCTACGAGGAGCCCACTCCCG
>JAFYLI010000061.1 GCA_017537165.1 Oscillospiraceae bacterium | reverse complement strand
GTTATTCGTAGGGCAGGGGCCTGCCCCTGCCGTATGCACCGCACCCTTTTCCTCCCTTGTTAAAGGGAGGGGGACCGCTTGCGGTGGAGGGATTTAATTTTAGGTAATAGGTAAAAGGTAATAGTGAAAAAGTGAACCACCTATTACCTCTTCACTTTTACTTCTTGCTTTTAAAAGAATCCCCCAGTCAGCTTCGCTGACAGCCCCCTTTAACAAGGGGGCGAAATGGTGCGCATCTAAAAGTCTTGTCATTCTGAGGCTTTGCCGAAGAATCTCCGCACTTGTGTTTAGATTGGCAATAAAAGTAGCTGCGGAGATGCTTCGCTGCGCTCAGCATGACATGGTTTTTACTGCGCGGCTACACCTCATCCGCCACGACAATGTTAACCTTGGCAGTAAGGCAGAAAAATCCCGCAGCGAAAGGCTGCGGGATTTTGTGCTTGTGGGGATAATAAACGTTTTGTTCGCTGCGTAGATGCCCCTCATCCACCGCAAGCGGTCCCCCTTCCCCCGAGGGGGAAGGTTAATTAGTTTATCTGTCTGCCAGTTTGGCTGCTGCCATGCCGACGTGTCTGCCGAAGGTAACGGCGGTACCGTGGGAGGTGGCGCAGACGGGGGAAACGGGGTAGTCGCAGTAGTAGCGGCCGCCGCCGGTGTTGCCGATGGCATAAAGACCGCCAAGGGGCTTCCAAGTGTCCTTTTCGAGAACCTGACATTCCTCGTCAACCACAACGCCGCCGGTTATCATGCCGCGGGCGATGAAGGACTTGCAGGCGTAGAAGGGAGGCTTTACCAGCGCGTACATGCGGTCGCCGCGCTTGCCGAAATCTTCGTCCACGCCCTTTTCGCAAAGCTCATTGTAGCGGCGGATGCTCTCCAACGCGCGCTCCTTGGGCATGCCGGTCTTTTCGATAAGCTCCTCGAGAGTGTCGGCGGCTACCATGTTCCAGCCCTTGCCCTCACGGGCGGCCTCGAAGGACTTTTCCAGCTTCTCGGGGGAGTTGAGGTTGATGTCGATTGCGCCGTGGGCGATGTTCTGATTATCCAGCATATCTGCCCAGTTGCTGTCATAAATCTGCCAGGCGTACTTGAAGGGCTGGCGGATTATCTGGTTGGTGAATATTTGGCCGGGAACGTCCTCGTTCATGAAGCGGTCGCCGTTGGCGTTCAGGTCGAGGGTGGCGGTGGTGCCCATAACGAAGGAGCCGGGGAAGGAGTGGCTGATGTGGGCGTGGGGGCCTTCTTCCATCATGCCGCCTGCCCATATTGCCATCTTATGACCCATACCGGTAGACCACTTGGAGGCAACGAGGCCGAGAGTGTTGTAGAACTCGGGGCAGAGAGCCTTTGCCATTTCCTTGTTGTGGCCGTAGTCGCCGGTGGCGAGGATAACGGCCTTGCGGGCGGTGAATTTCAGCAGGCTGCCGTCCTCGGCGGTGGCGTATGCGCCCATGATGCCCTTTTCGGTCTTGATGAGCTCCGCTGCGGTGGTGCGGAAGAAATACTTTGCGCCGTGAGCAACGGACTCATTGTAATGGAGCTTGCAGGCGCCGTACCAATCGTCGAACTCAATACCTGCGCAGTACTGGGGGAAAAGCTCGCGGGAGCGGTCGTACTTGGGAGGATTGGGCCAATACTGCAGGTGCTGGCCGAATTCCAGACCGCTTTTCACTGCGGGTGCCTCGAACCAGTCGAAAGCTTCGCCGCTTTCGTCCAGCCACATTTTCCACAGGCGGGCATTGGGGCGCCAACCCATGCGGCGCATAATGAGGTTGAGCAGATCCATTTTGTCAGTTTCGCAGCCAAGCTCCTTGTGGATATGGGAGTCCACGCAGCCGAATACCTTGCCGCGGATGGAAATGCTCTTGCTCTGCTCCACAACGATGACGTTTGCGCCTGCTTCAGCGGCGGCGCGGGCGGCGGAAATGCCTGCAATACCTGCGCCGAGAACCAGCACGTCGCATTCGTGGGCGGCGGTAACGTCCTCTTCCTTTATGCCGGGGGCATAACCCAGCCACGCGGGGCGATCTTCATCTATAAGACCCGTGTCGGGGGCATCGGGTACGCCGCCGAAGGGGTCGCGGGTTTCTTCTTCGAAGTCAACTTTTATTTTGTTTTCAGCCATGATGCGGCCTCCTTGAATTAAGGTAACAAGTAAGAGTGAAAAGTGTGTTCGGCAGGGGCTCGCCCCTGCCCTGCGAATTTCCACTTGAAGGGAAGGTGGGCGGAGCGGCGTTACCCCACCGCAGGCGGAACGGTCAAGACCGTTCCCTACGAACAACGAATAAATGCGAATCAAACTTGTAGGGAATGGGCCTGCCCATTCCACCATTAACGATACAGGGAGCGCCGCTCCGACACTCTTTTTCGATGCCGGATTCGGCGGAGCGTCGGGGGCGACGCTCCCTACAGCAGTTTATTTACAGGTTGTACGTTTTTTGGCGTTGCTGTGAAGTTGGATTATACTTGCCTTCTCCCTTGAGGAGAAGGTGCCCCGCAGGGGCGGATGAGGGTCTGCCGAAGGCAGCTTTGCAGAGAGCTGCGATTATCGTACATTTTTATTCGCTTGCGCGAATCCCCTCATCAGTCAGCTTCGCTGACAGCTTCTCCTCCGGGGAGAAGCCTGACCGTTATTTTAGTCTTTATCGCTCGTTTACTGCGGTTTCTTATCTGCCCTGCTCTTCATCGTACTTCTCGCGGCTGTAGTAGAACAGCTCGGAGGTGCCGTACCAGAGGAGCTCGGGGTCGCCTGCGTAAACGGAGGAGTAGAAGCCGCCGCCTGCAGCGTAATCATCGACCATGGTGCGAACCTGAGCGATGATGTCATCCTTGGTGGAGCCGGGAGCGGGCATAACGGAGATGTCGAAGCCGATCTTGTCGCCCCACTTCTTCTTGTAGGCAGCGACGTCGTTGGCGCGGGACTGGATCTGGATGAGGTCTACGCCCAGCTCGATCATATAGGGAATGAAGCGCTCGATGTGGCCGCAGCTGTGGAGCTCGAAGCAGATGCCCTTCTCCTTAACGTGCTGAACGATGCGCTTGGTGGGGGGGAATACGATCTCTTCCATCATCTTCTCGGAGAAGAAGGTGTCGCGCTCGGTGCCCCAGTCATCGTGATAGGTGATCATGTCGATGGGCAGGTACTTGCACAGACGGTCGATAACCTGGATTTCCCAATCTGCGAAAGCTTCAAGGTACTCGCGAACAACTTCGCCGTCAAGAGCCATGGCGACCATTGCCTCGCTGTAGCCGCCGAGAAGAGCGACGAAACGCTCGGTGCAGCCCAGACCGATATTTACCTGCAGAACCTTATTGGGATCGTAGGAAGTTTCCATGTACTTCTTGCAGCAGCCTTCAAAGTCATAGTCATCCAGATTGGGGAACTTGACCTTTTCCTTCCAATCGTTGATGTCATCAAGGAAGTGGGTGCCGATTTTGGGCATGGGGCCGCCTGCTTCGGGAACGTAAGTCCATTCTACGCCGAACCAGTCTACCCAGTCATAACGCTCCTTGCGGGAGAAGTCAGCCTCGGGCATGCCGTTCATGGTAGCCAGCATGTTGGTAGCTACGTCGGTCATGGAGTTGGGTACCCAAATGGGGTTATTGCGGGTGTAAGCGCGCTTGAAGTTTTCCTTGATGGTAACGGGGCGGTCAAAAACGGGGAACTTCATGGTTCCGCCGCCGAAAAGGCCGCGGCTTTCGATAACGGGAACGTTGGGATCGTTGAATTCGGGTCTTGCGTACTTCATCTTGGTCTCTCCTTATATGTTAATTTGTATTGTTTTTTTGAGTGTTGTTTTGCTGCCCTATGTGTCTGCGGAGCGCCGAGGGCGGCGCTCCCTACAAGGGGTGCAGTTGGTTATCGGGGTAGGGAGCGTCGCCCTCGACGCTCCGAAAAATTAAAGTGCGGCAGGACGGAATGGGCAGGCCCATTCCCTACGATTATTGATGAAGAATTTATCCGCCTGCGGCGGTCACCTCATCCACCGCAAGCGGTGCCGCGTAGCGGCAAGAGAGGCCACCCTGGGGTGTCCCCTCAAGGGGGGAGCCATAGAGGTTATTTAATGTTCGTTACATGGAAAGCTCGGTGCGGTTGATGAGGTCGTTCTGACCTGCGCGGTGCATTTCGACGAAGTAGACGGAGAAGCCCGCGATACGCACGACCAGATCCTTATATGCTGCGGGATCCTTCTGGGCGGCGCGCATGGTGTCCGCGCTGACTACGTTTATCTGCACTTCCATGCCCTTGAGCTGGAAGAAGTAGGTCTTCAGCAGGGCGATGAGCTTATCCACGCTGTCTGCGCCCTCGAAGCAGGAGGGGGAGAACTTCATGTTCAGCAGGGTGCCGTTGGGGAACTTCTGATGGTCTATCTGACCTACGGAAAGGAGAACGCCCGTGGGGCCGCTCTTATCCATCTGCTGGACGGGGGAGATACCGTCGGCAAGAGGCTCGCCCTTCTTTCGGCCATCGGGGGTGGCGGCGGTCTGCATACCGAAACCTACGTTGGTGGTAACGGGGTAAAGACCTGCGCTGTAGCGGCCTCTGGGACCGGTGGAGCGGTTGATGGCATCGGCAAATACATCGGCTGCCCAGCGTGCCCACCGGTCAACCTCGGGGTCACCGTTGCCGTAGTGAGGAGCTTCGTTCTTTATGTATGCGTGGAGGTCTTCGTAGCCCTCCCAGTTTGCGATAAGAGCATCGTAAAGCTCGCGGGTGGTGCATTTCTTGGTGTCGAAGCAAAGGTGCTTGATCATCTGCAGGCTGTCGGCTACGTTGCCTATGCCTACGCCGGCAAGACCTGTGGAGTTATACTTGGCACCGCCCCACATAACGTCTGCGCCCTTTTCCATGCAGCCTTCCATGGTGGCGGAGACTACGGGCAGGGGGAGCACGTTGCGGGCAAGGTATTCGAAGCTGTTGGTGCAGGAAACGTGCCACTTGACGAAGAATTCCGTCTGCTTCTTGAAGGCTTCAAGAACTTCCTCGAAGGTTTCCATTTCGTAGAGGTAACCGGTGGCTACGCCCACCTGCTTGGGCTCGGAGATTTGGCTGCCGCCCATAGCGAAGCGGCGGGTGCCCATGGGATTAAAGCCGTTATTGATGCCCAGCCACAGCGCGTTTGCCATATTCCAGTAGGAGGCTGCGCCGGTGCCGCCGCAGGCGGGCCATTCGTCGCCGGTGCCGCCGGGCTCTACGCAGCCGATGAGGCAGTAGTCGCGGGCGGACTCAAGGGAAAGGCCTCTGTCCATAAGGGCGGGGATAATGACCTCGTCGCTTTCAAAGGAGGGAACGCCGCCGCAGATGCGGGTGGTGGCGATAGCTGCCTCCCACAGCTCCTTGGGGGTGCCGCGGTGAACGCGGAGCGCCTGAGGAGGATCGTGGAGAACGAGGCGGGCGGAGCACTGGAGCATCATATAGGTTACGGCGTTGGTTGCGTCCTCGCCGGTCTTGGGGTCAACGCCGCCAAGGGTCATCAGCTGACCGCTGGTATAACCGGGCTGACCTGCTTCACCGCCGTCGCCCCAGAATTTATTCATTTCGGCGATCTTCAGGTAGAAGGTGTCCATAATCTCCTGAGCGTACTCGGGAGTGATGCGGCCTGCAGCAATGTCGCGGTCGTAATATTCGCCAAGATACTGGTCGATACGCCCCATGCTCATGCCGTGCATATTGCCTTCAAGAGCAAGGCAGGTTTCGTACATAAAGAGGCACTGAACGGCATCGAGGAAGCTTTCGCAGGGCTTTTCCATAATGCGGTCAAGGCTGTCGGCTATCATTTCCAGCTCGGCCTTGCGGTTTGCGTCGGTGCATTCATCGGCCTGACGCTTTGCCTCTGCGGCGTAGCGTTTGGTGAAGGTTATCATGCCCTCGCTGACAAGGGCGATGGATTTATAGAAGTAATATTTATCTATCTCGCTGCCGTAGATACCCTCGTCCTCAAGGCGGGCCATGTGTCCCTTGGCCTCGGCCATAATGGCGGCAAAACCCTTATGGAGAGCGGCGCGGTAGTTGGTGCAGAAGTGGCCTACGGGGCCGGAGTTGCCCCAGAAGGAGGAGTGGGTGGTGGTGCCGCTGCCGTCATGCTCAACGAAGCCGTCCAGCAGGTAATGGCGCATCTGGGCGCCCATGCTTTCATGGGTCCAGAAGTCGGCAGTTTCGAGGATGTAATCCGCATCCTCTTTGGAAATGGTATAGGGATCGTATTTACGGGTGCTTACGTTGCCGCTTTTTATTTCACGGGGCAGAGAGCCGAAGTCAAACTCGGGATAAAGAGCGGCGGAGCGGTAAACTGTGCCTTGAGCGCCGACGATGATGTCATCCTCGTCTATACGGACGGGGAGATTCTCAAAAATGTGCTTCATGACATAAGCGCGCTTGAGTACGCCGGTAAGGGAACGGTTCTGCTGATAGAATTCCGTTATCAAACGGTAGCGGGCAGTGCAGATGCTGGGAACCGTGTCGCGATAGCGAGCACGTATTTTTTGGACTCTGGGTGTAACGGGCTTCAGTTCGAACATAAATAACGCTCCTTTCAAAGGCTAAATTGTTATAAAAGTATTATAAAACATAAAAATCGAATAGTAAATGCTTATCTGTCGAAAGAAGAGAAAAAATTTGCGGGCCGCCTCGGTGGCGACCCGCAAAGGTGACGGAGAAGAAGAGCAAACTCCGTCCGTAGGAGAGAGGAATATCGGGAACCGCTTGCCTCAGTTCCGATATTGCCGGATATAACATAAGAGCATGAAGAGTAATTAGATTATATCAAATTGTTTGCGATTAAACAAGAAGTTTTTTGGTTTATTTGGAAAATGCTGCGGCCGCCCTTGGCGCTTGATAAAAGAAGTGGGGCGTGGTATGATATAAAAAAATCTTCGGGAGTAAAATTTATGGCAATTTTGGTACTTGGCGGAGCGGGATATATCGGCTCCCATACCGTTTATGAGCTTATAGAGGCAGGCCGCGAGGTTATCGTGGCGGATAATCTGCAGACAGGTTTCCGCAAGGCCGTGCATCCCAAAGCGCGTTTTTATGAGCTGGATATCCGCCACAGAGCTGCACTGGACGAGCTTTTTGAAAAAGAGAATGTAGAGGGCGTTATCCACTTTGCCGCCTCCTCGCAGGTGGGCGAGTCCATGACAGACCCTCTCAAATATTACGACAATAACCTTTGCGGCACAGCCTGCCTTTTGCAGGCCATGGTGGCCCATGGTGTAGACAAGATAGTGTTTTCCTCCACTGCAGCAGTTTACGGAGAGCCCGAGCGGGTGCCCATTCTTGAAAGCGACCGCACCGAGCCCACAAACTGCTACGGCGAGACCAAGCTGGCAATGGAGAAGATGATGAGCTGGACGGCCCGCGCCCACGGCCTGCGCTACGTTGCGCTGCGTTACTTCAATGCCTGCGGCGCGCATCCCGACGGACTTATCGGCGAAGCTCACAGCCCCGAGACCCATCTTATCCCGCTGATCTTGCAGGTTCCCAACGGGCAGCGGAAGTCTATCTCCGTTTTCGGCACCGATTACGATACCCGCGACGGCAGCTGCATCCGCGACTACATACACGTGAGCGATCTTGCCCGCGCCCACATCCTTGCCCTTGATTATCTTACGGAGGGCGGGGAGAGCGATGTGTTCAATCTCGGTAACGGCGTTGGTTTCTCCGTGCGGGAAATGATAGATGTGGCGCGCTCCGTTACGGGGCATCCCATCCCCGCGGTGGAAGAAGCCCGCAGGGCGGGCGACCCGGCGGTGCTTATAGCCTCGGGCAAAAAGGCCGCGGAGGTGCTGGGCTGGAAGCCCGTTTATACCCGCGTGGAGGACATCGTCAGCGATGCATGGCGCTGGCATTCCGGGCATCCTCACGGTTTTGAATGATGTGAATATGCTGAACGGCAGGGTTTTGACCCTGCCGTTTTGCTGTAGATGGCAGTAAACGCATGTCATGCTGAACGGAGTGAAGCATCTCCGCAGGTGATGTTACTGCCAATCTTACGTAAGTGCGGAGATTCTTCGGCAAAACCTCAGAATGACAAAACTTTGGTGCGGTGTTTGCGGAACGGTCAAGACCGTTCCCTACGGACGTATATTTCACTGCTACGGTTATGCGGGCATTTGGCGGCCTTCGTGATTGAGAGTATATTCTCCCGTGAGCAGAAGCCGGGAAACGGGGAGGATAGTGTAACCCTCGGCGAGCAGACCTTCGATTATCCCCGGCAGAGCCTCGGGGGTATGTTTGGCGGCATTGTGGAAAAGGATTATGCTGCCCTTGCCGACCTTGGGCAGCACGCGGTTTTGTATCTCGGTGGCGCTGAGATCCTTCCAATCAAGGCTGTCCACGTCCCATTGTATGGTTTTTACGCCCATGCCGTCCACGGCGGCGATGACCTTATCGTCATACTCGCCGTAAGGGGCGCGGAAGAGGGTGGGGCGGGTGCCGGTTACGGCTTCGATGCGGTCGCTGCAGGCGTTGATATTGGCGGCTATTTCCTCGGCCGAAAGCTGGGTGAAGTGGGCGTGATCCTGGGAATGGTTCATTACCTCGTGGCCCGCATCGGACAGCGCTTTCACCGACTCGGGGTATTTATCCACCCATTCGCCAACCACGAAGAAGGTGGTTTTCACGTTGTAGCGGGCCAAAATGTCGATAAGCTGCTGCGTGTCCTCGTTGCCCCATGCAGCGTCAAAGCTGAGGGCGCAGGCTTTATCGTCCCGCGCTACGCAGTAAATGGGCAGCCGCCGCGCTGTTGCGGAGGCACCCACCACGCGGGGACTAAAGACCGCGCAGAAAATGGCGGCAGCGGCGGCTATTCCTGTCAGAATTGCGGCAGTGCGGCGGTTTATTGCCAATACTTTGCCCCGAAAACGGGTGTTTTCCTTTGCTGATTTTATGATTTTCATATTTATCATCTCCCTTGGATAAGCATATTCGGGAGGAGCGGGGATGATGAATGGCATTTGGGTCTATTCCGCCTGCATAGCACTGCAAACCATGTCATAGCGAGGAGCGTCAGTCCACCGCAGAAAAAAACGTGTCATGCTGAGCGCAGCGAAGCATCTCCGCAGGTGATGTTACTGCCAATCTTACGTAAGTGCGGGGATTCCCACGCTTCGCTCGGAATGACAAAGTTGAGATGCTCATAAAACGCTAAAATGTACGATATAGGTTAACCTTCCCCTTGAGGGGAAGGGGGACCGCTTGCGGTGGATGAGGTGTATGCTTTGCACCGAATTGACTACCTATCTTACCCGTTGTACCCGTTCCGCCTTACGGCGGCCCCCCTCATCAGTCGCCTACGGCGCCAGCTTCCCCCCCCCTAAGGGGGAAGCCTAACCCAACGGCTTAGTTTTCCGCACACCATTTGCCTGCAAATTTCTGTTTATTTTGCTGCCCGCAGTTGGGGACTGCTTATAAAATCCGAGGTTGTATTGCGCGGCGGCGGGCGGTATAATGAAGATATAAATAAAAAACGAAAGGACGATAAGCATGAGTAAGTATTCCGATTGCATTATTTATTCCGAGGATATGGAGTATCCCGCAGGACGGCCTATCCCTTGGGTCGCCAAGCTGGACGACAAGCCTATTTTTGAATGCAGCTACGCCATCCACTGGAATATGCCCTTTGACGAGGAAGAGAAGCGCGCGCAGGAGATACCCGGCCAGCGCGTGGTGGGTCATCCCCCTCATATGCACAAGGAAAACGAGATAATTTTCCTTTTCGGCAACGATCCCGAAAATCCTTTTGACCTTGGCGCGGAAGTTGAGATCTGCATCGGGCCCGAGATGGAGAAGTTTACTATTACCCGCAGCTGCTGCATCCGCATCCCCGGCGGCACTCCCCACGGCTTCTACAATATTCGCCGCTGCAGCCGTCCTTGGCTCTTCGTTGAGGTGCAGGAGGCTAATCCCAAGACCGAGAAGTTCCTTTGGGAGTATCTTACCCCCGAAGAGAAGGCATCTATCCCCGAGCGCCTGATGAAGGAATTCTGGATAGACGTGGGCTATGACGATTGAGAGGTGCGGACGAATGAAGGAAATCACAGCAAAAGAGCTTGAACTGAATCCTATTACCGCCATTTCCGAGGAATGGATGCTCATTACCGCGGGCACCGAGGCGAATTACAACACCATGACCGCATCGTGGGGCCATATCGGCTCCATTTGGGGCCGCAGCAGCTTCGGCATGGGCACGGCTATTTGCTATGTGCGCCCCCAGCGCTATACGCGAGAGTTCATCGACCGCGAGGCCTATTATACGCTGACCTTCTTCCCGCCCGAGTGTAAGGAAAAGCTGGCTTATCTGGGTTCTCATTCGGGCCGCGACGAGGATAAGGTGGGTAAGATGGGGCTGACTCCCGTTTTTGAGGACGGTTATACCTATTTTGCCGAGGCAAGCCTTGTGCTGGTATGCCGCAAGCTCTATCAGGCGCCCATCGTTGAGGAAGGCTTTGTGGATAAGTCCATCGTTGAGAGCGTTTATCCCACCAAGGATTTCCACGATCTGTATATCGGTGAGATCGTGAAGATATTGGTGAACGAATAAGAGGCCACCTTGGTGTGCCCCCTCAAGGGGAAGGCTAAACCTGCTTTTTGGGATTTTGCGTGCTATCGTTTTTTACGACGGTCGATCCTCGCGGAGCGCCGAGACGCTACGAAAACAAAAGTAGGGAACAGGCTTGCCTGTTCCGTATGTAACGATATTGTCGGAAGTGAATTTGTAAGGCGGAACGGTCAAGACCGTTCCCTACGAACTTGTCCTATGAAATCGCCGTCATCCTGAACGGAGTGAAGGATCCCCCGAATGGTTGATAGCGTGTTGTTACATTGTGCCATTCAACAGGGGGATTCCTCGCAGGCTCGGCATGGCGAAAAATGAACAAAAAAGCGCCCTCGCAGCTTGGCTGCGGGGGCGCTGTGCGTTATATGGGGGGTGATTACTTGCCGTGCTTCTCCATGAGAGCCTTGATCTTCTGAGCGGGATCCAGCATGTCGGTGATGCTGATGTCGTGGTTCATAGCGGTGATGACGTAAGCAATGTACTTGCTGCAGTCTACTTCGTGGAACCAGGGGCGCTCCAGCAGCTCGGGAGTGCGGTAGGTGAGGTTGGTGCAGAATACGCCGTGGATGAGGCCTTCCTCATAAGCCTTGTCGAACTTGGCAAGGCCGTTGGTGAACAGACCGTAGGTAGCAACGGCGAAGAACTTACCTGCGTTCTTCTCGTGCATGAACTTGGCGATATCCAGCATAGAGTCGCCGGAAGCGATCATATCGTCAACAACGATAACGCTCTTACCGTCAACGGGAGCACCGAGGTACTCGTGAGCAACGATGGGGTTGCGGCCGTTTACGATGGTGGAATAGTCGCGGCGCTTATAGAACATACCCAGATCGCAGCCGAGAACGGAGGAGTAGTACATATTGCGGCCCATGGCGCCCTCGTCGGGGCTGACGACCATGAAGCTGTCCTTGCCGGGATGCAGGTCGGGGTATACGTTGAACATCTTCTTGAGAACCTGGTAGTGGGGCATGAGGTTATCGAAACCTACCAGGGGAATAGCGTTCTGGACGCGGTTATCGTGAGCATCGAAGGTGATGACTTCTACGATACCCATGTCGCGCAGCTCCTGCAGTGCGAATGCGCAGTCAAGGCTTTCGCGGTAGCTGCGGCGATGCTGTCTGCCGCCGTAGAGAATGGGCATAATAACGCTCATGCGGCTTGCCTTACCGGAAGCAGCCTGAATGAGGCGCTTGAGATCCTGATAATGATCGTCGGGGCTCATGGAATTCTCGTTGCCGAACATCTTATACTTGATGTTGTAGTTGCCTACGTCAACAACGAAGTAGAGATCCTTGCCGCGGACGCTTTCCTTGATGAGACCCTTGCCGTCGCCGGACTGGAAACGGGGGCACTCGCAGTCGATAATAAAGGTGTCGCGAGCCTCGGGGCCGCCTGCAGCCCACTGGACAAGATACTTGTCAATCAGTTTAGCCAGCTCCATGGAGCCCTCGGTGGGCACAAGAGCCATCTGGTGAAAAGTTTTACCGGAGTGAAATACGCTTTCAGCTTCCATTTTTTAATCCCATCCTGTCTTTGTATATTTAGCATGTAGCCCCATTAAAGGGCGTAATCCTCTATAGTAAAGATAAAATAGTTGTATAGTTTTGTCAATTAATTTTGGTGATATTTTTTGCCCTGGATATTGCGCTATATTCGTCATAATGCTATAATATCGAATATTCGATAAGTACATACACTAAATTACTGATTTGAAGGTGAAATATATGGCTAAGTATCCCGTAACCCGCACCACTACTCCCAAGGAAAGACCCGACGAGGCTAATCTCGGTTTCGGCAAGAAGTTTACCGACCACATGTTCGTTATGAACTATACCGAGGGCAAGGGCTGGCATGACGGCCGCATCGTTCCCTATGCTCCTTTTGAACTGGATCCCGCCTGCATGGTTTTCCACTATGCTCAGGAGATATTTGAGGGTATGAAGGCTTACCGTACCGCAGACGGTACCGTTCAGCTTTTCCGTCCCGTTGAGAACGCACGCAGAATCAATGCTTCCGGCGAGCGTATGTGCATTCCTCCCATCCCCGAGGAAGATTTCGTTGACGCAGTTAAGGAACTGGTAGCAGTTGACGAGGACTGGGTTCCCCACGCTCCCGGCACCAGCCTTTACATCCGTCCCTTTATCATCGCTTCCGACGTTGCTCTTGGCGTTCACGCTTCCAAGACCTATATTTTCTGCGTTATCTGCAGCCCCAGCGGCAGCTACTACGCAGGCGGCATGAGCCCCGTTAAGATCTACGTTGAGAACGACGATGTCCGCGCAGTTCGCGGCGGTACCGGCTTCACCAAGTGCGGCGGTAACTATGCAGGTTCCATCCGCGCTGCCGAGAAGGCAGAGAAGGCCGGCTATTCTCAGGTTCTGTGGCTGGACGGCGTTGAGCGCAAGTACATCGAGGAAGTCGGCGCCATGAACGTTATGTTCAAGATCGGCGGCAAGGTCGTTACTCCCGCCCTCAACGGCACTGTTCTCCCCGGCATCACCCGTAAGTCCTGCATCGAGCTTATCCGCTCCTGGGGCATCGAGGTTGAGGAGCGTCTGCTCTCCGCTGAGGAACTCTTCGACGCAGCCGAGAAGGGTCTGCTTGAAGAAGCATGGGGCACCGGCACCGCAGCCGTTGTTTCTCCCATTGGCCAGATGAAGTGGAACGACCGCGAAGTTACCGTAAACGGCGGCGAGATCGGCACTATCACCCAGAAGCTTTACGATGAGCTTACCGGCATCCAGTGGGGCCGCGTAGAAGATACCCGCGGCTGGATCGTTAAGGTCTGATTTTGAATTTGTAATTGAAAGTGCTCTGCGAGTTTTTCGCAGGGCACTTTTTTGTTGCCTGCGGTGGAAAACTAAAGACAGTGGGTTAAGCTTCTCCTATGAGGAGAAGCCGGCGGCAAAGCCGACTGATGAGGTGGCCGCCGAAGGCGGAAAGATTTTAGATTTTGCTAATATAACACCTCATCCACCGCAAGCGGTCCCCCTTCCCCTCAAGGGGAAGGTTAACCCATATCGTACATTTTAGCGTTTTATGAGCACCTAAGTCTTGTCATTCCGAGCGAAGCGTGGGAATCTCCGCACTTACGCAAGATTGGCAGTAACATCACCTGCGGAGATGCTTCGCTGTGCTCAGCATGACATGGTTTTTACTGCGCTGCTAAACCGACGCAGGGGATTGCCACGTCGCTGCGCTCAGCATGACATAGTTTTTTACTGCGCTGCGCTGTTTGTTGTGGTGTTCCGTGTCTGCGGAGCGCCGAGGGCGGCGCTCCCTACAGCATTAAAGCGGAATGGGCAGGCCCATTCCCTACAAGCTTGTTTTAGTTCCTGCGTTTGCGGCCCTACGTTCTTGAGCGGGAGTTATTAGTTTTTTCGTAGGGCAGGGGCCTGCCCCTGCCGCGGGATGATAAGATGTCAGTTTATTGGAAAATTTCCAATTTGACTCCAAACTTTTTCCAATAGATATAGAAAAAGATATAGAAATAAATACAGAGACAAAAAAGAGATAAATACAGAGATAAAAAGAGAGAGAATTGCGCGCGGGCGCGTTCTCTCTCTTTTGCTTTTTAGGGAGTTTTTATTCTTATTGTTTCGGGGTATATGCCTGCGTTATGGAGCAGCTTCAGCTCTTCGCTGACTATGGGGCGGTCGGCTGCGTAGGTCATGCCGAACCACTTATCGCCGCTTTGCAGGACTTTGACGCTGATGCGGCCGCTTTTTATAAGGTCATCGTTCATGGGGGGCAGCAGGCACTCGCTTTTAAGGTCGTCGGGAGCGAGTCTGCGGAGGAAGTCGGCAAAATACTCCTCCATAAGGGAGAAGATGCCGGGATTATAGCCCCAGAAGTTCATGGAAACCAGAGAATCGGGATCCAGCGGGTAGGGGTTATCGCTTTCCGATTCGGCGCGGATAACACCGTCTGGGCAGGAGAGAATCCTGTAGGTCTCCGTGACTTCGGAAAGATAGCCGTTTTCCTCGCGGCAGATTCCGCGGGTGACGGAGCCGTGCTTGCTGACGGTATTCTTCAGGCGATAGCCAACCATGCAGCCCTCGGCGGGGCCAAGGGTGGGAAGAACGTTGTATATGACTTTAAAGGCCTCGGGGCCGTAATAGTCATCGGCGTTGATAACCGCGAAAGGTTCGTTTACTACGTCCTTGGCGCAAAGGGTGGCGTGGGTGGTGCCGTAAGGCTTGCTGCGGCCATCGGGAAGAGTATAGAAGTCGGGCAGGGAAGAGAAATCCTGATAGACGCAGATTATCTCTATGGGCTTG
>JAFYLI010000008.1 GCA_017537165.1 Oscillospiraceae bacterium | reverse complement strand
ATCCGCGCAAGCGGATAAAAACACGCTAACCCCAACCGGGCACCATGCCGCCTTACGGCGGACCCCTCATCCGTCATTTGCTTGCGCAAATGCCACCTTCCCCGCCAAAGGGGGAAGGCATAGCAACTACAATATAGACTTGGAACAGGCGTTTATTGACGCACGCGAAGACGAAAACAACTACCTGACCGGCAGAGGTGTATAATTCAAAGATGAAGCAGCAAAGCTCCAAGGCCCGCAAGAAAACTGCGGCCAAAAAGTCAAAACAGAATAAAAAGTCCGTTGGAGCAGGCGGCATCATCGGCGCGGTTATTTTCGCGGCAATCGTTCTTGTTCTGGCGGTTTCCATCATCGGCTCCCTGAGCTGGCAAACCATTCTGCCCAACGTGCACGCATACGGAGTAGACGTTGGCGGCATGACGGTTTCAGAGGCCAAAACCGCCATCCGCGCAAAGCTTGAAGATCCCGCAGACGGCGTACGCATCAGCTTCACGGGCGGAGCGGCAATGGAATTCACCATTGCCGACACTGTCAGCGGCTATGATGCCGCGGCTGCCGCGGAAAAAGCATGGAACTACGGCCGCAGAAGCGGCAGCGTTATTCCCCTGCGCTTTGCTATGAGCTTTGTGGGGGCGCGCGAGGTATTCCCCGCTGCGGCAAACGGCATCAACGGCGAAGCTCTGCGCAATTCCATCAGCAAAAAGGCAGCGGCAATCAACTCCACTCTCGTTGAGGGAGCATTCAGCGTAAACGGCAGCAGCCTTACCATTATCAAAGGCGCTTCCGGCGTTCTGCTGGACGAGGACGAGGTATACCGCTGTGTCCGCACCGCCTTTGAGCAAGGCCTGCATGACATCGGATATACCCCCATCGAAAACGCACCCCAGCCGCTTACCGTAGACGATATTTACGCTATGGTCTGCCGCGAAGCGCATAACGCAGAGTTCGACGAGGAATTCAACGTCATAAAAAGCGTAGACGGACTCACCTTCGACATTGAGCGCGCCCGCAGCCTTTACGACGAGGCGCGGGACGGCGCAGTCATTACGGTTACCCTCAGCACCATAGAGCCCGACATTACCACCGAAGAACTCAGCGCCCTTCTTTACAGAGATGAGCTGGCTCAGTGGACTTCCACTCTGACCAACAACGAAGTACGCTCCACCAACGTCGAGCTTGCCGCCAAGGCAGTGGACGGAACGGTACTTCTCCCGGGAGAGGTATTCTCCTTCAATGACATAGTGGGTGAGCGCACCGAAGATCGCGGTTTCGGCCCCGCAGCCGCATATTTCGGCGGCGAGACCGTTTACGAGGTTGGCGGCGGCATCTGTCAGGTTTCCAGCTCCGTTTATTACTGCGCCCTCCTCGCCAACATGAGCATAATTGAGCGCACCTGCCACCTTTACACCGCCTCTTACGTTCCTCTTGGAATGGACTCCACGGTAAGCTGGGGCGGCCCCGAATTTATGTTTGAAAACAGCTCGGAGTATCCTATAAAAATAACTGCCCGCCGCGAGGGCAACCGCCTTTACTGCTCTGTTTACGGCACCAAAGTTGATGACACCTACGTGGAAATGGACTATGAGATAGTCGAAACATACGCTTTCGATACCGTATACGAAGAAGACGAAAGTGTTTCTCCCGGCCGCACAAAGACCAAGACCTCGGGCATCACGGGTTACAAGGTAATCACCTACAGAACTCTCTTCGCAGCCGATGGCAGCGTCATCAGCCGCACGGAAGAGGACGTAAGCATTTACAGCAAGCGCGACCAGGTAGTTCTTGTAGCGCCCGGTGAGCTTGCGCTATACGATCCCTCGGCAAAACCCACCGAAGAGCCGATTACACCCACACCCACTCCCGCTTCCGGCTCAAATTTGGGCGGATATTGATTTTTCAGCGAACCGTCCCGCAATCATGCGGGGCGGTTTTTTGCGTTTTCTTCGCCTAAATTCTGCCGCATTTTTATCCAAGCCGTGGCAAACTTTTCCTCAAATTTACAAATTTTGCAACGGATAGCTTCATTTTGCACCAAAAACTGAACCTGTTTAGGTCGTTTTTTCGGAATATATGCAAATTCGTTACACAAATACTGCATTACATATTGCAAAAATGTTAAATTGAGTGTAGAATATGCTCACGCGTATCGTAATTTAAATCGCTTTCACTTTACGCAAACGAATTATTGTTTCTATAGGAGGAAATAACAATGGCAAAGAAAATTATTGCTCTTCTTCTCGCAGTATGCTTGATCGCTTCCTTCTGCGCCTGTGGTGCTGATAAGGGCGGCGACACCATCTACATCGGCGTTTATGAGCCCCAGTCCGGTTCCAACGGTGCAGGCGGCAAGCAGGAGATCCTCGGCATGCAGTACGCCAACAGCCTGGTAAACACTGTTGAAGTCGGCGGCAAGACCTACAAGGTAGAACTCGTCTATGCTGATAACGAGTCCTCCACCGATAAGGCTATCACCGCAGCTACCAAGCTGGTTTCCAGCAAGTGCTCCGTAGTTCT
>JAFYLI010000060.1 GCA_017537165.1 Oscillospiraceae bacterium | reverse complement strand
TCCATCCTCAGCATAGGCTCTGCCAGCGCCCATACCGGTGCCGAGTTCCCCGAATACTGTGCAAGCAAGGGCGGAGTGCTGGCATACACAAAAAACGTAGCCATGCGTGTTGCGAAGTACGGTGCCACCTGCAACAGCCTTGATCCCGGCGGAGTGCTGACTCCTCTCAACGAGTGCGTAATGAACGATCCCGTACTGTGGCAGCAGATAATGGACGAAACCCCTCTCAAGCGCTGGGCAACCCCTGAAGAGATCGCCGAGTGGGCATACTTCCTGACGGTAACCAACACCTTTTGCACGGGTCAGAGTATTCTTGTCGACGGCGGCGAAGCCATCAACTATAATTTCGTGTGGAAAGATTAAGTTCTCTAGGTTCACCCCTTACCGCCAAGCGGTAAGGGGATTTGCTTTTTTCAAGGAAAGGCAATGCCCCGCGGCAGCCTCTTTATATTGACAAAAGAGGCTAAAATTAGGTATTATATTATAATAGGTATAGTGTGTCGTTTTGTAAGGTGATCTTATGCTTTATTTGAAACATACAAAAAGAATAATCTGCCTGCTGCTTGCTGTTCTCATGCTTTTTGCGGCGGGCTGCGCGCCTAAGACATCCCAAACTCAGCTTCCGCTGACGGCGGGAGAAAATGCCCTTTCCGCCGCAGTGGTCTATGACTCTGCCGGTTCCGACGGGCGCTGGGCCGATACGCTGAGTTATCTCACACAATCTCTGGTTCTCGGCGTTTCTGCCGCAGGAATTGACGTTAACGGCGAATATGACATCAGCGGCAGCGACATTCTTTATCTCGACGCCTCGCTTGCCGCCTCGCCAAATGGACAGCAGCTCAAAAACGAGGTCACCGAACTCGTTAAAAACGGCGCTGTCGCCATTTTGGCAAACGAACTTTATCAGCTTTTCGACGCCGACTTCATCGGCGCATCGGGCTTTACAAAAGTTGAGGGTTTCCCTTACGGCATGGTCGCCATTGATTGCGGCAAGGACTTCGAGTATATGCAGGGCATAATCAAGGATTTTGCCTACCTTTATCAGAACTATCCCGAATTCAGCAGTGATCTTCACGCCCGTGATTACGGCTATGCGGTCGCCTGCGACAGCGCAAAGGCCATTATCGGCTATGGTGCAAACGCACTTTACAGCGTAAACCAATACGGCAGCGGCAAAGTATTTTTCACCAGCCCCCTGCTGCCCAATGCATATTCCATATCCGGCTTCTCCATGACCGCAAATAATGACGAGCAGCGCGCTTTTGCCAGCACTACGGCAAGCTGCAACCAGCTGCTCATAAACGCATTCGCGGAATACGCATTTATGGATCGCTACGGTTACTCCATGTCCCGCGTATTCGGCAGTTACGGTGGGGCGAGCATGGCATGGGAGCTTCATTACGAAGAGATAACCGCATTCGAGAACGATTCGGCAATAATCTTCAGCGAGCTTTGCCAAAAATACTTCCAGATTCCCGCATTCACCCTTATCCGCAACACCTACAAGTGGTTCCTGCGGCAGGAGAGCATAACCTTCCTGCCCAACGTTACGGACGATTGGCATCTCTACGCCACCATCAACAGTGAAAACGCATATTCCTCGGGTATGCACGTTGCCGAAAACGGCAAGTGGCTGGGGCTCAGCTCCATCGACAACGGCGGCAGCTACTTCGTGGACTACCCCGAATACGATTACCGCGCCGCCCCCTATATGGCTGACTTTGACGGCGACGGCTTGGTTGATATAATATCAGGCAGCGAAAGCGGCCTGCTTTGGTTCTTCAAAGGAGAGGGTTGGAGCGATCGCCTGCACGTTGCCGAAAGACAGCCTCTCTGCTCTCCCGACGGCGAGCCTTTGAGCGTTCCCGGCTATTCCTGCCCCATCGTACGCGACCTTGACGGCGACGGTATAAGCGATATTCTCTGCGGCGCTGACGACGGTGGACTTTATGTGTTCTACGGTCAGGGCAACCTTACCTTCTCCGCTGCGGTGCGAATCAACGGCATTGATACTGCCGTTCAGCTTATGCCCGCCATGGGCGATATTGACGGCGATGGCGCTGACGAGCTTATCTGCGGCACGGGCGACGGACGCATTCTCATGGCAGATACAGCCTACGGCAGCTTCGCCGACATAAGCGGCAGCATCCCTGCTCTTTCCGAGCTGGGCAGTTGGCTCTGCCCCAACATTTACGATTACAGCGGTGACGGTGTTCCCGATCTGGCTATCGGCACTTTTGACGGCTATATTGCCCTGCGCCTGAATGATGGCGGCAGTTTCTCTTATGACGGATATATCCGCAGCGACGAGAAAAACTACAAGGGCAACTACAACGTCAAATTCGGCAACTACTGCGTTCCCCGCTTCTGCGACCTTAACGGCGACGGCTTGGATGACCTTATCTGCGGCAGCCTCGAATACGGCATGGCAGTACCTATTGACTCAGAGTATTTCTCCCACCAAGACGCATTGCAGAAGCAGATAGATTATATGGAGGAAAACCACTTCTACTGCGGCTTCCATTTCTACACTAACGCAGGTGCCTCCTCCTATCGTGAAGATTTTGAGTTGGGCGAGCAGGCTGAGTCCCGCGAGTATTACGGACTTTCCAACGAGCTGCAGGGCGCAAATCAGCACACGTGGTACACCGCTGACGCCGAAACAAATCAGAGTTTTCTCAGTTTGTGGCGCAACGGCATACTTTGGAACTCCGGCTTCATAAGCGCAAACGCAGCCAGCATTTATCCCCATCAGAACGCGCAGAACGTAGTTTCCCTGCCTTTCTTCCTTGAATGGAACGGCGAGAAAACCATACTCATACAAAACAACTCCACCGTACTTTACAGCGGCGAGGAATTTACCGACATCTCCGCCCGCTACGGCATGCCCGTCTGCCTTTACTATCACTGCGACTTTGCCTATCAGAACCCCGACGAGGCTCAGCAGGCAGTAAAGCTGGCGGAAGCCTTCCGTCAAAACAACGGCTACAACTTCGTCGGCGAGGATCAGCTCATGCTGGCATCCGCTGCGGCATATAACCTTAGCGTTGATGCAAGCGTATCCGATGGTAAAATAATTATCACCCCCGGCGCAGTCAGCACTGATTTCCCCCTCTATGACGAGGCGTATCAATCCGCTTGCGGCATCCGCATCCGCTTCGCGGAACGCTTGGATATTTCCAAGCTCGGCTGCAGCGCAAGCGTGCAGAAATGGCAGGACGGTGCACTTTATATTTCTCTGGACAAGCCCGCAACCATTGATTTCGGCAGCGCGGCAGCTTCTCCCATTGTCAGCGTAAATATTCCCGCTCATATTACCGCCACGGAAAACGGTGCTTCTCTCACCTTCCGCGATGACGGTCTTATGCAGGTTTCCGTGATCGGCACGGCCTCCACGGACTGCGCAGGCTGGAATATCGAAACAACCGACGGCATCACAACATTCAGCAAATTCGGCTCTGCCGAAACTTTAGAGATAAAATTCTAAGGGAAAAGAGGTAATCAGGCTATGAACTCCGCAGTATGCCTGCTTGATATCGCCGCCGCAAAGCGCGGCGACAAAATCGCTGTAAAAGACGAATGGCGCAGCGTTACCTATGCCCAGCTGCAGGCAATCTCCCGCAGCATCGGCACCGCCCTGCTTCGCGCAGGCTCCGTACGCCGCCCCGTCATCGTATATCTCCCCAAGAGCATTTCCGCACTCAGCTGCTTCATGGGCGCCATGTACGCAGGCTGCCCCTACGTTCCCGTGGACTCCCACATCCCCATGAGCCGCCTGCAGAAAATAATCGACAATCTTACCCCCGGACATATCATCACTTCGCCCGAGCTGGCAGGCAATCTTGCTGCCGTAGAACTTGGCAGCACTCAGGTCTGCATGTATGAGGCGCTTTGTTCCGCAGAGGCTGACGATGCTCTTATCGAGGCCACTTTGGCCTCCGTATGCGACATTGATCCTATCTACGTCATGTACACCTCCGGCTCTACCGGCACTCCCAAGGGCGTAACCATCCCCCACCGCGGTATCATCGACTATGCCGAGTGGGTAACCACCACCTTTGATTACGGTGAGGACACCGTAACGGCCGCTCAGGCCCCCTTCTATTTCGATAATTCCACCTTTGACATTTACGGCACCCTCAAGTGCATGGGTACGCTGATACTCATTCCCGATACCCTGCTGCTCTTCCCCTCCAAGCTGCCCGAATTTCTGGCAGACAACGAGGTAACCTCCATCTTCTGGGTACCCACCGTAATGATAAACGTGGCAAACTCCGGCGCGCTGGAAAACGTCAACCTACCCAAGCTGAGAGTTATCGCTTTCGCAGGCGAAGTAATGCCCAACCTTCAGCTGAACGCATGGCGCAGAGCACTGCCCGACTGCGTTTACGCTAACCTCTACGGCCCCACCGAGATAACCGACGTATGCTGCTACTACGTAGTCGACAGACCCTTTGCAGACCACGAAACCCTGCCCATCGGCAAGGCCTGCCGCAATATGCGTCTGCTCATTCTCACAGAGGACAACCGTGAGGCTGCCGTTGGCGAGCAGGGCGAGCTGTGCATCCTAGGCTCGGGTCTTGCTCTCGGTTACTGGAACTCCCCCGAAATAACTGAAAAGGTTTTCGTTCAGAATCCGCTTAACACCGAATATCATCAGCGTCTTTATCGCAGCGGCGATCTTGCTTATGTCAACGAAGAAGGCCTTATCATTTTCCTTGGCCGCAAGGACGGTCAGGTCAAAGTAAAAGGCAACCGCATAGAGCTGGGCGAGGTTGAAGCAGCGGCCCGCTGCGTTCCCGGCGTAGAAAATGCCTGCGCCCTCTTTGACAGCGAAAAGCAGATGATAGTTCTCTTCGCCGAAAGCAGCGAAAATTTCACCCTGCGCCGCTTCAATCTTGAACTGAAAAAATACATTCCCGCATATATGCTCCCCGGCAGACTTGAAACTATGGAAAAGCTGCCCTACACAGCTAACGGAAAAATAGACCGCATGACTTTGCGCGGCACCATATGAAAGGTAAGGCTTGAACAATGAACATTGAAGAAATCATCAAAACTCTTGAGGACTATATAAGAGAACAGTTCGATATTGGCGAAGACCCCGATTACAACTCCGAGGTCGATCTCTTTGAGTACGGTTTCCTTGACTCCATGGGCGCTATGGAAGTTATCGCTTACATCGAGGAGGAGTACAGCATCGAGATCACCCAGAAAGACGTTGTTCTCTACCCCATGAATACCATTTCCGAGATCGCAGAGGTCATCGCAAACAAGCTGGATTAAGCATTTGCGGGACATCTCCCGCTCCGGAGGCTCTACATGTGGTTTTTGCAAATTGACATCTTAATACGCATTCTCATCGGCACGGTGCTTTTGGCCGCAGCTTCGGCTGTGGCGCGAAAATTCGGCAAGCAAACGGCCGTTCCCAAGTGGATGGTACTGTTTGACCTTTTAGTGATACTTTACGTATCCAAGCGGCTTTTCGTTTTCTACGTAGGCTATACGCTGGTTACTTTTGCGCTGGTGCGCTTTATCCGCATCGTAAAGCGCGGGCGCAAACCGCTGTTCCTGCTGTGCTGCATTGCCTGCGCTGTACCGCTGATATATACCCGCGCCACCTCTTTCCTTGATTTCCTTCCCAAAGGACTGGCCATGGTTGGCATCGCCTACAATATGCTCAAGGCCATAGACGCGGTATACTTCAGCTACTACACCGAAAAGAAGATACCCCTTATCACTTACGCCAATTTTATGCTCTTCGTTCCCGTTTTTACGGCGGGTCCCATCTTCCGCTACCGTGACTTCGAAAAGAGCATGGCAAAGCCAGAGCCTATCACATCCGCGCTTGTTGAACGCAGTGTTAAAAGGCTCATCCGCGGTATGTTCAAGAAAATCGTTGCCGCCACCGTGGCTGTGCAGATATTCGATTACCTGCTGACTCTCCAGTCTCATTGGTACATAAGCATCGCCCTTATGGCGCTCAGCTATCTCATTCTGTACCTTGACATGGCCGGCTACGCGGATATGGCCATCGCAATCGGCGGACTTATGGGCATAAAGGTTCCCGAGAACTTCAAGCATCCGCTGAAAGCCGCATCCTTTACCCAATTTTGGCGCAACTGGCATGTTTCTCTCAGCGACTGGATAAAAGAGCACATCTTTGTCCTGCTTAACGGCAAAAAGCTCAGCAGAAAAGTTGCCGCCGCTATCGGCTTCGGCACCATGATGTTCATGAGTCTTTGGCACGGTTTTACACGCCTTATGGTTTTGGACGGCGTCTTTAACGGCATACTGCTGGCGGCCGAAAATCTTCTCGGTCTTACTACCGTTGACCGCAAGAAGAGCAGCCGCGGCTACTTCGTCTTCCGCTGTGTGCTGACAAACGTTATATTCGCTTTCAACACCATGTTCTACACCATGACCGCCGAGCAGCTTCTCAGCGCTGTGCGCGGCTTCATAACGCTTTAAGGAGGGAAGTACTGTGAGAAAAATTGCTTCTTTCCTTAAAAAGAATTTGTTCATCATTTCCCTGCTTATTCTGCTCATAGCGGCAGATATCGTCCTTACACGCACAAATCCCCTGCAGTACTGCGACAGCATCCACAAGGACGATTTTGAGCTTACAAGGCTTGCTCATCCCGAAAAGGTATGGGACAAGGTGTTCTTCGGCAACTCATCCGTTATTTCCGGTTACCTTGAGGACGAAAGTAGCGCAGGTTACGTTAACCTCGGCATGGACTACGGCATGGTAACCAGCATAAAGGAAATGCTGGAGGAAGGCCACATAACCGTGGGCAGTGAGCTGGTGCTGGGCCTCAACTGGGACAGTATGTATGACGAAATGGCCACCGATCCCACCTACGCATGGCACAAGGATTGGTACGAGCCTTATTTCTACTTCCAGCGCGACAGACTTAATTACCTCATTACCAACGGCATAACTCGTAAGCTTCACGGCTGGAGCTTCTTCACCCATTACTACGCAGACCACCCCGATAAAAAGGAAGTCTACCACGGAGTCATGAGTGATGAGGACATGGCAGCCCGCAACGAAAGGCTTTATAACCTTTTCTGGTCCAACGGCACGGGAATGTATGAAGAAAACCTCTCCGCACTGGTCGACGTATTCGACTTCTGCGAGAAAAACGGCATACGCGTGCGCGTGGTATGGCTCCCATGGAATCCCGATGTTCCCCAGAATGAATGCGACCTTTACGTTTACGGACGCACTATGGAACTCTGCGCCCTACACGGCATAGAGTTTTACGATATGACCAACGCCCTGCCCGCGGAATGCTTCCACGATACGGGACACTTGAATTACGAGGTCGGTGCACCGGCCTTTACGGAGATGATAGACCCATGGCTGATAAGTTGAAAAAGTTCCGCGAAAGCACGTTCGGTAAGATTCTTACCGCTGTGCTCTACCTGATAATGCTGGCGCTGGTGATGATATTCTTCACCGGTGAGGGCCTGTTTATCTACGAGGCATTTTGATATTGCATCAACCCTGCTGAGTTCCAAAGGACTCGGCAGGGTTTTATTTTCGTTGCGTTTATAAATAGCTTATGATAAGATTGAGACATAAATATAAAGCAGAAAGGATGCACCACTATGAACGATCTTCTTAAAGGCAGAGTTGCCGTAGTTACCGGCTCCGGTCAGGGTATAGGCCGCGCAATCGCCATCGGTCTTGCCGCTCAGGGCGCAAAGGTAGTAACCAACAACCGCAAGCCCGGCTCCACCGGCAACCAGATGGTTACCGACGCTCAGTTTGAAAAGCTCAGCGACGAGAAAAAGGAATGGTACAAAAAGACTCAGGCCGAGTTCAACGGCGATGCCGAGACCACCGCTCAGGCTATCCGCGACATGGGCGGAGAGGCCGTGGCATACTTCGGAGATATTTCCAAGTTCGATGTAGCCGAGGGTCTTATCAAGACCGCCATTGACAATTTCGGCCGCATTGATATTCTCTTTAACGTAGCAGGTGCTTTTGGCTTTGCCGAAATCGATGAAATAAGCGAGGAGCTTTGGGACAAGGTTACCTCCGTAAAGCCCAAGGGATATTTCAACACTATCCGCTTCGCCGTTCCCTATATGAAGGAGCAGAAGTACGGCCGCATAATCAACTGCACCAGCCGCGCCTTCATGGGTGACGTTATCAAGCATGCAGAATACTGCGCAGCCAATGCAGGCGTTGTTGGCCTTACCCGCGCCGCTGCCATTGAGCTGAGAGAGTACGGCATTACCTGCAACGCTTTCGCTCCCTTTGCAAAGACCCGCGCCGCCTATGAGCTGGAGACCGTTAACATGACCAAGGATAAGCCCCTCATGGTAAGCGATAACATGCAGCCTCCCGCATTCGACTGGACTCCCACTCCCGAGATGATCGTTCCCTTCCTGACCTATCTTGCAGCAGAGCAGTCCGCTCAGGTCAGCGGCAGCGTATTTACCCTTGCAGGCAATCAGATCCAGCTCCATCAGGAGCCCATCGTATACCGCAGCATGCAGAAGACCGGCGAACCCTGGACCGTTGAGGAGATCATTCACGACGCTCCCCGCGCACTCTTTGCCGATTACCACAGCATAGCAGACCAGTAACAATAAAAATGAGCCCCTTATCCCGCGGGATAAGGGGCTCTATTTGTTTTTTTATTCTTCCTTCATGTAAGGAGACATGGGAATATCCCAAGCCTTGTGGTCAGTATGCAGGAGCTTATGCAGGCGCTTTGCATGGTATTCGTCCTTATAATACTCATAGAACGCTGCAACTGCGGGGTTTTCGTGAGAGAAGCGTGTAGCTGCGGACTTATCAAGACCGTAGAGAGTCTTGCCGCGCTCCTCTGCCAGCTCGGTATCGGGCGTTATGGGCTGACCGCCGCCGCCTGCGCAGCCGCCGGGACATGCCATTATCTCAACGAAATCATAGCTTACTTCACCCTTGCGCAGTGCCTCGATGAGCTTATGAGCATTACCGAGCCCGTTAGCAACGGCAACGCGTACACGAACACCGCCTACGGTGTATTCAGCCTCACGCCAGCCGTCCATACCACGAACATTCTCAAAGGCATCTGCATCGGGATTTTTGCCCTCAACGAGGTAATATACAGAGCGTAGCGCTGCCTCCATAACGCCGCCGGTAGCACCGAAGATAACGGCGGCACCGGTACCGACGCCCATGGGAGTATCAAACTCTTCCTCTGCAAGAGCAGCGGCGTTGATATGCTCGGCGCGGATCATGCGGTCTACCTCTCGGGTGGTGAGGACAACGTCCACGTCGGGGCAATCTTCGTGATACTGCATAGTGGGCAGAGCTGCCTCACCCTTCTTTGCAGTGCAGGGCATAATGGAAATGGAGAAAATTCTGGAGGGGTCTACGCCCAGCTTTTCAGCAAGATAGTCCTTGGCAACCGCGCCGAACATCTGCTGGGGCGACTTTGCGGTAGAAAGCTGATCCACCATATCGGGATAGTGGGACTTGATATAACGTATCCAGCCGGGGCAGCAGGATGTGAACATGGGGAAATTATGCTTATCACGGTTCTGCAGGCGGTCCAGGAACTCACGGCCTTCCTCCATAATAGTAAGGTCAGCGGTGAAATTGGTATCGTAAATGTAGTTAAAGCCCATCTTACGCAGAGCAGCGGCAAGGCGGTTGACAGTTGCCTGCTCGCGGCTAAGGCCAAGGCTTTCGCCCCATGCAGCGCGGACGGCGGGCGCTATCTGCACCACGGTGATGCGCTCGGGATCTGCAAGAGCGTCGAATACCTTATCGGTATCGTCGCGCTCACGGAGTGCGCCTACGGGACAGTGGGTAATGCACTGGCCGCACAGTGTGCAATCGGAGTTCCAAATAGTACGTCCGCGAGATACACCGATGGTGGTATGTGAACCTGAACTGTTGGAATCCCAAATACCTACGTTCTGCATATTGGAGCAGACCTGAATGCAGCGCATGCACTTGATGCACTTGGACTCATGGCGAATAAACGGATAATCCATAGGCCAGTTGTTTTTGGGAATATTCTTCTCATAGTCCAAGGAGAATATGCCAAGATCGTTTGCCACACTCTGCAGCTGGCAGCTGCCGCTTCGCACGCAAGTGGCGCAGTTGGAATCATGCTGAGAAAGGATGAGCTGTACGTTTACCTTTCTTGCTTCACGAACACGTGGGCTGTTGGTGAGGATATCCATACCCTCCGCTACTGCAGTATTGCAGGAAGCCACAAGGCGCTCGATGCCCTTTACCTCAACAAGGCACACTCTGCAGGCACCAATATCGTTATAGCCCTTGAGATAACAAAGAGTGGGCAGGTCGACACCGATAGAACGCGCAGCATCAAGGATGGAAGTACCTTCGGCAACGCTTACTGCTCTGCCGTCAATAGTGATATTTACCATTTGTGCCTCCTGTCTGCCCAGTATGGGCCATATCCGTAGTGGTCGCAGCGCAGACAGCGAGTTGCCTCAAGCAGAGCTTCTTCCTCAGTAAGAGGAAGCTCAACGTCACAGAAATCGCGGATACGAATATCGGAAATACGCTGCACCATATTCTGTCTGCCGCAAGGAGCAATATTGCGTACCTTCTTATCGGGTATATCGATATCCTCGCTTATTACGTGGTGATATCCCAGATATACGTCGATATTTGCGGCTGCTACCTTACCGCCTGCAATGGCACGGATAACGGTAGCGGGGCCGGTAACGCAGTCACCGCCTGCGTAAACACCGGGGTTTTCATAAATACGGCTGGCATCGTCAGCCATAATGGTATCGCGGTCCAGAGGAATGCTGGACTGACCGAAGTGGTTGGAATCGATAGCCTGACCGATAGCCGCGATAACGATATCGGTTTCAACGCGGCGCTCGGGTTCTCTTGCATCAACGGGCGTGGGACGGCCGCTCTTATCCAGCTTGCCGGAGATCTGAGGCCGTATCACGAGTGCCTTAACGGTACCGCTCTCATCGCGCTCTATTCTCACAGGTGCACAGAGGGTAATAAGATTGCATCCTTCGGCGATAGTGCCGTGGATCTCTTCAGGCAGCGCAGTCATATCCTGCTGTCTGCGGCGATAGACTATGTTGACCTTGGCACCGCAACGAAGAGCGCTGCGAGCAGCGTCCATTGCCACGTTACCGCCGCCGACTACGGTTACGGTCTTGCCGCTGAAGTCGGGCACGTTGCCGTCTTCAATATCACGCAGGAGCTGGATAGCGGAGATAACACCTTCACCCTCCTCGCCTTCTATGCGCAGCTTCTTATATGTATGAGCACCTATGGAAATGAATACGGCATCAAACTTTTCTTTAAGCTCGACAAGGGTAGCATCCTTGCCTACTTCAAAGTTATAGTGAACCTTTACGCCAGTGGCAAGAATTGCGTTGATATCATCATCAAGTTTTTCGGCAGGCAGACGGTAACGTGGAATACCGTAGCGCAGCATGCCGCCCAGCTTATTGCTCTTTTCAAATACTTCAACACTGTGTCCCATAATGGTGAGGAAGTATGCCGCGGTAAGACCTGCAGGGCCGCCGCCTACAACGGCAATACGCTTGCCCGTGGGAGGATACTTGACCTCAGTGGGCGGAACTGCGCCCGCATTATCAACTGCAAAGCGCTTAAGCGCGCGAATATTCACCGCATCGTCAACTATGCGACGACGGCACTTTGCCTCGCAGGGCTGCTCGCAGACATATCCGCAAGCCGAAGGGAAGGGATTATCCTTACGGATAAGACGCACAGCATCTGCGTAGCGTCCCTCGGCAACAAGTGCCACATAGCCGGGAATTTCAACATTGGCGGGACACTTGGAGATGCAAGGTACGCCCTGCTCACATTTAACGGAGCACTTGCCCTCCTGAATATGAGAAATATAATCCTCGCGGAAACCTTCCAATCCGCGCAATACCAGCGCAGCGGAACCGTGTCCGATAGCACAGTCAGCGGTGGCATAAATAGCAGATGCGGTCTTTTCTATAAGTTCCAGCGTCTCCATAGTAGCTCTGCCGGAAAGCACGTCCTCAAGAAGACTGCCAAGCTGGCCCAATCCTACGCGGCAGGGCACGCACTTACCGCAGGACTGGGCATGGCACAGACGCAGGAATGCGGCGGCCATATCAACGGGGCACAGAACTGCGGTACCCGCAGACATACGGCGCAGCACAGTAGCATAAAGTTCATCCAGCACAGCCTCAGTTTTAGTTTGGGAGGCAATATTAAGTCTGCTCAATTACTCACGACCTCTCTAAGAAAAAATAGTCATATACGGTAATGATAATAGAAAATCGTCATAATTTCAAGAACAAGTTCAGTTATGTTCTTTTCACCTTTTTTTCAAAGGAAAAAAATACCCGCAGCGCCATAAGGCGCTGCGGGTACAGCTTATCTTTTATCAGAAACCAAAGCCGCCGAGACCGCCGATGCCGCCGGTGATCTTGGACATGCTCTCAGCCATAGAGCTTTCTGCCTTGCGGAGAGCCTCGTTGACTGCTGCAACGATCATATCCTGAAGCATTTCTACATCATCGGGATCTACTGCTTCGGGGTCGATGGTGATGGAAACTACTTCCTTCTTACCGCTGACCTTAGCGCTTACAACGCCGCCGCCAGCGCTTGCTTCGTATTCCTTCTCTTCCATCTCGGCCTGCATCTTCAGCATATCCTGCTGCATCTTCTGGGCCTGCTTTATCATATTCATGTTCATACCGCCGCCGCCACCGTAAGAGCCGCCGCGGAAACCGCCTTTAGCCATTGTCATTCTCCTTCATCATCGTATTTTATATCGAACCGACTCATCAGTCGGTCAAGTTTACTCTGGGTCTTTTTCTCGCCTTCCCGGTATTCTTCCACGGAAACGCGCCAATTTTCGCCGCTTACCTTCTGGGCAGCTTCGGCGATAGCCAGCTTTACATCCGTTTCGTCCACCATGCTCATGGCAAAGGGATTTTTCCACATAAGACGGATGGTGCTGTCCTCTATGGAGGCCTCTATCTGAGATGCATCCTCAAGGATATTGTAGATGTAATCATCCATCTTACTCTTTACCGCGCGCAGCACAGCCTTCCACTCAAGCGCTCCGCTATGGGCAGGCGCGGACGCGGGTGCGGGAGCTTCGTAAAAGGGTGCAGGTGCAGGTTCGGGCTCATAAGTCTCGTAGGGATAGGGTTCATCATAAACGGGAGGCTCATAAACCGGAGGTGCATCTTCGTAAACGGGCGCGGGAGGTGCCTCCCAAGGCAAATCGTCTACGATAGGTTTGCTTTCTTTTACCGCGGGGGCAGGTGCACTCACATACACTACCTCGGGCTGGGTATAGGTCTGAACGGGAGCCGCAGGAGCGTAATCACACAGACGCAGCAGACAAAGTTCTGCGGCAATTCTGCGGTTGGAGCTGCCTCGCAGACCGCCGAGAGCCTCTTCAAGAACGTCAAGGCCCGCCAGGAGTTCGGGTACGCCGCTGCCCTGAGCAAGGCGCTCCAGTTCTTCGGAGGTAAATCCGCCTTTTATGAGAGAGGAACCACCCTTAGGAGCCAGGCGTGTCATAAGCAGGTCGCGGTAAAGCTCTGCAAGTCTGTCAAGAACGGCGGAAACATCTCTGCCGTTCATATAAAGCTCATCCAGAATATCCATAGCCGCGCTGCCGTTTCTGCTCTTGATAGCTTCAAAAATGCGGCAGATCTCCTGAGTATCGGCTACACCGATGGCGCTTATAACGCGCTCTTTATCCACAACGTCGCCCGAGCACTGATCCAGCAGGGACAATGCATCGCGCAGCGCGCCGTCTGCCATGCGGGAGAGCATTTCGCAGGCTTCGCCGCTGAGATTTATTCCCTCCGCTTCTGCGACCATTGCAAGTCGGGAGGCTATGTCCTCCTGAGAAACGCGCTTGAAAGAATAGCGCTGGCAGCGGGAAAGGATGGTTGCGGGCACCTTATGCAGCTCGGTGGTCGCGAGAATGAACATAAGATGCTCGGGGGGCTCTTCCAATATTTTCAGCAGTGCGTTGAACGCCGAATTGGAGAGCATATGCACCTCGTCGATAATGTATACGCGCTTTTTCACGGAAGCGGGAGTGTATACCGCGTCTTCACGGAGGGCACGGACGTTATCAACGCTGTTGTTGGAAGCGGCGTCTATCTCGAGAACGTCGAGGATACTGCCGTTTTCTATACCCACGCAGGAATGGCACTTTCCGCAGGGATTGCCGCCTACGGGATTTTCGCAGTTGACGGCTCTGGCCAAAAGCTTTGCGCAGGTAGTCTTACCCGTTCCGCGGGTACCTGTGAAAAGATAGGCGTGGGAAAGTCTGTCCAGAAGCACTTGACGCTTAAGCGTATCCGTAACGTGCTGCTGACCTACAACGTCATCAAAAGTTTTGGGACGCCATTTTCTGTATAAGGCCTGATACATTGCCCACTTCTCCTTTTCTTTGGTGTGTTCGTTGGAAAATTATCCACTGGGATCCGCTCGTCCCCCATGCAGCCGCCGTTCGGTTTGAGGCGGATAGCAGGGCGAGAGAATTTTTCGTTGGGCGCGCTGAAAGGCGCAGGGAATACTTGGTGTATTGCCGAGCATTTTCGGCGCGAAACAGCGGAAAATTATCCGCCGGGATACCGCCCGAAAACCGATAAGGCGGCTGCTAAAAAAACACTTCGGCGCATCGCAGGGCCGCACACCGACCTTTGATACACGCAATATGCCCGCTGATCGCCCATTCGGCTCAGGAACAGCTTCCCCGCGGCACACGGAACTTCCCACTTAATGCTGCTCGGTTTCCCGCCTGACATGGTTCGCAGGCATCCGTTGCGCGAGACCGTTCCTTCAACGCCTCCTGAGAAAGGCTGACGACACATTACGAGACCGGGGGTCGGAATTCACTCCTGCTGTAGCGGGTTGCAGGTACAGGGCACCGCTGACTCCCCAGTTAGTGCGGCCCTGCCATGCGCCGGCAGGACATACTCCGTCTATATCAAGACGGTAGGTTTTATTATAGTATACTTTTTCCCATTTAGCAACCATTAATTTATGATGTTTGCAATTTTTATGTTCTTATGGTACAAACGGCTGAGGCACGCCTCAGCCCTACGTTGATATGTACCCCCAATACTGGACATCCAGTATTGGGGGTACATATCATGAAATATAGTTATGAATATAAGTTAATGTGTGTGGATCAATATCGGGCGGGATAATCATTACTCTATAAGCAGCTTGCGCTCTTTCCATTTTCCGCTGAGGAAGTATATGAGCGAGAGGATACCGGAAACAAATCCTGCGCAAGCGCTGCCCATCCACATACCCTTTACGCCAAAGTCCATGGCAACACCAAACAGCAGGACGAAGCCTACGCGTGCCACAACGCCGTCCATGAGAGCTATAACGAGGGCCAGCGTTGCGTGGCCGATACCGTTGATAAGAGAGTTGAAGGGGGCGATTATGGCAAAGCTGATGAAGCCAACTGCGCCGACGATGGAATAGAAAGGTGCGTACGCCAGCACCTCGGGATCGGAATTGAAAATTCCGAATACCTGCTCGGGGAAGAGCAGGAACGCGGCCGCAAGTACGACTGCGCAGACGCTGCAAATGCCAAAGGACACCCAAGTAATGCGAGAAACGCGGTCAGTTTTGCGGGCGGCTATATTCTGACCTATCATGGCAGAGGCAGCAGTACCGATAGACTGGCTGACAATAGACATTACGTTGTTTATCTTACCGCCTACACCTGCAACGGCGGAAGCGCTGACGCCGCCGGCTGCATTAACGAGAGAGTTTACGTAGAGCATGGATATGCTGATAGCGCCAAACTGCAGGGCCATGGGCAGGCCCAGC
>JAFYLI010000059.1 GCA_017537165.1 Oscillospiraceae bacterium | reverse complement strand
GTTTTTATAACGTCGCGCCACTTGGTAATATCGTCGAGGACGTACTTGCCGGGGGTGGGAATAACGGCGCCAACAGATTCCTTGGTTATTGAGTACTCAACGCCGAATTCATTTACTTTCGTGCCCTCTTCGTTTTTCAGGTCGGAGAAAATGGAGCACATGGCACCCCAACCCATCATATCGTATTTGGGGAGAAATTCGGGCATTTCTCCGCGAAGCATACGCAGATAATTTTCTTTTTCGGTAAGCATGGAAAGCACTCCTTTGTAAGTAAGCTTTTATACAGTGTAATATACAGTGAATGAATAGTCAATAAAATAACGTGCACGATGAAGTTTGGGCAAAGCAGGTATAAAGTTGATTTTTTGAAATGCACAGTATATAATAAACTCAATAGAAATTATGAAAAAAGGAGGAATTTCTAAGATGTATAAAAATATGTACCCCCATCTTTTCAGTCCTCTCAAGGTTAAAAATCTTATCTTGAAAAACCGTATTATGTCTGCGCCCAATATGCTTTTCCACACAGTAGATGGCCGCCCGACAGACTATTACGTACGTTACCTCGAGCATAAAGCCCGCGGCGGCGCAGGTATAATAAATCTGGGTGAGATCCCCGTTTGTGACGGTGGATGCCATACTCCGGGCATGGACCTTACAAGGGATAATCAGCCTTTGTTTGCCGAGATGGCTGCTGCTATTAAAGAGAGCGGTGCTATTGCCAGCGTTGAGCTTACTCATGGCGGCAGAAAGGCAAAGCCTGAGTTCAATAAAAAAGCGCCCATGGGCCCCGATGAATTTATCGACGAGCAGGGAGTTCATGTAAACGCCATGACCGAGCAGGATATGGATGATGTTGCTGAGGCGTTTGCTTGGGCAACTGAGTTCTGGATGGGATCGGGATTTGATACGGTTCTTATCCACGCTGCCCACGGCTGGCTGTTCCCTCAGTTCCTTTCACCGCTGTCCAATCACCGTACAGATAAGTACGGCGGAAGCCTTGAAAATCGCATGAGATTCCCGCTGATGGTACTCAAACGCATTCGCGACAGAGTGGGCCCCAATAAAGCTGTATGTATCCGTTTGAGCGGTTCCGAGCGTGATCCTGCAGGTTTTGACGTAAATGATATTATAGCGTTCCTGGAAAAGGCTCAGGAATACGTCGACCTTGTCGAAATAAGTGTTGAAGGTCTCGTTAATTTCTTTGGTACGACCTACCGTCCTTGGGGACTCAATACCGATATTACCGAGGCAATAAAGAAGTCGGGAAGAGTTAACATTCCTGTGTTCGTAATCGGATCGATCCTTGATCCCGAACTTGCTGAGGAAATCATAGCAAGCGGCAAGGCTGACGGTGTTTCCATGTCCCGCGCTCTTATCGCAGATCCTTATCTGCCTGAAAAGTCCCTTATTGGAAAAACAGATGAAATTACACCTTGCCTGCGCTGTCTTAACTGTACCGACAGCGATAATTTGCACAGACACTTCGTCTGCAGCGTTAATCCGCTAATTGGCCGTGAAGAAAGACTCGGTTTTGGCGAAGATATCGGTAAAGCCAAAAATCCCAAGTCCGTGCTGGTTGTTGGCGGCGGCCCTGCAGGTATGCAGGCTGCAATTACAGCAGCTGAGCGCGGCAACGAAGTTACACTCTGCGAAAAGACAGACTCTCTTGGCGGTCTGCTGAAATTCACGGACAGCGACAGCCTTAAAGTTGACTTGAAGCGTTATAAGAAATACCTCGTAAACATGACTAAAAAGCGCGGCATAAATGTTCTGCTTAATACTGCGGTAAGTGACGAGCTTATTGAACGAATCAATCCCGATACTATTATCGTAGCTACCGGCTCTGATATCGTAACTCCCGCAATAAAAGGCATAGAAAATGCCCGCCATGCCACGGAAGTTTATTTTGGCAATGCAGGCGAAAGCGATGAAATAGTAATGATCGGCGGCGGTCTTGTTGGTATCGAAACAGCTATGCATCTTGCCAATTTGGGTAAGAAGGTAACTGTTCTTGAAATGGCAAATGACGTTGCTGTTGATGCAGGCCCCGTATATAAAATCGGTATGCTGTGGCGAGCTGAGCAGCTTGGCGTAAATATCGTAACAGGTGCCGCTGTCAGTGAAGTGGCAGCAGGAGAGGTTGCATACATAAAGGATGGCGCAGAATGCAAAATTAAAGCCGAGGAAGTACTTTATGCGGTTGGAATGAAATCCAATGACAAAGTATATTTCGATTTGGCAATGAAGGCTCCGCACGTTGTTCCCGTTGGCGATTGTAAGGCTGTCGGTAAAGTTTCGGGAGCTGTTCATTCTGCTTACTTTGCGGCTCTTGCCGTAGGCAGATAATTGTTTAAAGGAGAACCTATGAAAAACAGAAAGATACTCGCATATATTCTTACCGCCGTGCTTGCATTTTCGATGATATTTTGCGCAGGCTGCGGTAAAACAGAAACTCCCGTTACAACTCCCGATGCATCTGTCGGAGAAAGCACAGAGACCGTAGAGACTCCTGAGGCTCTTACATGTACCATTTCTGTTAGCTGTGCCGTACTGCTGGATAATATGGATGTTTTAGACGCAGATAAGCACGAAATGGTGCCGGATGATGGTATTATAATTCCGGTGACCACCGTTACTTTCGAAGAAGGGGATGACGTCTTTACTCTTCTGCAGCGTATCTGCCGCGAAAATAAAATACATCTTGAATTTTCCGAAGATCCTATCTATAGCTCAGCTTATGTGGAGGGAATCAATAATCTCTATGAGTTTGACGGAGGAGAGCTTTCGGGTTGGTACTATTCGGCTAACGGCTGGTTCCCCAACTACGGCAGCAGCCGCTACGTTGTCGAGGACGGCGACGTGATTGAGTGGCACTATTCCTGCGAGATGGGACATGATCTCGAAGGATATGTAGACGAATATTAAAAAAGAAACTCCCGAAAGTTTTGAACTTTCGGGAGTTTTTGCGACATCAAACTGCGTGCTTTACGCGATCTTTTTCTTCTGCCTTCTTGGCATCGTTGAAACGTTCGGTAGTACCAACCAGATAGCCGGTGATACGGCGGATGCGGTCAAACTTTACGGGTACCCACCAAAAGCGCTCACTGGCCTGATCTTCACCTACGCGGTGGAACTCTGCCTTTGCTACAGTGCGTCCACGCTCGCGCTCAATCTGCTCGATTTCTGCGCGAATGAAGCTTTCAGGGAGATTGTCGGGATTGATTATCTCGGCATTCATTGCATTTTCATCCTTTCGTGATTGAATGTATAACACAAAATATTGTTATTGAATTATTGCAACTGCAATATATCATGTATAATATCAATATTCTGTGATAAATGCAACAAAAATGGAAATATTTTATCCCTTAGGCTTATAATACAGCAGGCAATGGCAATATCCTTCAAATTCGGGATCGGCCATCTGCATCTTGAATTCATCGCAAATGCACTTTGTTGCCTCGGTTTGTTCGAGGCGGCAGGGGCAGTATCCTCCGGTGCGCTTCAGGCCTTCTTTTACGGTCTGAACGACCTCTGCGTTTTCATTAAGGCGTATCTTGCTCATTTGCACTCTTCGATACGGTTGCGTACGGTTGCCTTATCTGCATAACCGACGAACTGGTTGACTATCTGCTTGTCCTTGATCATAACAACGGTGGGGATGCTGCTTACGCCGAAGTGAGATGCCAGTGCGCGCTCATCGTCAACGTTGACTTTATAGAACTCGATATCGGTCATTTCCTCGGAAAGCGCATCGATAACGGGGGAGAGCATCTTGCAGGGGCCGCACCAGCTTGCCCAAAAATCGATAACGAGCAGTTTTTCAGGAACGGCGACAACGTCATTAAATTCATTTGCGGTAAGGTCTTTTACAGCCATGATAAATCCTCCTTAGTACTTGGATATATATATTTTACCTCAAATTTAGAAATATGATGTGGCAAATGCAACAAAATCATGTATAATATGGTAGAAACATAAAGCCGAGGTGATCACATGAGTCAGTCGAAGATATTCAACGGTATGGATGAACTTGATAAACAGCGTATATTTGAATGCTTTTCGGTTACAACCAGACGTTTTCTCGCAGGTGAGCAGATACTAACATATTCGGATAAGCTGAACAACGTATGTGTAGTGCTGTCGGGGAGTGCGAGAGTATACGCTATAGATGCCGAAGGAAACTGCTCTCTTATCGAATATTTGCGTAAAAACGATGTTTTCGGCGAGGTATTTCATTTCCCGTTTCAGGGTCTTGAATATATTGCCGAGGCTGACGAAAACTGCGAAATAATGTTCATCGGATATGACCACATCGTTCACCCGTGCTCCAAAGCGTGTCTTCATCATTCGAGAATTATCAATAACTTATTTGCGCTTACTGCTGAGAAGATGCAGACACTGGAGCTGCGTATAAATATTCTGGCTCAGAAGAATGTAAGAAGAAAGCTGCTGGCGTATCTCGAATATGCCGGACATTCGGTGAAAGGCGAAAAGTTTTCCATTGGAATGACCATAACCGAATTGGCTGCCTATCTTAATGTTGATCGTTCCAGTCTTATGCGTGAAATGAAACGCATGAAAGACGAGGGGATAATATGGTCGGAAGGCAGATGGTTTAAGCTGCTTTGATATTAAAGAAGCAGCTTGGTTTGCTTGCATATTAATTAACGCTGCGATATAATTTGGATATAAACATGTGTAGAAATAAGTATGTATGTCAAGAAAGGGGAATATAAAATGATTCGCTTTGAATGCGATTACGGCGAAGGCGCCCATTCTCAGGTTATGCAGATGCTGGCTGATACCAATATGGAGCAGACCCCGGGATACGGCGAAGATGCATATTGTGAAAAGGCAAAGGAATACATAAAAAAACATTGCGGTGCAGAGGATATTGACATCCATTTCCTTGTTGGCGGAACTCAAACCAACATGACCTTTATAGCTTCCGTCCTTCGCCCTCATCAGGGCGTTGTTGCCGCAAGTACCGGCCATATAAACGTCCATGAATCCGGCGCAATAGAGGCCACAGGCCATAAGGTAATGCCGATTCCCAGCACCGACGGCAAGATTTACGCCCATCAGGTAAAAGAACTTTATGATGAGCATTGGTCTCTGTCTAATCACGAGCATGAAGTTCAGCCCGGTATGGTTTATATCTCTCAGCCCACCGAGAACGGTACACTTTACACTAAAGCTGAGCTGGAGGCACTTAGCGCTGTCTGCAAAGCATGCGGTTTGCCTCTTTACGTTGACGGTGCCCGCCTTGGCTACGGCATAATGAGCCCCGCCAATGATGTAAGCCTTAATGACCTTGTAAGACTTTCCGATGCGTTTTATATCGGTGGTACCAAGCAGGGTATGCTTTTCGGCGAAGCTCTTGTAATTGTAAATCCCGCTCTGCGCCGCGATTTCCGCTATATTCTCAAGCAGAAGGGCGGTATGCTGGCTAAGGGAAGGCTTCTTGGCGTTCAGTATTGTGCTATGTTTAAGGAAAATCTTTACTTTGAGCTTTCCGACCACGCTGATAAGCTGGCTATGAAACTTAAAGCAGTACTCGCTGAGTTGGGATACAGTTTCCGTTATGAATCTTATACCAACCAGCAGTTTCCGATAATGTCCGATGCGGAACTGGCGGAAATCGGAAAGAAGTATGCGTACTCTTTCTGGGAGAAGGTGGATGAAAGCCACTCTGCCGTTCGCTTCTGCATGAGTTGGGCAACAAAAGAAGAGGACGTTGACGCTCTTATCGAGGATCTGCGTGCCCTGAAAAAGTAATGTAAAAGGCTGCATTTTCGGATGCAGCCTTTTCTGATTTATAAGATGCGGTTAAAAAATTTGCAGATAGCGAGGCATTGTTGACAAAAGCAGCAAATCCTAATATACTGCTCAAAGTTAAAATGAACTGCTGTTTACGGAGGATACTATGAGAATACAGCTGTCCGATCATTTTACGTACGGTAAATTGATTCGCTTTACGCTTCCGTCCATCGGTATGATGATTTTCACGTCAATATACAGTATTGTTGATGGATTTTTTGTTTCAAACTTTGTCGGTAAGACCTCTTTCGCTGCTGTAAATTTCATATTCCCGTTTCTTATGATAATAGGCGCGATTGGTGCAATGATAGGTACCGGTGGTAGTGCTCTTATCGCAAAGACCTTGGGAGAAGGGAAGAAGGATAAGGCAAACGAACTTTTCTCATTCTTCACACTGCTCACGTTCCTGACGAGCTTGGCTGTAGCTGTTGTGGTGTTTTTCTTTATACGTCCCATGGCTGCGTGGCTTGGCGCGGAAGGAGACCTGCTGGATAACTGCGTAGTCTACGGCCGAATTCTGCTTTGCTCTATGCCTGCTATGATGATGCAGTTCCAGTTCCAAAGCTTTTTCATTACAGCGGAAAAACCAAAACTCGGCCTTATTGTTACGGTTCTTGCAGGCGTTACCAATATGGTGCTTGATGCGCTGCTGGTAGCCATAATACCTATGGGTATTGTCGGCGCTGCGCTTGCATCGGCTGCCAGTCAGTATGTTGGCGGTCTTGTGCCTATATTCTATTTTGCTCGTCCCAATGATAGTATTTTGCAATTCAAAAAGCCCAAGTTTGACGGCAAAGCGTTGGTCAGAGCGTGTACTAACGGATTTTCGGAATTCCTTTCCAGCATTACAATGTCATTCGTAAGTATGCTCTTCAATGTGCAGCTTATGAAGTATGCCGGGGAGGACGGCGTTGCGGCTTACGGTGTGGTCATGTACGTCAACATGATATTTATGTCGGCATTCATTGGCTATGCTACAGGTACGGCACCTATCGTAGGCTTCAACTATGGTGCCCAAAATCACGATGAACTTAAAAATCTGCTGAAAAAGAGCCTTGTTATCATAGGTATCGTTTCTGTGGCTATGCTTACCGCAGCTGAGCTGTTGGCAAGACCTTTGTCGCTACTCTTTGTCAGCTACGATGAAGAGTTGCTCGCCCTTACGCTGCGCGCATTTATGATATTCTCGATTTCCTTCCTTTTCTGCGGAATGGGAATCTACGCGTCTTCTTTCTTTACTGCTCTTAACGACGGTTTTGTTTCTGCTGCAATATCCTTCCTGAGAACTGTAGTATTTCAGGTGGCGGCAGTTATAATATTTCCGCTGCTGTGGGGTATTGACGGTGTGTGGATCTCCGTTGTATTTGCCGAGCTTGCAGGTATGATAGTTGGTATTGCGTTCTGGATAGGCAAGCGCAAAAAATATCAGTACTGGTAATGAAATAAAAAATGCTGTACCGAAATCGGTACAGCATTTTTCTATATAAGGTGAAATTAGTTCTCGACGTACTTTGCAAGGCCGCCCCAAGTCTCGTTGAAGATCTCTGCGTCCATGAGCTTCAGGTCGGGAGAAATCTCGGGCTTGAAGTCCATGTTTGCAAGGATGTCCTTCTCCAGG
>JAFYLI010000007.1 GCA_017537165.1 Oscillospiraceae bacterium | reverse complement strand
TTGAAGAGTTAAAAGAAAACCGTTTTAATATAGTCGAAATGGGTCAGACTTGTATTCCGAATGAATTTCCTGAAATGATGTATGTGGTGGTGAAAAAAGCGAATTGATTATACCGTGCAGAATAGAGGATTGATGTATGAAGAATGTAATTCATATTTTTGGCGCATCGGGAGCGGGAACCTCCACCCTTGGCAGAAAGATTTGCGCAGAACTTGGTTACCGCTTTATGGATACCGATGATTATTTCTGGCTGCCGACGGATCCCGCGTATACGGTAAAAAGACCGAGGGATGAACGTATCGCGCTTATGAATCGGGATATTGACGAGGCTGATAACGTTGTTATATCGGGTTCACTCATCGGTTGGGGGGACGTACTTATACCTCGGTTTACACTTGCCATACGAGTTGAAACGGATACGGATATTCGCGCAGAAAGGCTGCATATTAGAGAGAAAGAAAAGTTTGGCGCGCGTATTGAACCGGGTGGAGATATGTACGAACAGCATTTGGAGTTTCTTGATTGGGCAAGAGCTTATGACACAGGTGGATTGGATATGCGCAGCAAAGCGCACCATGATGAGTGGCAGAAACGGTTGAAGTGTCCGCTTATTTGCCTTGATGGTGCAGAAGATTTACATAGCAACTTTTTAGAGGTAATAAAATATATTCTATAAAGCCAAAACGGCTTCGGATTATTTCCGAAGCCGTTTTTACATGTGTTCTATTCCTTGTGATTGTTGTCATCTTTCTTCAGGCGGGGGAAAAGACCTTCGAGCAGTCGATTCTTTCCGCGTTTACGAACGTAGAAAAATCCGATTACTGAGAATACAACCGCGCCGATAAAGTTGACGAACATATCCATCATGGTGTCACGTAGACCGATGTCAATATAACCGTTAAATGTGATACCGTTCAGGGTCAATGTTTCCACAGTGATGGTTTCCGCTATATTGCGTCCCTCAGGGTGGAAAAGAACGGAGCTTACAGTGTTGATTATATCGTCCTTCTGCATATCTGTATGGAAAACGATGTCCATAAAATATTCAAAGAATTCCCACAGTACACCAACTGTCATTGAGAAGCAGAAAGCGCAAACTGCGGCAAAAATCGGTGACACGTTGAAGGATATTTTTTCATTTGCATTGAGAATATCGATGAGAGCAAAGCCTATGGCAGCGCAAAGAAATCCGTTTACCGTGTGCAGCATGGCATCCCAGTAGGGGAATGTAAGATAATATTCCCTCAGTTCGCCAAGAATCTCCGCCGCGAAAATGAAGAGAAGAATAATGATCTGTAATAGGTCGGGAACCTCGATTTTAATTTTCTTCTCGATAAAGCTGGGGATCATGAACAGCACAAGAGTCAAGATGCACAGAAACACATTGTTGTAGTTTCTGTTGAAGATCTCGGGAATCATGATCAAAATGACCGCGAGACGCAGCACGAAGTAAACTACTGAAACAGCCTTGTGCTTCTTTATATAGCTTTTAAGTTCGCGCTTGGTTGCGCTTCTTTCATCTTTGCTCATAGGTCATCGCTTTCAAATCAAATGAATTTTTTACCGATATCCTTTCGATAGTGGGCATTTTCAAAGGTGATTGCAGAAACACCCTCATAAGCTCTGCCGATTGCAGATGCAAGATCTGCACCGGTAGCGGTTACGCCGAGAACTCTGCCGCCGGAAGTATAATACTTGCCGTCGCGCTTTTCGGTGCCGGCATGGAAAACGGTAATATCGGCGGGAACATTTTCAAGACCGCTGATCTCACAGCCCTTGTTATAAGCGAGAGGATAGCCGCCGCTGGCAATAACTACGCAGCAGCATGCGCCGTCCTTCCACTTAATTTCAATTTCATCAAGCTTTTCGTCAACAACTGCCTGGAAGATATCCATAAGGTCGGTTTCAAGCATGGTGAGAATAGGCTGAGTTTCGGGATCACCAAAGCGGGAATTGTACTCAATAACCTTGGGACCCTTGGGCGTGATCATAAGTCCGAAATAGATAACACCCTTAAAGGTGCGGCCTTCGGCGTTCATTGCATCGATGGTGGGGCGGAAAATCTTTTCCATGCACTCGGCTGCAACTTCGGGAGTGTAGTTGGGAGTGGGGCAGATGGCGCCCATACCGCCGGTGTTGGGGCCTTCATCGTTATCATAAGCTCTCTTGTGATCCTGAGAAGAGAGCATGGGAGCGATGGTCTTGCCGTCGGTGAAGCAGAGAACGGTTACTTCGGGGCCGGTCATGAACTCTTCAATAACGACATTGGCACCGGAGGCGCCGAACTTGCCGTCCAGCATCATTTCCTTAACTGCCTGCTTTGCTTCCTCTACAGTAGCAGCAACGACAACACCCTTACCGAGTGCAAGGCCGTCTGCCTTTACTACAATAGGAGCACCCATATCGTCAATGTAAGCGAGTGCCTTATCGATATCGTTGAAGGTAGCATAATCAGCGGTGGGGATGCCGTACTTCTTCATAAGGTTCTTGGAGAAAACCTTACTGCTTTCGATGATAGCAGCGTTCTGGCGGGGGCCAAATACAGGGATGCCCTCTTTTTCAAAAGCATCTACCATGCCAAGTGCCAGCGGATCATCGGGAGCAACCATAACGAAATCGACACCGAGTTCCTTGACCTTGGCGATCATGCCGTCAATATCGGTTGCCTTTACGGGAACGCACTCGGCTATATCGGAGATACCGCCGTTGCCGGGAGCGCAATAAAGTTTTTCAATTTTGCTGCTCTTTGCAAGAGTAGAGCAGATAGCGTGCTCGCGGCCACCGCCGCCAACAACGAGAACTTTCATCAGCAGTCCCTCCTTAATGTATTAGTGGTGGAAGAGTCTGATTCCGGTGAATGCCATGGTCATGCCATACTTATCGCAGGTGGCGATAACGTTGTCGTCACGTACGCTTCCACCGGGCTCAGCAATATACTTTACGCCGCTTCTCTTTGCGCGCTCGATATTGTCGCCGAAGGGGAAGAATGCATCAGAGCCGAGAGCAACGCCGTCCATAGTGGCCAGCCATGCTTTCTTTTCTTCCTTGGTGAGAGGTTCGGGCTTTTCGCTGAAATAGTTTTCCCACTGATCGAGTACGTCTGCGTAATCATCGGAGATGTATACGTCTATAGTATTGTCACGATCAGCTCTTCCGATACCTTCCTTGAAGGGCAGAGCAAGTACGGTGGGATGCTGGCGAAGATACCAGTTGTCTGCCTTGTTGCCTGCAAGTCTGGTGCAGTGTACGCGGGACTGCTGGCCTGCACCGACGCCGATAGCCTGACCGTCCTTTACATAGCAGACAGAGTTGGACTGAGTGTACTTAAGAGTGATAAGAGCAACGATGAGGTCAGTGATAGCATCCTCGGGAAGCTCCTTGTTTGCGGTAACGATGTTGTTGAAAAGGTCGCGGTCGATCTTGAGGTTGTTGCGGCCCTGCTCGAAGCTGATGCCGAATACCTGCTTTACTTCCTGAACAGCGGGAACGTAATTGGGATCTACCTTGAGAATGCAGTAGTTGCCCTTCTTTTTCTTGGAAAGTATCTCAACTGCTTCGGGCTCGTAAGCGGGAGCGATAATACCGTCAGAAACCTCGCGGGCGATAATTGCGGCGGTAGCCTTATCGCAGGTGTCGGAAAGAGCGATCCAGTCGCCGTAAGAGGACATTCTGTCAGCGCCGCGTGCTCTTGCATAAGCGGAAGCCATGGGAGTGAGTTCCATGCCTTCTACGAAGTAGATCTTCTTGAGAACGTCAGTGAGGGGCTTTGCAACCGCTGCACCTGCAGGGCTGACGTGCTTGAAGGAAGCTGCAGAAGGAAGACCGGTAGCTTCCTTGAGTTCTTTAACCAACTGCCAGCTGTTGAAAGCGTCCATAAGATTGATATAGCCGGGGCGGCCGTTAACTACCTCAAAGGGCAGCTTATCAGCGTCATTGATATATACCTTTGCGGGCTTCTGGTTGGGATTACAACCATATTTCAGTTCGAGTTCTGCAGACATTATTGTGTGCTCCTTTCAAACGTTCTTGTTCTTGATGATAACGTATTCCTTGCCATCCTCGAGAGAGGTGTAATTTACATAAAGGGATACCTTGTTGTCAGCGTTGAGGGAATTCCAAACAGCCTCAGCGAAATCTTCGGGAGAAGCGGGAGGCAGCTCTACGAATTCGGGCTCGCCCTCGAAAGAGGGGATGGGATTACCGTCGCACTTATAGGTGTGAATGAAATGGCCGGTACCTGCAACGGGCTGAGCATACTCAAAGAAATAGCGCTGAACGGAAGCTGCATTACCGTACTGGCTCTTGAGAATGGAAAGCTTATAGCTGCCGTCCTTCTCGATGATACCGGAAATTCTGGGGGTGAAATTGGGTTCGTCGGGCTCGAAAGTACGGGTGCGAAGAGCCTCCTCGAAAGTCTTGCCTTCTGCGATGAAATCGCGGACGGTATCGGTCTGGTCGCCGTTGGTTACAATCATTTTGCCGTCAATGTGTCTGACGGGGTGATAAATGATAAGGGAAGGATCAGACATCATGGAGGGATCGAAAGCTTCGGTACGGATGCCGTCATCGGTTACGGTGAAGATTCTGTTGCGGCTGTTTACGCTGCGGCCCATGATGAAATATGCGGTAACTGCGAACTTGCCGCAGGCGGAGCGGCCAATCATAATGCCGCGGCCGGGATAGGAATTGTTTTCGAGAATAGTGTTAATGGTCATGCCTTTTCCTCCGAACTTTCTTTAATGTGTACTATGCGGCCCTCAACGGAAAGACGGCCTTCGCAATAAAGGGATATAGCTTTGGGAAGTATCTGCCACTCGGCTTCTTCCATAACTCTGCGCTGCAGGATTTCAGGAGTGTCGCCCTCCTTGACCTCGACGGCCTTCTGCAGGATTATGGGGCCTCCGTCAGTAACTTCGCTGACAAAGTGGGCGGTTGCGCCGGTGAGCTTTACACCGTACTCAAGTACTTTCTCGTGGACGTGCAGACCATAGTAGCCGTCGCCGCAGAAAGCAGGTATAAGTGCGGGATGGATGTTTATTACTCTGTTTTCAAAGAGAGATACGAAGCGGGGAGTGAGGACATAGAGGAAGCCTGCGAGGACTACCAGCTCAATGTCGAGATCTCTCAGCTTGTCAATAATAGCATCGGTAAAGGTGCGGCGGTTGGGGAAGGAAGCTCTGTCGACTACATAGGTGGGAACGTTAGCGTTCTTTGCTCGAACGAGAGCGTAAGCGTTGGGGTTAGAGGAGATAACGGCGGTAATCTCGCAATTTTTGATTTCGTCAAAAATCATGGAATCTAGAATTGCCTGAAGATTTGTGCCGCCGCCAGATACGAGAACTGCGGTTTTAACAGGCTTCATATGATGGACCTCTTTTCTCAGTTATATAAACTCATTATATAAGAACGCACTTTTCGTCGCTTTCGATGATCTCACCGAGAACGTAAGCATCTTCACCGTTCTCGCGGAGTATCTCAAGAGCAGTGTCAACGTCCTCTTTGGCAACTACTACGCTCATGCCAACGCCCATGTTGAAGGTGTTGAACATATCTCTTTCGGGAATATTGCCGGTTTTTGCAATAAGGTCGAAGATGGGAAGAACGCGAACGTCGCTTATGTTGATCTTAGCACCGAGACCGTCGGGAATGCTTCTCGGAATGTTTTCGTAGAAGCCGCCGCCGGTGATGTGGGAGATACCCTTGACGGATACCTTTTCGATAAGAGCAAGAATGGACTTGACGTAAATTCTTGTGGGGGTAAGGAGAGTTTCTGCTACAGTCTTACCGCCGAGCTCTTCCTTTGCGACATAGAGGTCGGGATTGTTGTTGTCGATGTCAAATACCTTGCGGCAGAGAGAGAAACCGTTAGAGTGGATACCGGTGGAGGAAAGAGCAATAACTACGTTACCGGCTTCCATCTTAGAGTTGTCGATAATATCTTTCTTATCTACGATACCAACCGCAAAACCTGCAAGGTCATAATCTTCAACGGGCATAAGGCCGGGGTGCTCTGCTGTTTCGCCGCCGATGAGAGCTGCACCGGACTGTACGCAGCCTTCAGCAACACCGGCAACTATAGCTGCGATCTTCTCGGGAATGTTCTTACCGCAAGCGATGTAGTCCAGGAAGAAAAGGGGCTTTGCGCCGCAGCAGATAATATCGTTTACGCACATGGCAACTGCGTCGATACCAATGGTATCATGCTTGTCCATAAGGATGGCCAGCTTTACCTTGGTGCCGCAGCCGTCGGTACCGGAAACGAGAACGGGTTCTTCCATACCAAGGGGCAGGGCGAAGCAGCCGCCAAATCCGCCGATAGAGGAAACTACGCCGGAGGTAACTGTGCGCGCAATATGGGATTTCATAAGGACTACGGCCTTGTAACCAGCGGTAACGTCAACGCCGGCAGCCTTGTAGCTTTCGCTGAAACTATTATTCATCTGCAACATCCTCCAATAAATGTTTTAGAATGTATTTGTAAATTTAAAATTAATTACTCAAAGGTTTCGTTCTGGATTTTTGCATCCTTGGCCATTACCTCATCTGCCATCTGCTGCTTATATGCTCTGAGTTTGGCAGAGAGTTCGGCGTCGTTGATGGCGAGCATCTGGACGGCAAGAATACCTGCGTTATCTGCGGCACCAACGCCAACGGTGGCTACGGGAATACCGGTGGGCATCTGGACAATAGACAGAAGACTGTCAAGGCCGTCCATAAAGGAAGACTTTATAGGAAGTCCGATAACGGGCAAGGTTGTATATGCAGCAAGAACACCGCCGAGGTGAGCGGCCTTACCTGCAGCTGCAATGATAACGCCGAAACCCTGCTCTTCAGCAGACTTAGCAAAAGCCTCCGCTGCAGCGGGAGTTCTGTGGGCAGACATTACGTGTACTTCAAAGGGAACTTCAAACTGCTTGAGTCTTGTGATAGCACCCTTTACTACGGGCAGATCGCTATCGGAACCCATAATTACCGCAACTTTTTTCATAAATTGTTGTTCCTTTCCGAATCTATCGATATGTATTTTATGGATATAGTTTAATTAAGCATACAATGACAAATAATTATACCATATATATATTTAAATGTCCAATCCAAGATATCCATATTTTTGACAAATTTATTGACAATACATTGTCGCAAATTATATATTTAAGTCGCACTTCGCATTTAATTAGCTTTGTTATCAAGGGGTACTCTAATGCTTATAGATTTCCATTCTCATTGCTTTCCCGATAAAATAGCTCAAAGCGCCGTTATCAAGATAGGTGCAAAAGCGGGTGGCCTTATTCCGCATACCGACGGCAGTCTTGACGGGCTCTCCGGTTTTATGAAACAGCAGGGTGTTGATAGCTTCGTTGTGCTGAATATCGCAACCAACGAGAAACAAATGACTGCGGTAAATGATTTTGCCGCAGAGATGAACAAAAGGGAAGATGTTATAGCTTTCGGCTCGGTTTATCCTAGGGCAGCAAATGTTATGGAGGAACTGGAGCGTATCAAAGCTCTTGGTTTAAAAGGCGTAAAATTTCAGTTTGACTATCAAGGCCTTTATGTCGACGACGAAATTATGAAGCCAATATATAAGAAAATAGCTCAGCTTGATCTGGTTACTATGATACACGCCGGTTTTGATTATGGGTTTGCGCCGCCGTATATGGCAACCCCCGAGCGTATAGTAAACGCATTGCGCTGGGTAGACTCTCCGTTTATCGCTTCACATTGGGGAGGTCTTTCATGCGCAGAGAATGTATTGAAGCTGCTTTGCGGTTTGCCGATATATTTTGACACTTCTTACGGATACGGTGCTATCGCTATGCCTTCAGCTCAAATGATAGTTGAAAAGCATGGAGCCGATAAAATTCTCTTTGGCTCCGATTGCCCGTGGCACTCTCCCGAAGAAGAAAAGCGGCTGATCGAAAGTCTCGGTCTGTCTGAAAGTGAAAAAGAGAAAATATATCACGAAAACGCAGAAAAGCTGCTTGGTTTGTAAACGTAAAAGTTTGAATATTTACTGAAAACTGTGAAATTAAAATAATTTCGCAGTTTTTTGGTTATAAAAAAGGGTTTTAAAATATTTCGGCGTATATAATAGACAGCAAAGTGTGCAGAGGAGTGATGATTGGCTTATGACTATACGAGAAGAGCATGAACAGGCGGAAAGAAGCGTGCTTTCCGAGCGTGCTGCTTTTGCCAAAGGTGCAGGAATCCGTCGTGTGCCCGAAGAGGCTTGTGATATAAGAACTTGCTTCCAGCGCGACATCGACCGTATCGTCCACTCCAAATCTTTTCGACGGCTGAAACATAAAACTCAGGTTTTTCTTCAGCCCGAGGGAGACCATTACCGCACGCGAATGACACACACCATAGAGGTTGCACGAATTGCTCGCACCATATCTCGCTCGCTTAGACTTAATGAAGATTTAACAGAAGCCATTGCCTTCGGTCATGATCTTGGGCATACTCCCTTTGGTCACGCCGGAGAAAGAGCGCTTGCAAAGATAAGCAGCATGGGATTCGAACATAATGAGCAAAGCCTGCGAGTAGTTGATATACTCGAAAAAGATGGCGCAGGACTTAATCTTTGCGCAGAGGTGCGGGACGGCATACTGTGCCACACCGGCGATAAACAGCCCGATACACTGGAAGGTCAGGTGGTACGCCTGTCCGACCGTATTGCATACATAAATCATGATGTTGACGATGCAATCCGAGCAGGTATCCTTGAAGAGGAAGACATTCCCGGGGAGATAATTGCCGTAACCGGAGAAAGCTACGGTGAAAGAATCGAAAGTATTATCAGGGATGTAATAAACACAAGCAGGGAATGCGGAAAGATAGAGATGAGCTCTACAATGTACTTTGTAATGGAGTCTTTCCGCGACTTTATGTTTGAACGGGTTTACAAAAATCCTGTCGCAAAAAGTGAAGAAAGCAAGGTTGAAGGTATGCTTTCGATGATATTTGACTATTATATCAAAGACCCGTCGAAACTTCCTGATGATTATGTTTCCAATTTGGACAGATTCAGCCCCGAACGTGTTATCTGTGACTATATAGCAGGCATGAGCGATACCTATCTGCTGTATACGTTCAATAACCTCTTCGTGCCCGGAGCATGGACTGTTCGTTAAGTAAGCGTCAAGGCATAGCGCAAGGACGCTAAATGGAGGATTTTTATGGCTTTTCCTGACAGCTTTATTGAAGAGCTGCTGGCGAGAAATGATATAAGCGACGTAGTTTCTTCCTATGTGCAGTTAAGCAGGAAGGGTGGCAACTTGTTTGGCTTATGCCCCTTCCATAATGAAAAAACGCCATCCTTTTCCGTTTCACCGGACAAGCAGATCTATCACTGTTTTGGCTGCGGAAAAGGAGGAGGTGTCATAAACTTCATAATGGAAATAGAGAATCTCGGCTATCCTGATGCGATTCGCTTTTTGGCAAACCGTGTTGGCATGGCAGTTCCGGAGGATGACCGTGGTGAATCGGGACAGCTTCGCAGGCGCATAGTCAACCTTAATAAGGAAGCAGCAAGGTTCTATAATTCTCTCCTTAAAGAAGATTCCGGAAAAACGGCGAGAGCCTACCTTGAAAAGCGCAGGATCACGCCGCAGACCGCCACGCGATTTGGATTGGGTGCTGCACCGAGTCAATGGGATGCTTTGATTAAAGCTATGAAGCGGCGAGGCTACGATGAGTATGAGCTTGTGCAGGCGGGTCTTGCTGTGAAAAATGCCAAAGGCTCTGTTTATGACAAATTTCGCGATAGGCTTATTTTTCCGGTAATCAGCGTAAGTGGAGAAGTACTTGGCTTTGGCGGCAGAACACTGTCCGATTCGGAACCTAAGTATCTCAATTCACCGGAAACCATTGCATTCAGTAAGCGCCGTACGCTTTACGGTATAAATCTTGCCAAGAATACAAAACGTGGTAATTTTATTCTGTGCGAGGGTAATATTGACGTTGTTACCCTGCATCAGGCCGGGTTTGATAATGCGGTTGCATCCATGGGAACCTCGCTTACTACAGACCAGACAAGGCTAATTTCCCGTTATGCAAAAGAAATAATTATTTGCTATGATAATGACCCTGCAGGTATCAAAGCCACAGACAGAGCTCTTGAAATCTTGAAAAACTCCGAATTTAGTGTTAAGGTATTGAAATTGCCCGACAGAATGGTTGACGGAGAGAAAAAGAAGATAGATGCCGACGATTTTATAAAGCTTTATGGTCCTGCGGCTTTTGAAAGACTCATAAACGGCAGCGAAAATCACATAGAATATAAGCTGATGAACCTGCAATCTAAATATGACCTGAGTTCTCCTGAAGAGAAAGTGGAGTTCCTTAAAGCTGCAGGTCAAATGATCGCGCGGCTGTCCAGCCCCGTGGAACGCGAGGTATACGGCGGAAGAGCTGCGCAGGCAGCTGGAATATCTCCCGAAGCAATGGCGCAGGAGATAGCCAAATCCCGTAATATTCAGGCCAAAAAGCAAAAGCAGGAGCAGGAGAGGGCTGAGACACGTCCCGAAATGTCTGCACAGCCGAGAGAAAAATCGCTGCGATACCAAAACGTGCGTTCGGCAACGGCTGAAGAGGGAATAATCAGACTGATTCTCCTAGATCCGTCACTTATTCATAAGTGCGAGTTGGAGAGCGATGAGTTTTCCTCGGAATTTTTGGGAAAGCTCTTCTCGGTCATAAGCGGGCGTTTTAAAAACGGGCGCAGCATTGAGATTTCGGCTTTGGCGGGAGATCTTAGTGATGAGGAAATGTCGCAGTTAGTACATATTACGCAAAAACCCGAAAGTTTGGCAAATGCCCAGGAAACGATGGCTGACTACATACGGGTAATTCACACGGAAAAATTGAAAAATTCAGCAGATTTGCTGGCACTCATGAACAGATATAAAGAAACTAAGGGTATGGAGGATAAAAACAGTGGCAAAAAAGGCTAAAGCAGCGGGCAATGCACCCGAACTTGATAAGGAGCAGGTAGCGGCAAAGCTTAACGAAATGCTCGAAAAAGCAAAGAAGGCAGGATCTGTTTCCGTAAAAGATCTTACCGCACTTTATGAGGAGCTTCACCTCGAAGGTGAGCAGATCGATAAGGTTTACGAGACCCTCGAAACTCTTAATATTGACGTTGTAGACGAAGATTTCAGCATCACTATTACCGACGACATGCTTCCCGAGGCAGCTGATCTGGATGAGATCGAAGAGCTTGAAGACATCAGTGAGGAAGAAATCGCAAATACCGATGCATTTGCCGAAACCTTCAGCATTGACGATCCCGTTCGTATGTACCTCAAGGAGATCGGTAAGGTAAACCTGCTTACTCCCGAGGAAGAGGTTGAGTATGCTGTAAAGATGTCAGAAGGCAGCGAGGCAGCTGCAAAGATCGAAGAGCGCAAGACTGCTGTTGAAAACGGTGAGGCTGAGCCTTTCGCTGCCGAAGAACTCGAAGCACTTCAGAAGACCGTTAAGGTTGGTGAAGAAGCAGGCAAGAAGATGGCAGAAGCAAACCTCCGTCTTGTTGTAAGTATTGCAAAGCGCTACGTAGGTCGCGGCATGCTGTTCCTTGACCTTATTCAGGAAGGTAACCTCGGGCTTATCAAGGCAGTTGAAAAGTTTGACTATACCAAGGGTTATAAGTTCTCCACTTATGCAACTTGGTGGATCCGTCAGGCAATAACCCGTTCCATTGCAGACCAGGCAAGAACCATTAGAATTCCCGTTCACATGGTCGAGACCATAAACAAGGTAATTCGTGTTTCCCGTCAGCTCCTGCAGGAGCTGGGCCATGATCCCAGTCCCGAAGAAGTTGCTGCAGAAATGGGCATGCCCGTAGAGAAGATTCGTGACATACTCAAGATAGCTCAGGAACCCGTTTCCCTTGAAACTCCCATAGGTGAAGAGGAAGACAGCCATCTTGGCGATTTCATTCCCGATGAGGATGCATCCGAGCCTGCCGAGGCCGCATCTTTCACCTTCCTGCGTGAGCAGCTTGAGCAGGTGCTCAGCACCCTCACACCCAGAGAAGAAAAGGTTCTGCGTCTCCGCTTCGGTATAGAAGATGGCCGCACCCGTACTCTTGAAGAGGTTGGTAAGGAATTCAACGTTACCCGTGAGCGTATTCGCCAGATCGAAGCTAAGGCACTCAGAAAGCTTCGTCATCCCAGCCGCTCCAAGAAGCTGAAGGATTTCCTTAACTAACGCAATAAGTCAATCGGCAAGCGTCCGTAAAACAGTTAACGGAGCGTATCGGTATCGATACGCTCCGTTTCTTATTGGCAAATAAGTCTTTGAGCGATCGGCAACGAATCACGGGCTTTGACCCTAATAAGATTTCCTGATGCATCGTCGTTTGCAGTTTTTCTTTATGAAGTTTCTGTGAAGAATGCTCTAAATGAAGTAAGTAATGCTTTCAATTTTTTTGAGATTGTGCTATAATGCATAAATACAATGCGATAATTGCGAAAAAATCCGGTTTGCTTATTCCAAACCAGGAAGGACGATAGATACTATGATATTTCCCAGTCTGCTTTTTACCTCAGCACCTTCACGCACAAAAATAGCACGTGAAACTTTTGATGACCTCAAAATGGAGCTGCTGCTCAGCGATGAAGCGATTTCCGCAATGACTACCGCAGGTACCCCTGAGGATATTCCTATTCGTCAGGAGCTTTTCCGCGTTCTTGAGAATAAAGACATTCGTCTGCAGCTCAAGCTTCTTGCGCGCAATATAGAAGAGGTTTATAAACTTGATGCAGCATATAATGCCTCCAAGTGCGACAATGAGCGTAATTACCTTTACTTCAATCTGGTTAATGCAGAAATGAAGTTCTTCAGAAATGCTGCAAAGACTGAAGCCAAGGGATTTTTCCTGGAGCGTTTTGTTGAATTCTTCAAGAAAGAGTTTGATAGGGAAGAGTGCTGCAAGGCAGAGGAGATAACCAGCCTTAATTTCCCCAAGTCTGACCTTGTGCGTATCAACAGTCTGCGTCTTAAGGGCGAAACTATGCGTATTCGCACCGAGGATGAAACTACTATAGTTTCCCGCCTTACCAAATGCGCAAAGGATCTTGGTATATCCGATACTCGCGAAAAGAGAGACGTTTCTATAAAGATAAAGCCCCGTATTATAAACGGTCTTGCCAGTCTCTATCCCGAATCCTTCAAGCTGTTCAAGGAATTTTACGACGAATTCTCGGACTTCTACGCTCCCGAAGTTCTTAAGTACCGCTCTGAACTTAACTTCTATCTTGAGGTTTCCGAGATAATCGACCGAGTAAAGGCTATGGGTATGCCCATCTGCTGGCCTGCTGTTTCCAACGAAAAGAAGTTTATTATTCGCGGAGCAAGAGATATTTCTCTCATTGCGAAGAACGTGGTCAACATTGTTCCCAACGACGTCGAATTTACCGCTGAAGAGCCTTTCTGCTATCTTACCGGTGCTAACGGCGGTGGTAAGACCACCTATCTGCGAGCAGTTGGTATTACCGCGATTATGTTCCTTTGCGGATGTCCTCTCGTCTGCAATGACGCTGAGCTGTATCCCGTAAGCGGTGTATATACTCATTTCCCCAGAGATGAAAGATTTGACGGTGACGGCCGTTTTGCCGATGAACAGAACCGCGTAAAGGAGATCCTTGCAAACGACGTTTCCGATGCGCTCGTTCTTCTCAACGAAACTTACTCTACTACCAACGAAGAAATTGCAACCGATCTTACCGGTAAACTGGCAGATCAGTTGTTTGAGCTGGGTGCATTCGGTATCTATATTACCCATCAGCATGGCGTGGGCAATACCAAAATTCCGTTCCTCAGCGTTATAGTCGATGCAAGCGACGAGAACCGCAGAACTTATAGAATCGAGCGCCGCCGCGGTGCATCCGATTCTTTCGCGCTGGATATTCTTAAAAAGTATGGCCTTACTGCCGATGCGCTCCGCGCACGTTTTGTAAAGTGAAAGGAGGGGTCTAAGTGAAATTCAGTCTTCTGTATAAGAATTTTGATGATAGTTATATCATAAACGAAGGCCCTATCGCGGAGGCTATGAGCGACACCGTATATGACCTTTCTATCGACAAAGCAGCATGGGAGTTTGCTCGCAACAGTGATAGCTTTAATTATTTTATGGAGGTAATTAAGAAGCCTCTTAAGAATATTGATGATATTAAATATCGTCAGGATGTACTGCTCGATTTTATAAGCATGCCTAAGCTGCTTGAAGAATTGAGACTTATCTTCAAAAGCTACGATACACTGCAGTCCGACTGGCACGAAATGCGTTCCAGCATTTACGTTTACGGTGTGCCCAATACTTCCCGCGGTATTCTTGACTGTACCTATGAATCCCTCAAGATAACTGCAAACTTTGCTAAAAATACCGTTTCCTATTTCCGCTCTATTCACGACACTATAGAGAAATACGACGTCAAGTCCGACGGTCTTCTTGGCATTAAGCGTTTCTGCGCTGAAATGACGGAAAATGCTTCTCTGGACGAGATATCCAAAATTTCCGGCTACTTTACCAGAGAGAACATTGATGCCTACGAGTTTAAAGTTCGCACCGAGAGCGACAATACCCTCACTATCAAGTCTGCAAGTATTACCGAGGCAATCGAACTTGAAGACAAGAGCATGGGCAAGTCTATTAAAAAACTCTTCGGCAACATCGGTAAGACCACAAGAGAGAGCGATATAGCGCCCGAAGTTGATATGGGTGAGCTTCATGTTGAAGACGCCAACAATATCCTTAACGAGGCACTTTATGAGCTTTATACCGCTCTTAGCGGAATTACCGGAAATATTTACGAGTTCTTCCGCGGACTCTCCGGCGAGCTTTCTTTCTATGATACCGGTCTCAGATATTGCAGATATTTGTCCGAAGCAAAGATGCCTATGTGTATGCCCGGTATGCTGCCTGCCGAAAGCGATTGCTTTAAGGCAAACGATATCTACGATATGCAGCTTATTGGCGAAGGCCTTTCTGCAGAAGAAATTACAAGAAACCCCGTTCGTTTTGAAGAAAACCATAAGGGCTTGCTGATTCGAGGCAGAAACAGTGGCGGTAAGACTTGCTATCTCAGAGCTATTGCCGTTGCTCAGATTTTTGCTCAGGCAGGCTTGCCCGTTTGCGCGACCGCTGCAAAGATAAGCATCAGAAATGCCGTTTTTGCGCAGTTCTCTTCTGCTGAAAAAGAGTTCAGCATTGGTGATATAGCCGGCCGATTTGAAGGCGAAGTTCAGGAGCTTGCTGCAATACTGGATAATATAGTTCCTTATTCTCTCGTCCTTCTCAACGAAACCTTCCAGACAACAGCCTATGCCGAAGGTTCTGCCGGTATAAAGGATATCCTTGAGATCCTTCCCGTTGTGAAGAGCAAGTATATCTTCGTAACGCATCTTGTCCAGCTTTTCAACGAGATGGATACCACCGATATCAAAATGGTTGAATTGTCCTCGGATGAGGCAAATCTCCATAAGGTAAAGAATTACGAAGCCTGATCAAGGAGGTAGAGATATGATTTGGGTAGTAGCAGCTCTTGTTGCTGCAATTATAGTTTTTGTGATTACCGGTTTTACCGCAACACGCAAAGAAGTTACAGATAAACTGGGTAATCCCAGAGTTGTAACCACAAGAAAGTGGAAAGCAAATAAAAAGAGCTTTCTGGCAATACTCCCTCTTATACTCATCGTAGGTGGTTGCGTTGCAACGATTCCTGCGGGCCACACCGGCGTACTTGTTACTTTTGGACGAGTAGAAGGTAAGGTTCTCAGTGAGGGCGTTAACTTTAAAATGCCTTATCAGCAGGTTATAAGAATGGATAACCGTGTGCAGAAGCGCAATTTCGAGATGGAGGCATTTTCTTCCGATATTCAGCAGACTTCTATCAGCGGTTCCGTTAACTTTACCATCGATAAAAATCAATCTCAGTTCCTTTATCAGAACGTCGGTATAAATTATTTTGATACCGTAATCTATCCCAGAGTACTTGAAAATGTAAAGCTGGTATTTTCTGCTTACTCCGCTGAGGGCTTGGTAGAAAAACGTACCATTCTTTCGGATTCCGTTGAAGAGTACCTTATTGCCGATATGCAGCGTTACGGTATTCAGATAATAGAAGTAAATATTGAAAATATCGACTTTACCGATACATTTACCGATGCGGTTGAGGCAAAACAGGTTGCTCAGCAGAACAAACTCACCACACAGACAGAGCAGGAAGCAGCGATAATTATTGCGCAGGCTGAGGCCGATAAAAAGGTTATTGCCGCAACTGCAGAGGCTGAGACTGCAAAGATCGCAGCCGATGCCGAAGCCTACGCTGTCAAAGTAAAAGCAGAAGCTGAAGCTGAGGCAAACGATGAGATCGCAGCATCTCTTACTCAGGAGCTTATCGATTATACCAAAATCATCACCTGGAACGGTCAGCTTCCTCAAGTTCAGATGAACGGGGGAGACGGAGTATATCCCGTTATTGATTTGCCCTCTGCAGCAGACGTAAATAATGACTGATAAGAGGGATATAATTAAAAAATACGCCTCAGCCGAAGAAGACGTACTTATGCTTGCAAAGGTGTTTGATAAGCTTAATGCTTGTTCGACGAAGAATTATTTGCAGACAACTCGTTTTCTGTCTATGCATGACTGCATAATCGCCGAAACCGCACTTCGCGGCGAAAAAGCGGAAGGGTATCTCTTTTGGGGCGCTTATGATGGCGCTGAGCGAAAAATAGTGGTGTTTTATCCCGATTATTTAGACGCTGATAGCGCAGTGGCAGATAGCGGCGTTTCCGTGGTTCGCGCAAAGTTTCGCGAGGGAACGGTTGGCCATAGAGATATGCTCGGCAGCTTGATGAATATTGGTATTACAAGAGAATGTCTTGGTGATCTGCTTATTCACGAAGATTTCTGCGATATTATTTGTACCACTGAATCTGCTGCCTTCATTATGGATAATCTTTTCAGAGCAGGCCATGAAACTCTTAAACTGGAATTGCTGGACGGACCACCTGCGGATAAAGAAGAAAAGTTCAAAGTTATCCGAGATACCGTTGCTTCTTTGCGCCTTGACGCTGTTGTGTCCTCCGGATGCTCGGTAAGCCGTGCAAATGCTGCGGCACTTATAAATTCCGGAAGAGTAAAAGTCAACGATTTTGAATGCATCAAAACAGATAAGATCGTAACGGCCGGAGACAGCATTTCTGTTCGTGGCTACGGTAAAATGCTGTTGGACTCGGTAGGCGGCGTCAGTAAAAAAGGTCGAACGATTATCGAAATCAAGCGATACGTTTGATCACGTCATTTAAGTTTTTTATTGCAATAGGATATAAAATATTGTATAATCCAAGTAAATAGGCATATGTTTAAATGCCCAAACCGAGGAGGGACTTATATATGGCAAACAAGGTTATCACTATAAGCAGAGAATTTGGTACCGGTGCGAGAACAATCGGACAGAAGCTTGCTGAAGAGCTCGGCTTTGTTTATTATGACAGAGCTATTATTCAGCTTGCAGCTGAAAAGAGCGGCTTGAGTCCCGACTTTATTGAAAAGAATGAGGAAAAGGCCAGCAACAACTTCCTTTTCAATATCGCTACCTCTGCATACATAGCTTCCGGCATAAATCTGCAGTATACCGTGCCGGTAAATGATAAGGCTTTTATAGCACAGTCTGATGTTATTCGCGAAATTGCCGCAAAGGATAACTGTGTTATAGTCGGCAGATGCGCTAACTACGTTCTCAGCGATCATCCCGACCTGCTTAGAGTATTTGTTCGTGCAAATAAGGATGAGCGTATAGAGCGTTGTATTAACGAGTACGGCTACGATCCCAAAACTGTTGAAGCTGAGCTGAACAAGATAGATAAGGGGCGTTCCAGCTACTACAAGTATTATACCGGTTCTTCATGGAAAGATATGGATAACTATGATATCTGCATCAATAGCTCCAAGGGCGGCATTGATCTTTCTGTAAAGACTCTCGCAGATTTGGCTAAAGAAGTATTCGGTCTTTAATGTAAAATCAATTAAAATGCAGCAGCCCGAAGCCATAGGCTTCGGGCTGTCCGATTGAAGAGGCAAAATGAAAGAGCGCTTATTAAAAATGATAAACAGATCTATACTTATGCCGGAATTTATTTGCGGTTTATTTGTTGTGCTCTTTTTTACGCTCCAATTGTTTATATTTGGGTCGGCAGGGTATAGAAATATTACTATAGTTAAGTATGTTTCTTTTCTTATTATCTGTGGATGCTTCTTCCTTGCTGTGATTTTATGCAGCTGTCTTGGCAGAAGAGGAGTTCTTCGAACGAAGAAAGAGTGCAATTTTACAGAGATATGCGTTGTACTGTTCATGATCCTAACTATCCTATCGGCTGTTTTGTCGGAATTTTTTCCGGAAACAATTATTGGCGCACATCGCAAGGAAGGTGCCCTGTCAATTTGTATCTACGGTTTGATATTTCTTGTTGTAAAGCGAAACTTAACTTCCGAAAGGTTTATAATTTATCTTATCGGTGCCGTTACGGCAGTTTTTGCTGCGGTATGCATTCTGCAATTTTTTAAAATAAATGCCTTATGGCTTTTCCCTGAAGGGTTGAATTATTATGATGGCGGCATAAAGTATTCGGGAGAATTTCTCGGTACCTTGGGTAACGCGGGCCTTACTTCCGCCTTTCTTTGTCTTGTTATCCCAATACTGCTTATTTATATTTCCCGGGCAAAAGAGAAATCTCGGCTTTGGCTGTTGATTCCTGTCGCGCTTGGAACAATAGTACTTTTGAAATCGCGAATTGCAGCCGGTGTTTTAGGACTTTTTCTTGGATTGTTCCTTGTGCTGCCGTATATCGTCAATAATAAGCGCAGTCGTAAAATAATATTTATTACGGAAATACTGTTTGTTATTGCAGCACTAATATTTGTTTACGTTAATGACTTTCAATATACTACCATGCACGAATTCCACGAAGTGCTTCATGGAAATTTCGAAGATTCTTATGGTTCAAGCCGTATTTTTATTTGGCGACATACGCTACCTCTTTTGGCAGATCGTCCGATATTTGGCGGTGGAGCAGATACTTTGGCAGATCGTATAGGTGTAATATTTGAAACGGTCAAAGAGGATGGTACAATCCGTAAAGCTTCCATTGATGCTGCCCATAATGAATATTTGAATATTGCTGTATGTCAGGGTATACCCGCACTGATTGTATACCTTGCTGCGCTTCTTTCCACTTTTGTCAGATTTATAAGATGCGATAATAAAAGTCCTGCAGCCGCAGCTTTTGGCGCCGGAATCATGTGCTACAGTATTCAAGCGTTCTTTGGGATAAGCATTTTTATTTGTGCGCCATATTTCTGGATAATCTGGGCGCTGCTTGAGAGCAGTTTACAAAATAAGAAATAAAATACGTCAGTTGAAGAATACAACTGACGTATTTTTTTATAGTTCGTTAGGCAAGAATATCCTGAAAGTGCTTCCTTCGCCTATGGCGCTTGTAACGGATATACTGCCGCCGCAGAGGTCGAGTATTTTCTTGACAAGTGCAAGTCCGATGCCGTTTCCTTCGGACTTGCGCGAACTGTCACTTTGATAGAATTTTTCAAAAATATGCTGCAGAGTATCGCCGCTCATGCCGATACCGTTATCACGCACAGTGGCCACAGCACCTGCTGTATCGGCGGAAAGACGTATTGCAATTTCGCCGCCTTTTTCGCTGAATTTAATTGCGTTTCCTATGACGTTGAGCCACACGTGAGCTAAGAGACCTTCGCAATTTGTTATGTATACTTCATCAAGCTCAATATCCAAATCAATGTTCTTCTCGCTCCATTTCGGCTCAAGCATAACAAGTGTTTGACGTATTTGCTCATCAAGCTTATATCGGCTTACTGATTCGGGGATGTTTTGGTTTTCGACCTTGGATAGCAATAATATGTTACCTGCAAGCTCGGAAAGTCGATTTGTATTGAACAGTATCTTATCGATGTAGTCCAACTCTTCTTCGTCACTTAGAGTTCTATCCTGCAAAAGAGTTGCGTAACCTTCAATGGCATTAAGAGGAGTTTTAAATTCATGTGAGACATTGGCGATAAAATCACTTCTGAGAGTCTCTATTGTGCCAAGTTCGCGTACCATGTGGTTGAAATTTGCGAAGGTTTGCTGTACTTCGGCAATACGGCTGTCGCCTTCAACTTGGACCTTAAAATTACCCTTTGCAACCTGATTTGATGCCCTGCTTATTTTAAGAATAGGGGAGAGTAGCCACTTACCGACAATAGCAGTAAGTACAGTGCTGATAATTATACTTACGATGTATATCCAAAGTATAAACGTGAACGGTGTTGCGAACATGACCTGCAGCATACCGAACCTATACATAGAAAGGCCGATTATCGCGGTGCAGACCATGGAGACACTCAGGAGAATGAAAATTATAAGCGATGAGTAAAGTCTCAGGCTTTTACTGATCTTAGTATTCAAGCTTTTTTCACCGCCTTATATCCTATTCCGCGCACAGTAACGATTTCGAAGTCTTCGCAATCTCTGAAACGGTCACGCAGTCTATTGATATGTACGTCTACAGTTCTTGCTTCTGTTTCTGTGTCTATACCCCAAATATCGTCCATTAGCTGCTGGCGAGTATAAATCTGATTGGGGTAGGAGAGAAGCTTGTAGAGCAGCATAAACTCCTTTTGTGGCAGAATATTGGATTTACCGTCCTTGTTTACAGACAGTGCATCGTATTCGAGTACAGTTCCGCCAACTGTAAGCTTGCGCTCACTGATCATTTTTGCGCGTCTTAAAAGTGCACCGACTCGCAGAATCATTTCGTTCACGTTAACCGGTTTCACCATATAGTCGTCGCTGCCTACACCGAAGCCTGCCTGCATATCCTGAAAGCTGTCCTTGGCGGTTATCATAAGGATCGGTATTTCTATTTTGGCCTCGCGAAGTTCACGGACAAACTCATAACCGTCCATATTCGGCATCATTACGTCGGAAATTATAAGATCTACATACTCTGTTTCGAGTTTGTTGAGCGCATCGAGTCCGTCGCATGCGCTGATAGCTTCATAGCCGTTCTTTTCCAAAACCTTTCTAAAAAGCTGGCATAATTCATTGTCGTCTTCAACTATAAGGATTTTAAACATAACATCACCCGATTAAAGTATATAATAAATAAAGCGGCAATTCAATATTCGACAAGATTTCCTAAATAATATGATATTTTCATCAATAAAATATCAACAAAATCTATATATAGTTGATGTAATGTTTATAAAGTGATATTATCATAAAACACAAAATACAACGGGGGATTATGATGCTGTTTTTAGATAAAATTGTAAAGACATATTCTATGGGCGACATGGAAGTTCAGGCACTTAAAGGCGTTAGTCTGAAGTTTCGCGAGAATGAATTTGTATCCATTCTCGGTCAGTCCGGTTGTGGTAAAACCACTCTGCTTAATATTATTGGAGGACTTGATCAGTATACTTCCGGTGATCTTGTTATTAACGGAAAATCTACAAAGGATTTTAAGGATGCTGATTGGGATGCATATAGAAATCATTCCATTGGCTTTGTATTTCAGAGCTATAACCTCATTCCTCATCAGACTGTACTGTCCAACGTCGAGTTGGCGCTTACTCTCTCCGGTGTAAGCAAGGCAGAACGCCGCAAACGCGCCATTGCGGCTCTCGAGCAGGTAGGTCTCGGTGATCAGCTCAAAAAGAAACCTAACCAAATGTCCGGTGGTCAGATGCAGCGTGTTGCAATTGCGCGTGCACTTGTTAATAATCCCGATATTCTTCTGGCCGACGAGCCTACCGGTGCGCTTGATACCGAAACAAGCGTACAGGTAATGGAGATTCTTAAAGAGGTTGCAAGAGACCGCCTTGTAATAATGGTTACCCATAACCCTGAGCTTGCAGAGAAGTATTCTAACCGTATAATCCGCCTGCTGGATGGCGAAATTATAGGTGATACCAATCCCTATAACGGCGAAGAAGTCAATGACATTGCTGCAAACGGAAAGAAGCAGAAGAAGCCTGCAATGTCCTTCTTCACTGCTGTTTCCCTTTCTCTTAATAACCTGATGACCAAGAAGGGAAGAACTTTCCTTACTGCTTTCGCCGGCAGTATCGGTATTATTGGTATTGCACTTATTTTGTCGGTGTCAACCGGTGTAAATAATTACATTGACCGAGTTCAGGAAGATACACTTTCGTCCTATCCCATAACACTTGAGGCCGAGCGCCTTGATATGACAAGCCTTATGACTTCACTTATAGGCATGTCCTCCGAAACGGGAGAAGCGGCCCACGCGCTCGACAAAGTTTACATCAACTCCATCATGTATGACATGATGAATACTATGTATTCTGCAGACGTTGAGGTGAATAACCTTACAGCATTCAAAGAGTTTCTTGATGCAGAGCTTGAAGGAAACGAACCCAAGACTCTGCTGAAGGAAAATGTAAGCGCTATTGAATACAGATACAATCTTGACTTCAATATCTACACAGAAGACGTAGATGGCAAGATTATTGAATCCGACTTCATGGATCTTTGGGGCAAGATGTTCTCCTCTGCAACAGGCTCTTCCATGGACAGCGATGCAGGCAGTATGATGACCAGCATGGCACAGATGACCGGCAGCGGTGGCGTTGTCATTTGGGATGAAATGCTTCCCGGCGAAAACGGTGAACTTATCAATCCTCTTATGGAAGAACAGTATAACGTAATTGCTGGACGTTGGCCTGAAAAGCACAACGAAGTAGTACTTATCGTGGATGCCAACAACGAAGTAAGCGACGTTGTTCTCTATTCTCTCGGTCTTAAGAGTGCCGACGAGATGTACGATATCGCAACTTCCGTTATGATGGGCGAAACCATTGACACTGCCAGCTTCGAAAGCTGGGAATACGATGAAATAATCGGAAAGACTTTCAAGCTTATATATTCTGCTGACCGCTATCAGAAGAACGTGGATGGTACTTATATTGACGTGTCCACTACCGATCTGGGTCTTAAGACTTTGTACAATAACGGCAGCGAGATTACTCTCGTCGGCATCATCAGACCTGATGAAGATGCAATTGCAGGTATGATGGGAGGAGCTATTGGTTATACCGCAGCTCTTACTGACCACGTTATAAATGAAACTGCAGAGAAACCCCTCGTAGTTGAACAGCTTGAAAACCCCGATGTAGACGTATTCACCGGTCTGCCTTTTGTTTCCGAAGATGATCCCGAACCTACCGACGGCGAAAAGGCAGCAGCTATCAAGGAATATCTTACCACCGTAAGCAACGCTAAAAAGGCAGAGATTATTACTACTCATATGTCTACCCCCACTGAGGAATATATAGCATCTATAGTTGAAACAAACATGCAGAGTATTACCCGTGAATATGTTGAGGCTATGGTTACTCAGACCTATCCCGAGTATGAGGCAATGCTGCCTTCTATGGATGATGAGACCCTCTTCAGCTATGTCCGTCAGATGATGGCAGAGCAGATTGCACTTGAGTACTCTCAGCAGGTGCAGGCACAGCTTGGTTCTTATACCACCGATCAGCTTGCCGGTATGTTTGATATGCAGACTTTTACCGAGGCTGAGTACGTTGAATTCTATGATGCATATATGCCCCTCAGCTATTCCGAGTCTACTTATGACGAGAACATTAAGACCCTCGGTTATGTAGACTACGCCAGCCCCTCCGCAATTAACATTTACGCGGCAACCTTTAATGCTAAGGATACCATTGCCAATATAATTACTGAGTATAATGAAGGGGTATCCGAGGCCGATAAGATAAACTATACGGATTATGTTGCCCTTATGATGTCTTCTGTAAGCACCATCATAAATGCTATATCCTACGTACTTATCGCCTTCGTTGCTATCTCCCTTGTTGTTTCCTCCATTATGATCGGTATTATTACCTATATCAGCGTTCTTGAGAGAACTAAGGAAATCGGTATACTTCGCTCCATTGGTGCGTCTAAGCGCGATATTTCCCGCGTATTCAATGCCGAGACTCTTATTGTCGGTCTTGCTGCGGGCTTAATTGGTATTGGTGCAACACTGCTACTGTGTATCCCGATAAATGCGATCATTCATAAGCTTACCGATATTATGATCCTCAGCGCAGTTCTGCCCGCCCCTGCAGCGGTAATTCTGGTTATCATCAGCGTATTGCTTACCGTTATTGCGGGTCTTATTCCTGCAAAGGTGGCTGCTAACAAGGATCCCGTTATTGCTCTTAGAACCGAGTAATCAAGTGTTCATTTTCGGTGTTTTTCCAACATATTCTCCTATTTTATTCCCACCCAATATTCCCATGGTTTTATGCCGAAAATGATGTTTGATAAAAACCAACGGCTGTGCAGTATAACTGCACAGCCGTTGGTTTTTATGTTCTGGATGCATTTATCATTATTGCATGCGGTATTAGCTTGGCCAGGATTCTATACAACTTATAAAACGCACGGGGAGTGTAAACTGCCTTGCCCTTAAGTGCGGCTTTGACAGCGCCAGCAGCAACTTTATCCGGGTCACAGTAGGGGAGTGTATCAAATGTCTTGGATTTGCCTTTTATGTTTCCTTTGTAGATGAACTCAGTGTCCATAGGGCCTGAGCAAACAGCGGTAACACTGATTTTTCTGCTCTTCAGTTCGTCCCATAAGCCTCTGCTGAAAGAACTTACGTATGCTTTTGTGGAACTGTATACCGTCATTCTGGGATTCGGGCAGAAGGAGGCAATGGAGGAAATATTAATAATATGACCGCCTGCGGGTATGTAAGGCAAGACGATGTGAGTTACAGCGGTCAGCGCCCGTATATTCAAGTCAACCATACTCAGCTGCTCATCAAGAGGTCCGTCACCTACGTTGTTGAGGAAGCCGCATCCTGCGTTGTTAATAAGAAGACGTACCTCATGCTTATGTGCTTCTAACTCATCGGAAAGCGTTTTGAAACTATCATGAGAGCAAAGATCCAAGGGCAAAAGCTTAAATGACTTGCCGGGATAAACCGATGCAACCTCTTTGAGCTTATCAAGACTGCGGGATATGAGCCAATATTCCTCAATGTCCGAGAAGGCGGGAATGGCTTTTTCCAACAGCTTTTTTCCAAGACCGGCTGATGCGCCGCTGATAATTGCGATTTTCATTATAACAACTCCTTAAAACGGCTTGTATCTTTTCTTTATTAATGGTAGAATAACATACAAAGCTAAAAAAATACAGCTAAAATACGCAGGAGGACAAATAAATGAATCGTATTCCTTTTTCCGATGCCGAACTTCAGGTAGTAGGCGAATATCTTAAGGCTAATGAGCCTGTAATGCCCGGCAGAATTATCCCCAAGTACAACACTCCCGTAACTCCTAAGGAGAACGTTATTGCTGCCTGGAAGCGTGAAGGCGCTCTGTGGTTCCCCAGCATGGCAGATATGATGTCTCTCGAGCCCCGTATCAACGTTGACCACGTTGCTCGTGCAGAGGTTCGTGACCTTGGCCCTGTTCATACCGATGAGCAGAAGGGTGGTCCCGACCTGTTCGGTGTTGAATGGGTTTACGTTCCCGTTGTTGGCGGCTCCATGGTTAAGCCCGGCGCTCCCATCATGGAAGACGTAAACGATTGGCCCGAAATCATCAAGTTCCCCGACATTGACGCAATGGATTGGGAAGACTGCGCAAAGACCAACGCTGCATTCAATGGCGATGGCCGTTCTCTCTCCGTTACCTTCCAGAACGGTATGTTCGAGCGTCTGATCTCCTTCATGGACTTCGAGAACGCTATCATGGCTCTTATCGACGAGGATCAGCAGGAAGCTGTCCATGCTCTCTTCGATAAGCTGGCAGACATGTATATCCATATGATCAGCAAGTATCTCGAGTGCTTTGAGCTCGATGGTGTTATCTTCCACGATGACTGGGGTTCTCAGCGCGCTCCCTTCTTCTCCCTTGATACTTGCATGGAAATGATCGTTCCTCACATCAAGAAGATCGTTGATTTCTGCCACTCCAAGGGCCTCTGGTTCCAGCAGCACTCCTGCGGTAAGAACGAAATGCTCGTTCCCGCTATGATTGCTCAGGGCGTTGATATGTGGTGCCCCCAGTCCATGAATGACGTTAAGATGCTCAACGAGAAGTATGGCGATAAGATCATCATCGGTGTAACTCCTCCCATGCTGGCTCCCGATGCAAGCCAGGAAGAGATCGAAGCAACCGCAAAGGCATTCGTTGCCGAGTATGCTCCCACTTTCCAGGAGAAGCCCGTTATCATGTTTGACTTCATGTGCGCTCCCGCTTATAAGCAGGAACTGTACAAGCAGTCCCGTATTGCTCTCGATAAGTAAAATACATAAAAATTGCAGGCTAAGGGTTATTTCCCTTAGCCTGCTTTCTGTTGTTCTTTAAGTATTGGGGATTGAGCCATAGACAATAGGATTGAAAAAAGAGCCGATAGATGATAATATTATCTAAAACTATGTGGAGGCCGGTTATGGCAGAAAAGCTTTATTATATCGATAGCTATATAAAGGATTTTGTCGCTGTGGTTAAATCTTGTGTTTATGACGGTGAGCGCTGGTGTGTTGAGCTTGATAAAACAGCCTTTTTTCCGGAAGGCGGCGGTCAGGCGGCAGACAGCGGATATATAGGCAACGTAAGAGTATTTGATGTCCAGGAAAAAGACAGGAAGATACTTCACTACACCGAAAGCGAGATAGCAGAAGGGGAGTACTCCTGTTCCATCGATTGGGAACAGCGTTTCCGCAGAATGCAGAACCATTCGGGAGAGCATATCGTTTCGGGCCTGATAAACAAACGTTTTGGATACGATAACGTAGGCTTCCATCTGGCCGAAGATTACGTAACTTTGGATTTTAACGGCGAACTGACAGCAGAAGATATTGCTGATATCGAATTTGCAGCCAATAAGGCTGTATGGGAGAATGTCCGAATATATGCAGTGTTCCCCGAACCCGAAATGCTTGACTCTATAAATTATCGCAGCAAGCTGGAACTTACAGAGGATGTGCGTATAGTTACGGTTGAGGGGTATGATGTTTGTGCATGCTGTGCACCTCATGTAAGACGGACCGGCGAAATAGGTATAATTAAAATTATTGACCACATGAAGCATCGTGGCGGCGTAAGATTGACCATGCTCTGCGGCAGCGATGCATATAAAGATTATGCACGTAAGCAGGAGTCTGCCGCGGAAATATCTGCACTCCTTTCTGCCAAACGCGACGATATAGCCACGGCTGTAAAAAAGTTCTACAATGATCTGCAGAATGAAAAATATCAAACGGCAGAGCTTAAAAAATCTATACTAAAAGCGGAAAGCGAAAAACTGACAGCCATTGACGGCAATTACTGCTTCTTCTATCCTGCGGCATTTGATATAAATAGCCTGCGTACGCTTGTAAATGAAGCCATGAAGCTCTGCAGCGGAGTAGCGGCGGCATTTTCGGGCAGCGATGAAACGGGATATAACTACGTTATGGGCAGCGCTAATATTGATCTTCGCGCCAAATCAAAAGAGATTAATGCTGCGATATCCGGCAGGGGAGGCGGCAGCCCCGAAATGATCCAGGGAAGCGCTAAAGCTGTTCGAGCTACACTTGAAGATTATTTTAAAAATTGATATAAAGAAAGGAAAAGCATTATGGAAACTTTGAAAAAAATTTTCCCTTTCTCTTTCAAGGAGCCTACAACAAATAATCTTGTTGTAAGCATCATTGTGTACATTGTTGTCAGCTTTGTTGTGGGTATTGTTCTCGGCCTTTTGGCCAAGATACCTCTCATTGGCTGGATATTCTCTATCGTAAGCAGTATTGTTGGTCTTTATTGCTTTATCGGTATTGTTCTTGTACTGCTCTATTTC
>JAFYLI010000006.1 GCA_017537165.1 Oscillospiraceae bacterium | reverse complement strand
AGAACGCGCCGCCGATAAGCGCCAACAGCGTTCCCTTTATCTTTGAGTTCATACCCACATCTCCAAAGCTCAATATAGGCATAATATAGCACAGCAATATTCGATTTACAAGCAAAAGGACACGGTGCAGACCGTGTCCTTTGATTTATTCAATTTCGGTGAACTGCTCGCGGAACATTTCCACAGTGGGATTCTTATTATCTCGCTTCCACATGATTATCTCTGTGGTCTCACCCAGCTCGGGCATATCAAGGAAACGCAGATTTGGGTTATTGCGCAGGGCGTGGTTGCCGTTGAGGGTGAAGATACCGTAGCCTGCTTCCAGCCACAAGGCAAGGGTTCCTATATCGGGAGCCACCAGCGTTTTACGGCTGATCCTGCCGCTTATGCGCTGCGGCGCGCCCCGCACTATAAACTGAGATTCCGATTCAGAGAGGGATAGATAGGTATCGTCGGCAAAATCTTCAAGGCTGAGGTTTTCTTTGCCCACGTTGGGGTGATTTGCCGGAACTACAAGATAATTCTTTGTGCGCGACACCTTCTGGTAATCGAAGGTCTCTTCATCCTTTACGTTGAAAGTAGCGCCGAATGCAACGTCCAGCTCGCCCGTTTCAAGCTTTGAGAGCAGTTCTGCAAGGCTGTGCTTGGAAAGGTTAACTCTTATATCGGGGTACTTCTCGTTGAAGCTTTTGAGGGCGTCGGAATAGGGCGGGCAAATAAGCTGGCCTTCCGCCATACCCACGTTAAGGCTGCCTTCAAAGCCGCTGTTTACCGCGTTTGCCTTCTCCAGCAGGGACTGATAGTCAGCAGCGAGGCGGCCCAGACCCTCAGCGAGCACCTGACCTGCGGGGGTAAGGCGCACGGACTTCTTCTCGCGGACGAAGAGCTGCATCTCAAGTTCTTCCTCCATGGCAGCTATCTGTCGGCTGAGTACAGGCTGGGAGAGATAAAGTCTGTCGGCGGCGCGGGTGAAGCTGAGGCAATCCGCCGCAGCAAGGAAACATCTTATCTGTGAAAAGTTCATCCGGACTACCTCCGCTTTCATAAAATCAAAAGGCACCGTGGTTACCCACGATGCCTTAATTATATTGTGTTTTTTCTTTTCTTGCAAGGGGTAAGTGTTAATTTATGCCTGCAGGAACTTCTCGAGGCGGTCAAGACCTTCCTTGATATTCTCCATGGATGCTGCGTAAGTCCAGCGGACGAACATGGGTGCTCCGAAACCGCTGCAGGGAACGACTGCTACGTTTGCGCCCTCAAGGAATGCCATAGCGAAATCGTCACCGTTATTGATAACGCGGCCACCGAGAGTGCGGCCAACCAGCTTTTCCATATTCATCATTACGTAGAAAGCGCCGTCGGGCTTGATGCAGCTTACGCCGTCGATCTTGTTCATGCGCTCTACGATATAGTCGCGGCGCTTCTCGAACTCATCGTGCATGATCTTGATGCTGGTCTGGTCGCCGGTGAGAGCCTCGATGGAGGCATACTGAGAAATGGTGCTGGGAGCGGAAGTGGAGTGGCTGAGGTAGTTTGCCATAACCTTGGCAAGCTGCTTATTGGAAGCAGTGTAACCGATACGCCAGCCGGTCATTGCGTAGCTCTTGGAAACGCCGTTTACGATAATGGTGCGCTCCTTGATGTCCTCGCTGAGGGCTGCAACGCTGGTGAACTCCTTATTGTCATAGAGGAGACCGTAATAGATCTCATCGGACATGATGTACATATCGTGCTTTACGCAGATATCGGCCAGAGCCTGAAGCTCTGCCTTATCATAGAACATACCGGTGGGGTTGGAGGGGTTATTGAGGATAAGGAGCTTGGTCTTGGGAGTGATAGCTGCCTCAAACTGCTCGGGAGTCATCTTGAAGCCGCTTGCCTCGTCGCAGTTGACAACAACGGGTACACCGCCTGCCATAGCTACGGACTCGGTATAGGTTACCCAATAGGGAGCGGGCACGATAACCTCGTCACCGGGATTGAGCAGGCACATAAGTGCAACGAAAATGCTGTGCTTTGCACCGCTGGCGACAACGATCTGGCTATCCTCATATTCTACGCCGGTATCGGCCAGCAGACGCTTTGCAATAGCGTGGCGCAGGGGCACGAGACCTGCAGCGGGAGTATACTTGGTCTGACCTGCCTTGATTGCCTGAATGGCAGCAGCTTTTATGTTCTGGGGTGTATCAAAATCAGGCTCACCGGTACCGAAGCTGACAACGGGCTTTCCTTCTGCCTTGAGCTTCTTAGCGAGGCTGTCTACAGCAAGGGTGGAAGATTCGTGAACGGCAGTTGCTCTTACAGAAAGTTCTCTCATATTGACCTCCTACGCCGACCCCGTGGGGTCAACGCTCTATATTAATTCATTAATTCTTTTATGAAGTGAATTTCTACAACAGTATACTGCTCCACTTGCAGAATTGCAAGAGATTTATTGAAAATTTTGCTGTTTTTGAAATTTCCGAACACCGTCGGTTGCAGTATCCGTTTTTTTCTTACAGCACAGCGCCGCCTATAGCGGTGGCTATTACCTCTGTTCCGAGGTCTACGGTGCCGCGCATGGCGCTTCCCTTTTTATCCTCGGTGGTTATCCGCACGGTAAGCTCACCAATTATTCCGCGCTTCTTCGCCTCTTCGCGGGCAAGAGCGTCGGCCAGCTCAATAGCGGTCTCCACAGCGTCGCGGCGGGCCCATATGGTTCTTGTCTCGCTGGGCGCACAAACGAAGTAACCCTCTATACCGCCGGGAGTATGGTTGGGGCGCACTTCCACGCGCACCTGAGCGTTTACGTTACCCACTACCGCACCTACGGCGTTGGCAACTCCTGCGTTTTCGGGGATGATGCAGCGGGTACCCAGCGCGGCTGCCACGTCGGGCAGGAAAATATGTATGGGTGCGCCGATGCCAACGAGGGCCGCTTTCGTGCGGAAGAGCACACTGAAATAGCTTTCGCCGCCGCGGCGGAATTCATCCCAGGAGCTGTCTATCATAGACTCCAGCTGACGGTCAATGCCCTCGCTGCGAAGCTTGGGATATTTATCCTGCAGAAGTACGCGCACTACGTTGCGGTAGAGCTTGCGTCTTACGGCCTCATAAACCGATTGGGCAAACTTCTCCATCTCACCCTCCTTCTCATCGTTGAAGCCAAGGCTTCGCATAAGGAAGGCGGCTGCAAGGCGGGCAGCCTCAGTGTCGTAGATATTCATATCACCTGCAAGGTGCATGAAGTCGGTGGGGGTAAGACCCGAGCGCATAACGATACCCTCGGACTCAAGACGCTCAAACTTATCGAGATGATAAATATCGGTTCCGCCTGCTTCGGCTGCCTCCCTGAGCATCAGGGGGCCCGCCTCAAGGGCGCGGCAGAACTGCTTTTCTTCCTCGGTGTACCCCTCGCGGCCTTCAATCGACCTTACCAATGCATAATATTCGTAAACGGGGCGAGTGTGCCACAAAGTATTTTTAAGAAGTCCGCGCAGCTGCTCCTTGACCTCGGGATGTTCCTTGGCCAGCAGGGAGATAGGCACTACGCGGCGGGCATCCAGTTCAAAGCCGCTCTTGGTGGGACGCACGGCGCTGTCGCCGCCCAGACCAAAGGTATCTATGAAAACGCCCTTAACGAAGGTTTTCCAATCGCCTACGCTTACACCCTCGCCTGCCTTGACGGGCTCGGAATTCTTAACGAGGGATATATCGGTAGTGGTGCCGCCCATATCTATTATCATGCTGTCGGCTGCATTGGAAAGCTTCATACCACCCAGTACGCTGGCGGCAGGGCCGCAAAGAATGGTTTCTACGGGCTTGGTGCGTGAAAAGCTCTCGCTCATCAGGCTGCCGTCGCTGCGGACGATAACGATAGGCACGTTCAGCTCTCGCTGAACCATCGCCGTCTTTATGGCGGCGATAAACTCGGTAATTACGGGCACAAGGCGTGCATTGAGCAGAGTACCCGTACCGCGCTGGAGGCTGTTGGTGCCCGAGAAAAGCTCACTGCCGCAGACGATGGGTATATCGCAGCGGGCAGCAAAGCGTTCCTTTGCCTCGCGCTCGGCAACTGCGCCGTTGTTCATAGCGTACATTTCAACTATGCCCAGGCCCTCGGCGTCCTTTATCCAGTCCTCGGTATCCTTCATAAGGCGCTCCCAATCCACGTTGGGCAGCACCTTACCGTCGAAGCTGCCGCTGCCTTCGCAGCAGAATATACTGTCGCCGGCGGTAAAGCCGTAACTGCTGCCTACGCGCTCCATGGTGCCTTCGTCCACGCCGATGAAAATCAGCTTGGCGCGGCCGCCCTTATTCTCAACGCAGGCATTGGTTGCAAGGGTGGTGGACAGGGCGATAACTTCTGCCTTTGCTCTCAGTTCGGGATCAAGGCCGTCAAGGGCGCCGATTATGCCCTTGGAAAGATCGCGCTTGGTGGTGAGGGATTTTGCCGAGGAAAGTACCTCTTTTCCTCAAAATCGTAAACGACGGCATCCGTATAGGTTCCGCCGGTATCTATGCCAATTCCTATTTTCATATTGTTCCTCCGGGCGGCAAAGCCGCAATAAGTCATATATGCAATTTTACCACAGCCGCAGTTTAGGGTCAATGACCTGCCCGACGATGTTCGATTTTTTGGAACAAAATGACGGACGTTCCGTCTTTTCTTGCAGCTTTCCAAATTACGTTAAAATCATTATGTAAAGCTCATATTTCCCTATTTATTCACAAATGGGTAAAGACTTCGATGGGTTTTCCCCTTTATAAAAGTGGCTGTTTACTGAGTTTTTCACATTTTCCACAGAGTTTTCCACAGAGTTGCGAATATTCAGTGGATAAAAAATATTCACAATTTCGGTTTACATAACTTTGACACATGACGATTATTTACTACTTTGCCATGTTAAAAAACAAACACGCAAGAAGTTTTCCCTGCGTGCCCGCTTCGCCCTTCCATTTTATTCCTTGAGGGATTTTCTCTTTTTCTCTCCATAAACTTTACCCTTTATATTTGGTATACAATGTGATAGAATACGCTTATAAATACAATATAAAGGAGAATCCCTATGGTAAAGCACGTTATTATGTTCAAGTTCAAGGAAGAGTTCGGCGGCAAGACCAAGGCTGAAAATATCGCCATCGCCGCTGAAATGTCCCGCAATCTTATGGGCAAGATCCCCTCTCTCCGCTCCAGCGCCACCAACCTCAACATTGCTCCCTCCCCCATCAACTACGATATGGTGATCGAGCTGACCTTTGACGATATGGCAGGCATGGGCGAATTCCACATTCATCCCCTGCACATGGAGCTTGTAAAGCATCTCGATTCCTCCTGCGAGGCTCTCGCAGCTGTTGACTACGAATTCTAAGCAATGACCAAAACCAACGTCATGCGCCTTCTGGAGCAGGCAGATATTCCCTTTCGCACGGCAGAATACGAGTACGATGAGTCCGACCTGAGCGGCAATCACGCTGCCGACGTGATCGGTATGCCTCGAGAGCAGGTATTCAAAACTCTCGTTACCCGCGCGGGCAAGGGCGGAATATACGTTTTCTGCATCCCCGTCTGCGACGAGCTTGACCTGAAGAAAGCAGCGAAGGCTTGCGGCGAGAAGAGCATAGAAATGCTGCACGTAAAGGAGCTTCTCAACGTCACGGGCTACATCCGCGGCGGCTGCTCCCCTATCGGCATGAAGAAGAAATTCCCCACCTTCATCGACGAAACGGCGATACTTTTCGACGAGATAGCCGTTAGTGCAGGTATGCGCGGCGAGCAGGTAATCCTCGCCCCCGACGCGTTGGCGGGGTACATAGGCGCAGAACTGACAGAGCTGACAATATGAAGAAACCGCCATTGGCTGGGCCAATGGCGGTTGATTTTTCATTTTCCGCAATCGCAGCGGTCGCGGCGGCAGGAAAGCTCACCGTTTTCGCAGCGTTTACCCCCGCATTTACGGCGGGCGCAGTCCTTGCCGCAGCAGCTGCGGCTATTGGGGCATACATCGTAAGCTCCTCCACCGATAACAAGGCGCTTTCCCTCAACGAGAGCTTCGGCAAGTTTGCCTCGGGCAGAATCATAAATTGCCTAAACGGTGGTGCGGGCCACGTTCATCTGCTGAGAGCATTCCTCCTGCGAATAGCCCAGACGGTCAATAAGGCGAATAGCTTCGTACTCGTCCACGGTAAGCTCCACGGCAGCACCGTTCTCCGCGCCGTTGGGAATAAATTCACTTGTTCGCGGCAGCGCGCATATACGCCGACGCTTTATGGGACGAGCCATGACTTTCACCCTTTCATTTTTTACATTGTAGACCTTTTCTCTAAACGGGTCAAGGATTTATCTCAACAGTTTTTCCCGCTCTTTATAATCGGGCAGAACACTTTCTATGAACTTATAAAACTCCTTGCCGTGGTTTTTATGCTTTATGTGCGCCAGCTCGTGGACGACCACGTAATCTATCGCCGCCTCGGGGTAGCGCATCAGCCGCCACGAAAAGCAAAGGCTGTTCTTTCCGCTGCAGCTGCCGAATCGCTTTTCTGCGCCCGTTATCTTTATCCCCATGGGCACAACTCCCATGAGGGCCGCGTATTTCTCAACCTTTGGCGGAAGCACCGCTTTGGCCGCAGCTTTCAGCTGCTTCTCTTCCGCTTCAGTAGGCTCGGGATATTTCTCCATCCGCTCTTTCTGCCGCGCAAGAGCCTTTTCCACCCATTCCTCATGAGCCTCAATAAAGCGTTCTATATCCCGCGCTCTTGCCCTGTTGGGCGCGCGGACTATTATCTCGCCCTCCCTGCTCACTTCAAGAGCCAAGGTTTTTCGGGCGGAGCGTATGAGCGTATATTCCCTCACAAAACCTCACCTCTCAGTAAAAATTTATCATTTCAAAGTTCAAAGGTCAATAGACTTTAGTTTTTTCGCCATTTATGGTAAAATCACAGAGAAGGAGGCTGAACCATGATAGAGCTTACGATAAGGGTCGACAGCATCAACTACACCGATCTTTCCGAACTGCTGCTCCCCATGCTTTCCGACCGTTTGCCCAAAGACGGCCTTATGGGCCGCCTGCTGAATTCCCCCGAGCGTGCAGAAAGTCTGGTAAAAGAAATACTGGGCAGAATGTCCCAGGAGCAGAAGGACGAGCTGCTTGTAAAATACATCAACCAAAACAGTGATAAGGCCATGGACAAGCTGGAGGACATGGCGGCGCGGAACGGCGTTTCCATGAAGCTGGGTAAGATAAGCGCCAAAACGCTTTAAGTCGCAATCATATACTTTAAGTCAAATGGAACATTGCCTTTCCCGCACTTTAGTGTTATAATGTCTTAGTGTAAAATTCTGACCATTTAAGGGAGCTATGATATGGGATTTTCTATCATTCCCCGCATCCGCATAAACAGCGTTCTTGAGCTTACCCCCGAGTTTCTTCTCGACCGCGGTATCTCCCTGCTTATGCTGGATCTTGATAATACGCTGGCCCCCTATTCGGGCAGCGCACCCTCCGAGGAGATATTCCGCTGGAAGGAGCGCATGAACGAGGCAGGCGTTACTCTCTTTATCGTTTCCAACACCCACACAGACAGAGCGAAAAACTTCGCAACTCTGTGGGGCGTACCCTACGTCAATTCCGCCCGTAAGCCCCGCGATATAGGCATAAGCAAGGCTCTTGAACAGACGGGCAAAACTCCCGCGCAGTCGGCACTGGCGGGCGACCAGCTTTTCACCGACGTTCTCGGCGCTAACCTTGCAGGCCTTTGCTCCATCGTTGTGGAACCTATTGAACTGAAAAATCTTTTTTATATTCTGCGTTACGGCATAGAGGTACCCTTCCGTATATGCCGCAGAAAGGAGAAAATACATTATGAATAACATCGAAAGAATCAAAGGCGTTCTCGACCAGCACGGTCTGGACGCTATGCTGGTTACCGGCATGAGCACCCGCCGCTACGCAAGCGGTTTCCCCTCTTCCGCAGGCGCTCTCATCGTAACCAAGACTGACGCTTACTTCTTCGTTGACGGCCGCTACATCGAAGCTGCCACCAACAAGATCACCGGCGCAGGCGTTGAGCTTATCACCCAGCAGGAAGGCTACGAAGCAAAGCTCAGCCGCGTTATCGCAGACCACGGCCTGAAGACCATCGGTATCGAAGAAGAGACCATGACCTACGGTCAGTTCATGCGCTTCGATAAGGCTCTCTCTGCCGACCTCGTTCCCGCCCAGAAGCTCATCATCCAGCTGCGCCAGAGCAAGACCGAGGCCGAACTGGAGAAGATGATCACCGTTCAGCGCATCGCCGAAAAGGCTCTTGATGAAGTTCTCGGCCTCATCAAGCCCGGCATGACCGAGCGCGAGATCGCCACCGAGCTCACCACCAGAATGCGCAATCACGGCGCATACGGCAACTCCTTCGATCCCATCGTTGTTACCGGCGTTAACAGCAGCATGCCTCACGGCGTTCCCGGCGACACCAAGGTCAAGGAAGGCGACTTCATCACCATGGACTTCGGCGCAATGCTGGACGGCTACGTTTCCGACATGACCCGTACCGTTGCAGTCGGCTACGCTACCGACGAGATGAAGAAGGTTTACAACACCGTTCTCGAGGCTCAGCTGGCAGGTATCGCTGTGGCTAAGGCAGGCGTTCCCGGCATTGAGATCCACAACGCGGCTGCCAAGGTCATCGCTGATGCAGGCTACGGCGAATACTTCACCCACGGCTTCGGCCACAGCCTTGGCATGGACGTTCACGAGGCTCCCAACGCCAACCCCGCAAACCCCGATCCCATGCCCGTTGGCGCCGTTATCTCCGCAGAGCCCGGCATCTATCTGCCCGGCCGCTTCGGTGTCCGCATTGAGGACGTTATCTATCTGCGCGAGAACGATAACATCAACATCACCAAGGCTCCCAAGGAGCTGATCATCCTGTGATAAGGAAGGCTACAGCTGCCGACATTCCCGATGTGGCAGGCATATACGAGGCAGTAGCTTCCAAAGAAGTCGAAAGACCCATGACAGGTTGGAAGGTTGGCATATATCCCACCGGCCGCGACGCCATGGAGTCCCTCGAAAAGGGCCACCTCTTCGTTATGGAGCAGGATGGATACATCGTGGCAACGGGGCGCATCAATCAGATACAGCAGCCCGAATATGCCCTCTGCGACTGGCTTTACAAGGCTCCCGATGAGCAAGTCATGGTTCTGCACACTCTCTGCGTTGACCCCGATTGGAGCGGCAGAGGCTGCGCAAGTGAGTTCTTGCGCTTTTACGAGGAGTATGCCCGTGAGCACGGCTGCACCTGCCTGCGCATAGACACCAATGCCATCAACACCATCGCCCGCGCCATGTACGCAAAGTTTGGTTACCGCGAGGCGGGCATCGTTCACTGCACTTTCAACGGCATCGACGGAATAGACCTTGTGATGCTGGAAAAAAGCGTTTGATACAGCGTTTTTTCGTATAATCTGCCGAAGGTTTACGGCCCCATTTTTATTGACATATGTCATTAAATGTTGTATGCTTATTACAACAAAACCGATTTGGAGGCTTTCAAAATGAAAATTGCTACCACTTATGCCAATGGCGAGATCTTCCAGCATTTTGGCCACTGCGAGCAGTTCAAGATATTTAACGTTGAAGATAACGCTATCGTTTCTTCCGAAGTTGTCAGCGCTATCGGCAGCGGCCACGGCGCTCTTGCAGGTTTCCTGAAGAACCTCGGCGTTGATGCTCTCATCTGCGGCGGCATCGGCGGCGGCGCACGCAACGCCCTCGCTCAGGCCAACATCCAGCTCTTCCCCGGCGCCAGCGGCAGCGCAGATCTTTGCGTAACCGCACTGCTGGGCGGCAGACTTATCTATGATCCCAACACCGTTTGCAACCACCACGGCGAAGGCCATGACTGCGGCGACCACGATTGCGGAAGCCACGATTGCGGCGATCACGACTGCCACCACTAAATCTATCTATAAAAATACTCCATGTCCTCGGACATGGAGTATTTTTCTTTGTTTTGAAAAGGCTTATTAACGCAATGCACGTCGGCTCTTTACGCAGGAGATTCCCACGCTTCGCTCGGAATGACAATGTTTTAGATTTTTTTGTTTTATTTTAACTCCCTGTATATCCGACGGCAGGGGCACGTCCCTGCCCTACGTTCACGAAACAATTTCAAACCATAATCGTAGGGCTGAGGCGCGCCTTAGCCGCAAACAAAAAACGTGATGTTCAAGCGAACATCACGTTTTTTAATCATTCATATCTCAGTAAAACCTATACGCTGTTTGATACCGTCGGTTACGATATCGTAAATTATGGTGCCGTTGGAGAGGACGGACTTCTCGCAGGTAATATCGCTGCCCTCCAAGAAGGTTTTTACGACAGCATCGGTATCGTCGGTATCGATTTCGCTTATATCAACGTCGCGCATCTGGTTATTGGCGCATTCGTTGAATATCTCGCGGATCATTTCATAGCTTTTCATCGGGCACCTCACAGTCCCAGTCTGGTCTTTGCGGTTTCCTTAAGCCGGCCTATTGCTACCTTGCCGCTTCCCGTTTTGGGGATAGCGTCCACAAATATGACGTAGCGGGGAACCTTAAAGTAAGCAAGTTTGGCTTTGACCGCTTCTCTTGCCTCATCCTCGCTCATCACCGCACCGTCTTTCAGCACAATGCAAGCGCAGATCTCCTCGCCGTAATGCTCGTCGGGCACGGCAACAGCCTTTACCTCGGCTGCTCTGCCGTCGGCAAGGATCAATTCCTCTATCTCGATGGGAGAAATATTCTCGCCGCCGCGAATTATCATATCCTTAAGTCTGCCGGTTATGTGCAGGCAGTTATTTTCATCAATAAAGCCCATATCGCCCGTGCGCAGCCAACCATCGGGCAGCAGTGTCTCCGCGGTTACCTCGGGAGCGTTTACGTAGCTCTGCATAACGCCGTAGCCGCGCACGCATATCTCGCCGATCTCGCCCGTAGGCTGGGGCTCACCCGTTGTGATATTGCGTATCATACCTTCGGTATGCTCAATGAAGCGGCCTACAGTATTGGCCTTAATCTCCATGGGGTCATCGTAATCACAGAATGTGAAGCCTGCGGTGGCCTCGGTCTGGCCGAGGGAGGACATCAGATTATAGTTAAGCTCACGGCTTATGCGTCTAAAGAACTCGGGAGGATAAGTTGCTCCGCCTATAACGCCCGTACGCAGGGAAGATATATCATATTCGCCTGCATTGTTTCGCGCCAGCATGGCAGAGAACAGCGTGGGCACAGCATGGAGTACGGTTATCTTCTCCTTTTCGATTGCCTCAAAAAGGGTTTTAGTGCGGCGATTTGCAGGGAAGTATACGCAAGCACCGCTCATTATTGCGGAAAGCACGCTGCCGGTAAGAGAGAAGCAGTGGAACATGGGGATGGCTACGCAGAACTTATCATTCTCGGTAACTCTAAGGGCCTCTATGTGAGCCAGCACATTATTTGCGCGGGAGAAGTGAGTAGTAAGAACGCCTTTGCTTGCGCTGGTGGTGCCCGAAGTGAAAATGATCATATCGTTGTCTTCGGGTTTTACTGCTGCCTTGGCCGCTGCAAGCTCATCTGCGGCAACTTTTTCACCCAATGCAATCAGCTCATCCAGGTTCATGAAGCCTTCCACGGGCTCAACGCCGATATAGCAGCGCTCTTTAAGGCCGCTCAGCTCAGGACCTGCGCATATCTCGGGGAAGGAAACATCACGGAAGCCTTCGTCAAAGAATATATACTCCGCCTTGGAAAGGCTCATAAGCCCCTCCAACTCGCTCTTCTGCAGGCTGGTGCCGAGCATTACAGCCACCGCACCTATCTTCGCCATCGCCAGCAGGCAAAACAGAGTATTCGGTCTGTCATTACCCCAGATTGCGGCGCGGGTACCCTTTTTAATGCCAAGGGCCATCATTCCGCGGGCAATACGGTCGGTAAGGGCATCGAGTTGAGCATAGGTGGTCTCATCACCCAGATACTCTACGGCTATTCTGTTTTCAAACCGGGCGCAGGCTTCTTCGAAGAGCCCACCCAGAGTAATATTTCTTAATTCGGGCATGAATATCCTCCCATGCTTATCCCACGCTAACTGCGCGGCAACAAATGCATTTTAACCCTATAATTATATCTCAATGTGCGAAAAATGTAAAGCCGACAACTCCATTTTTTATATCTTGCATCTTAACTTGCGGACAATTATATGTTATAATGGCTCAACACTCTCTAAAAAGGAGCTTACCGTATGCAAAAATTCCGTTCATGTTTCCTTTTCCAACGTGAATGCGGCTCTCATAAAGGACTTTTTTGGCTTTGGAACTGGTTTTTTATTCTCGCCGCAAGCGCAGGTATAGGCTTGCTGAGTCTGCTTTTGGCTTTTGGCCATTACCGCTGGAGAATATTCGTGGGTTACTTCGTGCATCCGCAGATAGCGCTGCTGAATCTCTTGCCGGTAATGCTGCTGATGGTACTGCTATACTGCTTTATCGGCAAGGCGTGGATAGCCTTTCTCGGCACCGCCGCACCCATTCTCGCAGCCTCTACGGGCAACTACTTCAAGCTGCTCTGCCGCGATGATCCCTTCCTCTTTGCCGACGTTACGGCTATCAGCACGGCGCTGAAGGTTTCCTCCAACTATGACATTTCGCTGGATTTAAGGCTTGCCTTCTGCATCGTTTGCGTGGTTGTCGGCACCCTTTTCCTTGCTTTCTTCGTGCGCGGACACATAAAAACACGCTTCCGTCTTGCGGGCGCGGCCGTTCTTCTCATCAGCCTTTGGCCTTTGAGCAAAGTCTACCTGAGCGAGGACATCTACACCAATAAGACTCAGAATTACGAATACGCCAACCAGTGGTCAGCCACTCAGGTATACATCACCCGCGGCTTCGTATATCCCTTTATCCACAGCATCCCCGAAGCTTTCCCCGAAAAACCCGATGGCTATTCCACCAAGGCAGCCCAGGATATTCTTTCTTCTTACGAAAAGGAAAGCATCCCTGCAGACAAGCGCGTAAACGTAATAGCAATTCAGTTTGAGGCATTCAATGACCTTGAACGCCTCGGCTTCACCGGCATCTCCGAGGAAGTTTACGCTCAATACCGCGCTCTTGAAGCCGAAAGCTACAGCGGTAATCTACTCACCAACGTATTTGCAGGCGGCACTATCGACACAGAACGCGGCTTCATCACCGGTTATTACACTCAGGATAACTACCGCAAGGCCACGGGCTCCTATATCCACTACTTCAACGAGCAGGGATATTTCACCGAGGGCAGCCACTCCTGCTACGATTGGTTCTACAACAGAAAGAATATCAACGGCTATCTCGGCTTCCAAAACTATTGGTTCCTTGAAAACCGTTACGGCGAAATGGCAAACGGAATCGCCGCCGACTTTATACTCCTGCCCGATATTTTGAAGCTTTATCAGGAGCGCGATAAATCTCAGCCTTATTTCAGTTTCTCCGTTACTTATCAAGGCCACGGCCCCTACGACATGGATCGCCTTACCCGCACCGATGGCCACTGGGACGGCGAATACACTAACGAAGAAACCTATTACATCCTCAATAACTATCTCGCCTCCGTCAAGGACACTTCCGAGCATCTGACAAATCTGGTGAACGCACTGCGCGAAGATGACGCGCCCGTGGTACTGGTTGTATACGGCGACCACAATCCCTGGCTGGGCTACAGCAACAGCGTTTACAGCGAGCAGAATATTAACATCGACATGGCAAACCGCGAGGGCTTCTACAATTATTTCGGCACCCGCTACATGATTTGGGCAAACGATGCCGCAAAATCTGCTCTCGGCAAGGATTTCAGCGGAGAAGGCCCTGATATAAGCCCCTGTTTCCTTATGAATCTGCTATTTGAGCAGTGCGGCTGGGGCGGCGGCAGCGAATATATGCAGCTGACCTCCGAAGTGATGAAGGAGAGCACGGTTGCCCATGTATACGGCTACTATCTTGAGAACGGAGAATTCACCTCCACCCCATCCGAGGGCACATCCAGCGCATTGAGCAAGCTGAAAATAGCTCAGTATTATCGAAAGACTCACCCCGAGTGGTAAGATAAGTTTACAGTTTGTTCACGGCAATAGGGCTATTTGTTCACAAAAATACTCTATTATATACTTGCAAACGATTTGATGCACTGAATGTCTTCCTCACTTTTGATCCATACCATTTTCCAACCATCTCAATAGCAAACGGCGGGCGCCCCTTTCGGACGCCCGCCGTTTCTTTTTGTTTCGGTTATTTTCCGGGGCAGATGAAGCCCGTTCCGTTTGCGGACATATAAACCTTGCCCGCCATGGGTGCGCTTGTTTCCACAGGCTCTATCTTGCCTGCGCGGTAAAGAGCGAGAGTCTCCAGCAGATTTTCCAGAGTTTCAGCTCTGTTGACTTCCATATCGTGAGCGCCGTACATATCCGCGCCGTAGGTCTGCAGCTTTTTGATGGTGGCCTCGAAATCGTCAAGGTCATAATCGCCCTCTACGAGGAAGATAGGCTTGCGGCCCACGGTATCACCCGTAAACATTATATTTGCGTCCTTATCGTAGATAGCAATACCGCCGGGAGTATGACCGGGAATTTCGATGATTTCCAGCTGTCTGCCGCCAAGGTCGAACACAAAGCCTTCGCCGATGGGGCTTATCTGCGTCCAGCCCGTCATCTTTCGGACATCTGCGGGATGCATATACACGGTTTCAAAGTCCTTGTTGCCTGCGGTGTGGTCGCCGTGATAATGGGTATTTACAAGTTCTATGGGCAGAGAGGTTATCTCGGCGCAAACAGCCTTAACATCCACTTCTCCCGCTCCGCTGTCGATGAGCAGAGCCTTGGTTTCGCCTACTACAAGGTAGGCTGCAGCCATTCCGTTGGGGATAACGTTCCATACGCCGGGGGCAATAAGTTTAGCGCTCATGTAAGTCCCTCCTATATTCTTGCTACGCCCGTTCTCCTTGCCGCCTCGGCAACAGCGGCCGCGACCGCTCCGCCTACTCTGGGATCAAATGCCTCGGGCAGTATTTTATCTTTGTTCAGCTCATCGCCCACCAGCTCGGCTATGGCCTTGGCGGCGGCAAGCTTCATTTCCTCGTTTATATCGGATGCGCGAACGTCCAGCGCTCCGCGGAATATTCCGGGGAATGCAAGGACATTATTTATCTGGTTGGGCAGATCGCTGCGGCCCGTTCCCACGATTGCCGCGCCGCCCTTGAATGCCTCATCGGGCATTATCTCGGGCACAGGGTTGGAAAGGGAGAACAGTATCGCGGACTCTGCCATGGTCTTTACCATATCTGCGCTTACGATATTGGGAGCGGAAACGCCTACGAATACGTCGGCGCCAACAAGCACCTCAGCCATAGTTCCCTGCTTCTTCTCTTTATTGGTAATAGCTGCAAGAGACTGCTTGGCTGAGTTGAGACGCTCATCGCCGCTGCATATTGCGCCCTTACTGTCGCAAACTATAACGTCCTTGGTGCCCATAGAGCAAAGCAGGCGGGCAATGGCAGTACCTGCAGCACCTGCACCGCTTATAACTACGGTTATATCTTCAAACTTCTTATCTACCAGCTTAAGTGCGTTGGTAAGAGCGGCAAGAACTACAACTGCAGTTCCGTGCTGGTCGTCGTGGAAAATGGGAATATCGCAGCGCTGCTTCAGCTTTTCTTCTATCTCAAAGCAGCGGGGTGCGGAAATATCCTCCAGATTTATACCGCCGAAGCTTCCTGCCAGAAGTGCAACGGTATTGACTATTTCATCAACGTCCTTGGTGCGCAGGCACAGAGGCACTGCGTTTACACCTGCAAAGGACTTGAAAAGAACACACTTGCCTTCCATAACGGGCATACCTGCCTCGGGGCCAATATCTCCCAAACCGAGAACGGCAGTTCCGTCGGTTACAACGGCAACGGTATTCTGACGCCAAGTGAGCTCAAAGCTCTTATTTACGTCTTTGTTTATCTCCACGCAGGGGCGAGCAACGCCGGGAGTATATGCAAGCGAGAGGGCATCGCGGTCATTGACTGCCATCTTGGGAGCAATGTCCAGCTTGCCTTTCCACTGATAATGCATTTCGAGTGATTTTTCAGCGTAATCCATAGTTACCACCTTTTACAATGAGTTGCTTTAATTCTACATCACTTTACCGAAAAACACAAACATTTTCTCATTGCAAATCACAGTGCGGCAACACTTTCCTCCAGTGATGAAACAGGCACAATATTGGTACCCGGATAATAGTGATACACTATCTCCTGCCAGCCCATTCCCTGCTTTGCCATATTATTGGCTCCGTATTGGCTCATGCCAACACCGTGGCCATATCCGGTTACGATAAACCGAATGCCGTTTCCAACCCTTTCCCAGCTTACGTCCGCAGAACGCAGGGCAAATATTTTGCGCAGAACGCTCCCGCTCACTTCTTCGCCGCACAGTTTGACACTGATAAGCCGCCCTGAGGTAGAAAACACCGCTTCCGAAAACAGTGCCCCTTCGGATACGCGCACCGCGGCTTCGCTATCCCATGCAGCTATGGCCGCATACAGTTCATCCTCTGTAAACTCCACCGAGCTTACGTAATCGGGCACCGCCTCCGGATCCTCCCTGCTTTCCACACTTACAAGGTAAGGCACAGCCTGCCCGAAAACATTCTCGCTGCTCTCGGTTTTTCCGCCCGATGATGAATGGAAGGCCGCAAGTATCGCCTCCCCGCCGTAAGCAAGGCATTGCCCTGCCGTTTCATTAACGGCTGAGCGAATTTTATCGCTGTAAATTTCGTAATATGCGCCCCATTTTTCTTTCAGTTCATCCTCGCTGAGCCAAGCCTGACAGCAGCTGTAATCGCTGCATATTGCGCCATTATGTATTCCCGAAGCAATGCGGTGCATAGCGTAGCTCCTTGCCGCCACAGCCTGAGCTTTCAGGGCTTCATCTTCAAAAGATGCGGGCATTTCCGCAGCCACAACGCCGAAAAGATACTCTTCCAGTTCGGTTTCGCGCTCTCCCTCGGCGCTGAGCAGCCGTATAGTAGTCGTTTCCGCTTGCGGCAGCTCCGATCGCTGCGGTTCCGTTTTCTCTCCCGCCATAACTGCCGCTGACGGCAGCGCGGGACTTATGTCCTCCCCTTTCTCCATAAAAAGAGGCAGAGAGATAATTACTCCTACCTGCAGCAACGCAAGAACAAACATCTTTCCCAAGTTTTTCATTTGCACACTTCCTTTTTGCCAAATAAGATGATATACTTAAAGATACGAAAAAAACTGCAGGGCCTGTCCCTACGCTTCATCTATATTCATGTTTTCGGAAGGTTATGCCATGAAAAAAACTGCATTGATATTTACCGCCGTTACCACCGGCCTGAGTATACTTGGCGCTGTTCTTCACAGCTCCGAGATAGATATGATCCTTGATCCCGCCAGCGGTCTTGCCGATCGCTTCGCTCCTATCTCAGTATGTATGACGGCTGTTGCTATACTGACGCTTGTCTTGTTCTCCATCCTCGCTTTACTCGTAAAAGGCCGCGACGTACAGCCCGTTTACCACATCGCTTTTGCTTCCCGCACCCCCATACCGCTGGCGCTTTCCTGCCTCATCGGTCTGGCAATGATATACGGCGCATACCTTTGCTTCCGCTTCGGTGTCGGCATCCGCAGCAGCACACGGCTCGTAACTATCCTTTCCGCATTCTCCGCCCTTTCCGGCGTATCCTGCATAGTAATGAGTTTGATGGCCTACCTCAAGAAGAGCGGAATAGAAACCATGCTCTGCTCCTTTATTATGGTGCTTTTCTACTGTCTGTGGCTTATCGTATATTACCTCGAAAAGTCCGCCGACCCTGCAATGATGAGCTTTGTATATGACTATCTCGCCATATGCGCAGCTGCTGTTGCCGGCTACTACTCCGCAGGCTACGCCTACGGACGCAGCAGACCGAGAGCTACACTTATCGCTTCTATGGCTGCCGCCTTTTTCTGCGTAACCGCAGCCCCCAAGGCTCTCACCCTTTCCTTCACCATTTTCTTTGCAGCTATCGGTATTCTCAATCTCGTCAATGTATTCGTGCTTACGAACAATCTTCAGTACAAGACCGATAATGCGGAGGAGATTTCGGATGAAATGCCCGAAACCATCCCCGAAGAACAGGAATAATAAAAAGACCTCTTATCCCGCAGGATAAGAGGTCTTTATTCTTAGGTTTTCTTTATAAATCTTTCGCCACAGCGGGGGCAGGTAACGTAGATCTTGCCTTTGCCCTTAGGCACGCGGAGATTATTCTTGCAGGCAGGACATTTGAAAAATCTAAAAGTTTTGCTCTGGCGAAGTTTGTCTGCCTGTCTGCGGACGTAATTGCGAACCTTGTTCCAATGGCGCATAAACACAGCGTTTTCCGCGCGGCGACGCTCGATATTGCGAGAAAGGATGCGGAAAATACCAATAATGAGAATAGCCGCGGCAAGAGAGTATACAATAGAGGAAATGATAGCAATTCTAATCATTCCGGACACTACATTAAGAATAATCGAAACTATAAGAATGGCCAAAGACAGCTGGTCTGTACCGTTGCGCCCTGCCATAAATCTTCTTAAAAAGTTCAAAGTATCAGCTCCTTACTGCTCGAACAGAACAAAAATGTTCAGCCCTGCAATAAGAGATTATACCCCCTTTATCCATTTTATGCAAGACGGCATTTTTTAATATACTGTAAATTCGGCGGGGTCAAAACCCCGCCGAATCTTCGTTTGTATTCTTATTTGTTTTCGCCGTTCTTCTCTGCCCACTCGGCTCTCAGCTTTGCAGCTTTCTCGGCCTCAGCGGCTTTTTTATTCGCTCTTTTGCGGCGGATAACCACAATGATTATCACAAGCACAACGGTGGGAATGATGAGAATGGGAACAGCAGCTACGATGAATACGGCTACATCCTGCGCGGCATCGCCTATCCATTCAACAGAGTCCTTGAGGGCGTTGCCCAGTCTGTCCCAGAAGGTTACGGGCTCTACTACAGGCTCGCTATACTCATGCACCTCGCGGATATTGATGTGTATAGTGGAGTAATCAACCTTATCCTGCCATACGCGGAGAGTTCCTTCAAGGTGCTCTATGTTATACTCTACCTCAGAAAGGCGAGCCTCTACCTGAATCATTTCCTCCACGGTCTTGGCATTTTCCATCATTTCCAGCAGACGGTCATACTCGGTGCGATACGCCTTAAGGCGGGACTGTGTATCGGTGAACTGAGCGGTAATATTCTGAGATTCGCTGGAATAGTTAAGAACGTTGCCTATCTCGGTAAGGCTGACAGACATCTCGGAATAGTGCTGCACGGGCACGCGGATGGTAAAGTCTGCTCTGCGGTAGGTCTTGCCACCGTAATACTTGCTTGCATAATCGGTACCGCTGACGCTGGAGTTTTCGATATATGCGCCAAAGCGATCCATCATGTCGTAAACCGCCTGAATGGTATCGTCAAATTCAAGGCTCTCGATGTCGGCATAAGCGGTGTAGATTATCTTCTCGGTGTCAAGATTATAGGTCTTGGATGCAGACTGGATAAGGTCAGCTACGCTGCCGCCCGCAGACGTAGTATTATCCGCAAAGTAGCCATCGTCATAGCTGAAATCCATTTCGGCGCTTTCTTCCATGGGCATATCATAGTTGTAATATGCCTCGCCTTTCGCCGGCTCCCTGGGAGCAGATATTGCAGCATCCATACTCTTTCCGCAGCCTGCCAAAAGGCTGATAAGGAGCAGCATTGCCAATGCGGCGGTGATAATTCTCTTTTTCATTTTTTATCCTCCATTCTGCCGCTTTAAACGGCAATAACAGAAATGCGTTTTTCCTTGATTTGCCTATAAGACGCAGGCAAACCGCACTTTGTTCCCCAAAAGAAGAAAATATTTAATATTTTTTTAATCTTTTACGGCAACAAAAATCCCGTATGTTTGAAACATACGGGATTTTAACATATTCAAATTAGTACGCTACGCCCCAGATAACCATTTCCTTGGCTTCCTTGCCGCAGCAGGCGCACTTGTCGCTGAGCTTTTCCTGTCTGAAGGGACGGCAGCGGGAGGACATACCTGCCTCGTCCTTCATGCGCAGCTCGCAGGCCAGATCGCCGCACCACATGGTCTTGACGAAGCCGCCCTTTTCCTCCTGAATGGCCTTAGCCTCTTCCAGAGTCTGAGCAACGTAGGTGTGATCTTCGCGGTTCTTGAGAGCCTTGGCGTACATACCCTCGTGAACGGCATCCAGCAGCTCGGCTGCCTTGGCTTCCAGTTCATCGAAGGAAACGAAGGTCTTTTCGCCGTTATCGCGGCGAACCAGTACGCACTGACCGTTCTCGATATCCTTGGGGCCAACCTCAAGACGGAGGGGAACACCCTTCATTTCGTACTCGGCAAACTTCCAACCGGGGCTGTTGTCGCTGGCATCGGTCTTTACGCGCAGACCGGCAGCCTGCAGGCTTGCCTGCAGCTCGGCTGCCTTATCAAGAACGCCGGGCTTATGCTGAGCGATGGGCACGATGATGATCTGAGTGGGAGCGATACGGGGAGGCAGAACCAGACCGTTGTTGTCGCCGTGGGTCATGATGATGCCGCCGATCATACGGGTGGATACACCCCAGGAAGTCTGGTGGGGATTGTGCAGTACGTTATCCTTGCCGGTGAAGGTGATATCGAATGCCTTTGCAAAGCCGTCGCCGAAATAGTGGGAGGTACCGGCCTGCAGAGCCTTCTTATCGTGCATCATGCACTCTACGGTATAGGTCTCTTCTGCGCCGTTGAACTTCTCCTTATCGGTCTTCTGACCCTTGACTACGGGCATTGCCAGCACGTTCTCCATGAAGTCGGCATAGATGTTGAGCATCTGCTGAGTCTCTTCGCGTGCCTCCTCCTCGGTTGCATGCATGGTGTGGCCTTCCTGCCAAAGGAATTCTCTATGGCGCAGGAAGGGACGGGAAGTCTTTTCCCAGCGGAGAACGGAGCACCACTGGTTATACTTCTTGGGCAGGTCGCGATGAGACTGGATGATGTTCTTGAAGTGCTCGCAGAACAGAGTCTCGGAGGTGGGACGGATGCAGTAACGCTCTTCCAGCTTTTCGCCGCCGCCATAGGTTACCCATGCGCACTCGGGAGCAAAGCCCTCAACGTGATCCTTCTCCTTCTGGAGCAGGGACTCGGGGATAAGCATGGGCATTGCTACGTTTTCGTGGCCGGTAGCCTTGAACCGGCTATCCAGTTCTCTCTGTATGTTTTCCCAAATGGCATAGCCATAGGGACGATAAATGAACATACCCTTGATGGAGGAATAATCGATCAGCTCTGCCTTTTTGCACACATCGGTGTACCACTTGGCAAAGTCTACTTCCATATCGGTTATCTGTTCAACTTTCTTTTCTTTAGCCAAAGTAATCTCTCCCTATAGTGCCCATTAATGACACTTGATTATTTTCAATATTATAATAGTTGCCTGCTCATTGTCAAGCACCCGAAGAGCCGAGCGCCAATATAATGGTACTGCCCATCATGTTCTCCCGCCGCCGCTGCGGGAGTTCTCCCCCAATTTTGCGGCAGATTGGAGCAATTTACAGACATATGAGCGGATACGCAAAATTCTATTTCAGGCCCGCCGAGGGCGAACAGATAAAAACCGCAGTACACATCGAGCCCGACTGCCGCAGTGCGCTCTGCGGTGTGGTGCTGGATATGCACGAGAGGCCGGTTCGGGACGCCCTTGTACTTCTGCTGAGAGCCGCGGATGACGGCGGCGACGACATGATACTCGCCTACTGCTTCACATCCGAGGACGGAAGTTTTGTCTTCGGCCCTCTGCAGGGCAATGCATTATACCTTGTGAGAATCTTCAAAAGCAGTGTACGCCTGCGCGAACTGGAGATAAAACTGGAGTAATTACATATCAGCTTCAGCAGCTTTCATCATGATGGCGCATTCCATGCGCTTTCTGAAGAGCTTGCAGCCGTATTCGTAAACACCGGTAATATCGCCGGAAGCGTGGTATGCGTTAGCTGCGCAGCCGCCGGAGCAATAAAGCTTTGCCCAGCAATCATCGCACTGAGGACGGGAGTATACGTTGCACTTTCTGAACTTTTCACGCATTTCGTGGTTGATAACGCCTTCCCAAATATCACCCATGCTGTACTTAGGATCGCCAACAAACTGGTGGCAGGGGAAGAGCTCGCCCCAAGGAGTTACGGCAAGGTACTCGGTACCCGAGCCGCAGCCGGAAATACGCTTATAAATGCAGGGGCCGTGGGCAAGGTCTATCATGTAATGATAGAAGGTGATGGGGTTGCCCTCCTTCTCCCTGCGGAGCATTTCCTTTGCAAGGATCTCATACTGCTCGAAGAGCTTGGGCAGATCTTCCTCGGTGAGGGCGTAAGGATCGGAGGGATCGCAGACAACAGGCTCCATGCTCAGCTCGGTGAAGCCGAGATCGGCCATGTGGAAAAGGTCTTCGGTGAAGTCCACATTGTTGTGAGTGAAGGTACCGCGGACATAGTAGCCCTCGCCGTTACGGCTGTCTACAAGTTCCTTGAACTTGGGAACTATCTTATCGTAGCTGCCCTCGCCTGCCATGTTCTTACGCAGGTGGTCATGTACCTCCTTACGGCCGTCAAGACTGAGAACAACGTTGTGCATTTCCTTATTACAGAAGTCGATAACGTCATCGTCGATGAGGACGCCGTTGGTGGTGAGAGTGAAGCGGAAGCGCTTATGGCACTCCTTCTCGCGGCTGCGGCCGTACTCAACCAGCTGCTTGACTACGTCCCAGTTCATAAGAGGCTCACCGCCGAAGAAGTCAACCTCGAGGTTAACGCGGGTACCGGAGTTCTCGATAAGGAAATCCAGCGCACGCTTACCAACCTCAAAGCTCATAAGGGCACGGTCGCCCTGATACTTGCCCTGACTTGCAAAGCAATAGTCGCAGTTAAGGTTGCAGGTATGGGCAACATGGAGGCAGAGCGCCTTGATGACGTCGTTCTTGGTTTTAAGGATATCGGCCTTATCGCTGTAAACGTCCTCGGCAAAGAGCAGACCTTCATCCTTGAGTGCCTGAACGTCACCGTAGCAGGCTTCCAGCTCGGAAGCATCAAGCTGAGGGTACTTCTCAGCCATCTTCTCAAGCACCTGCTCGCGGGTATTTTCCTCAAAAAGGGAGATAAGGTCGTATGCCACCTCGTCCACAGAGTGGACGGAGCCGCTGTAAACGTCGATAACTATATTATAGCCGTTGAGTTTATACTGATGTATCATGGGTTTTCCACCTCATTAGTGAGAATAAAACAGAATAAAAGAGGCTGCGCTAAGACAGCCTCTTTTTGCATTTAACTTTAAAAGCTTAGTGCTCGCAGACCTGGTTAGCAACGCCGCAAGAGGTCTTGCAGGCAGACTGGCAGGAGGTCTGGCACTCGCCGCAGCCGCCGTCTACGAGGCTGCCTCTGAGGTTACGGGTACCGAGGGTCTTTATTCTTCCGGTGGAAGTATTCTCACAAGCCTGGTTAGCAACGCCGCAAGAGGTCTTGCAAGCAGACTGGCAGGAGGTCTGGCACTCGCCGCAGCCGCCGTCTACGAGGCTGGAGTTGAGATTTCTGGTATCGAGGGTGTTGATTCTGTTCATAATCGAAAACTCCTTTAAACAAAGATAGTTATGGTTTAAGTCATATACAGTTATTTTACAATATTCACGCCATATGTCAAGAGTTCAATGCTCTTTAAGCACATATATTTTTTGCGGAAGGGCAAAAAATGTGCTTTTCATGCTTATCCCTGCCTGCTCACGGCTTTCTATAAGCTTTTCAAAATCTCCGCCTATCCGCTCTCCGGGTATCAAAAGAGGTATTCCCGGCGGGTATGCCCACACATATTCGGCGCTTACTCTGCCCACAGCCGCGGATATATCCATCGCTTCCCGCTCTTTGGAGGCTGTTTCCCAGCTGAAGCAGCAGCGTTCCGGCTCATCCACGTTGGGCCGCTCGCGCATTTCAGCCAAGCCTACAGCGCCGTCTATTTCGCAGACAGCGTCCGCAAACTTTAGAATATTTTCCTCTGTATCGCCCATTCCCGTCATGGCAACCACATAGTCGGAGGCAGCCATTTCAAGCTCAATAGAATATTGGTCCCGCAGCATATTCATCAGTTCCCGGCCGTTTATGCTCGTGCCGCGGGTACTGATGACAAGCTTGGATGGCTCTATGGCATACATAGCGTCAGTTTTTTTCATTACGCGCAGGTGCTTCAGCGCGGCAGTTTTTTCCTCAAAGAGTTTCAGCCTGCGATACCATTCACCGAACAGCTCTTCGCTTCGCTCTTCCAGAAGGCGCACGCAGCAATCGATTGAGGACATCAGCAGATAAGATGGGCTGCTGGTTTCGAAAATTGCCATGCACCGCGCCAGCTTATCACTGTCAACACGTTCCGAGCATACATGCACCATAGCTGTCTGCGTAAGGCTGGGCAAGGTCTTATGGAGGCTGTGTATTACAACATCCGCCCCATTCTTTACCGCGCCATCGGGAAAACCGCAGCCGAAGCCGAGATGAGCGCCGTGAGCCTCGTCAACTATCAGCACCGCTCCCCTTTCGTGGACAGCGTCAGCTATGGCCTTTACGTCGCAGATAACACCTTCGTAGGTGGGACTTGTAATAATTACAGCTTTGGATGCAGGATATTTGTCCAGCATAGCGGCAACTGTGCCTGCGGTAACGATGCAATCCGTTCCGCTCTGTTCCTCCTTTTCGGGGAACAGGAAGTGAGGCTTTGCCCTGCGCAGTTCCATGGCATTATACACGGCCTTATGGCAGTTTCGGGCGCAGATAAGCTCATCTCCGTCCTCGAGGACAGCAAAAACAGTGGCGAGGATACCGCCCGTAGAGCCGTTTACGCAGAAAAAGGAGCGCTTTGCGCCCCAAAGTCTGTCAGCGCGTTCCATGCCCTCGGCTATCACTCCGTCGGCATCGTGGAGGTCGTCAAAGCCGTCAATCTCCGTAATATCCACGTCCGCACCCAGCTTGCCGAGGTACTCGGCAAGCTGCACATTGCGCTTATGCCCCGGCATGTGCATAGGCACAGCGCCGGGGCAATAGTCATTAAGTTTTTTCAGCAAACCCTCAGATTTTATCATTGCTTCCGAGGACATTGAGTATCTTATGCTTTACCAGATCCTTGACGTTCTGACGGCCGGGCTTCAGGAAAGCTCTGGGGTCAAAGTCGGAAGGATTGTGGTATACGAATTCGCGAACACCTGCGGTCATTGCAAGACGCAGGTCAGAGTCAATATTGATCTTGCAGACGGCCATCTGAGCAGCCTTGCGCAGCTGATCTTCGGGCACGCCAAGAGCGTCAACCAGCGCGCCGCCGTTGGCGTTGATGGTCTCAACGTAGGACTGGGTAACGGAAGATGCGCCGTGGAGAACGATGGGGAAACCGGGCAGACGCTTGGAAACTTCCTCAAGAATGTCAAAGCGCAGCTGGGGATTGGTGCCGGGCTTGAACTTATATGCGCCGTGGCTGGTGCCGATAGCGATAGCAAGGGAGTCAACGCCGGTAGCCCTTACAAACTCTTCTACCTGATCGGGATCGGTGTAGGAAGAATCGGCAGCGCTTACGTTTACGTCATCCTCGATGCCTGCAAGGCGGCCAAGCTCACCCTCGACAACAACGCCGTGGTCATGAGCATAGTCAACTACCTGCTTGGTAAGACGGATATTCTCCTCGAAATCGAAGTGGGATCCGTCGATCATAACGGAGGTAAAGCCGCCGTCGATGCAGGACTTGCAAACTTCGAAATCTGCGCCATGGTCAAGGTGAACGCAGATGGGAATACCGGTGTCAGCCTCAGCAGCTTCGATAAGCTTCATGAGGTAAACGTGCTTGGCGTACTTTCTTGCGCCTGCGGAAACCTGCAGAACGATGGGAGAACGAGTCTCTGCTGCAGCCTCGGTAATACCCTGGATTATCTCCATATTATTTACATTGAAGGCACCGACGGCATAGCCGCCTTCATAGGCCTTTTTGAACATTTCAGCGGAAGTTACGATAGGCATGATAACATCTCCATTCCGCCGCTCTTCGTATAGCGGCTCAGTTTACAACATTGTATCACAAGAAGGCTGAAAATAAAAGGAAAATTAATTGAAATACTCGGTCTTTGTTGATATAATGTCAGCATAAAACTTTAGGAGGTCATAATTTATGGCACAGCTTAAAGGCGCGTGCGTCATCGCCCAGTCCGGCGGACCCACCGCAGTCATCAATGCAAGCTTCTACGGCGCAGCAAAGGCTGCTCTCGAGGCCGAAAATATAACCAAAGTTTACGGCGCAGCCCACGGTATAAAGGGCGTACTGAACGATGTCCTTTACGATATCGGTCAGGAAGATCCTCAGGAACTGGAATACCTGCAGTATACTCCCTCTTCCGACCTCGGCTCCTGCCGCTACAAAATGGCAGACCCCGATAAGGATGATACCGACTATCAGCGCATTCTTGAGATATTCAAGAAGTACGACGTGCGTTATTTCTTCTATAACGGCGGCAACGACTCCATGGATACCTGCGACAAGATCAGCCGCTTCATGGCTAAGAGCGGTTACGAATGCCGCGTAATGGGTATTCCCAAGACCATCGACAACGACCTTTTCGGCACCGACCATTGCCCCGGCTTCGCCAGTGCCGCAAAGTACATCGCCACCTCCTGCATGGAGGTCAGCCGCGATGCCAGAGTTTACGATACCGGCGCCGTTACCATTATTGAGATCATGGGTCGCCACGCCGGCTGGCTGGCTGCCTCTGCCGCTCTCGCCACCTACTGCGGCGACGGTCCCGATCTGGTATACCTTCCCGAGGTAGATTTCGACATGGACAGCTTCCTTGCAGCAGTTGAAAAGCTCTATAAGGAAAAGGGTTCTGCCCTCGTCGCAGTTTCCGAAGGTATCCATTACGCCGACGGACGTTTCGTTTCCGAGGCTGTTACTTCCGCTACCGACGGTTTCGGTCACGCTCAGCTGGGCGGTCTTGCCGTAAAGCTGGCTGACGTAGTCAAGGAAAAGCTGGGCTGCAAGGTACGCGGCATCGAGCTTAGCCTGCTCCAGCGCTGCGCATCTCACTGCGCATCCCTTACCGATATAAACGAGGCCGCTCTTGCAGGCCGCGCAGCAGTTGAGGCTGCCGTTGCAGGCGAAACCGGCTACATGGTCGCATTTGAGTGCAGCCGCGAAAACGGTTACGAATGTAAGACCAAGCTCATCCCTCTCACCTCTGTCGCAAACTACGAGAGCAAGGTTCCCGTTGAGTGGATCGGTGATGACGGCTGCAGCGTAAAGCAGGAATTTATCGATTATCTGCTTCCCCTCGTACAGGGCGAGCCTCCCAGAGCACTGGAAAATTCCATGCCCCGCTTCGCTAAGCTCAAAAAGGTTCGCGCCAACTGAGTTGTTTTGTGCTTGAAAACCGCATTGAAATAGGATACAATTTAAGACAATAAAAGTAATAGGAGGAACCACCATGCTTACCCGTAAACAAAACCTGCTTGAGACCATCAAGATGGGTAATCCCGACCGTTTTGTAAATCAGTTTGATTACATGGAGTACATTCTCGACCCCATTCACAACCACTGCGGCGGCTTCTGCGAAGTCGGCGGCTGGACCGTCAATGACTGGGGCGTAAAGGTTTCCTGGCCCGTAGGTGAGCCCGGCCCCTTCCCCCACTGCGAAGGCGAAGAGAAGGTTCTTAAGGACATCACCAAGTGGCGTGACGTTCTTGAAGCTCGCGTTCCCGATCCCAGCACCTACCCCGAGGAAGAGTGGGATGCAACTCTCGCTCAGATCGAGAAGATCGACCGCAACGATAAGTTCGTTGCTCCCTGGTTCGTAAACGGCGTATTCGAGAAGCTGCACTACCTCATGGGCGTTGAAGACGCAATGGTCAACTTCTACGAAGAGCCCGAAGCAATGCACGAGCTCATCGACTTCATCGTTGATTGGCAGATCGAAGTTGCTAAGGAAACCAAGAAGCGTTATCATCCCGATGCTCTCTTCCAGCACGACGACTGGGGCAGCCAGACCCGTCTTATGCTGAGCCCCGAGATCTTCCGCGAGTTCATCAAGCCCGCTTACACCAAGATCTACGGTTTCTGGAAGAAGGAATGCGACTGCCAGCTCATCGTTCACCACTCCGACAGCTACGCTGCCGATCTGGTTCCCGACATGATCGACATGGGCATCGACATTTTCCAGGGTGCAGTTCTTGAGAACAACATTCCCGAGCTGCTCAAGAAGTACGGCGGCAAGATCGCTATCCAGGGCGGTCTGGACAACGGTAAGTTCGACAAGCCCGATTGGAGCAAGGAAGCCATCACCAACGCTCTCGTTGACATCATCGAGAAGACCGGCGGCGGCAAGGGCCTCATCCCCTCCTTCACCATGGGCGGCGCAGGCACCACCTTCGACGGCGCATACGATTGGGCAACCGCCGAGATCGATCGCCTCAGCAAGATCTACTTCAAGTAATCCCATACATAAACATCAAGAGCCTGCGGAAATTCCGCAGGCTCTTTGTTTTACCGTTATGTAATTCAGTTCATATACCAGACGGCCTTATAGCCAAGCGCATTGATCTTATTGCAGATATCGGT
>JAFYLI010000058.1 GCA_017537165.1 Oscillospiraceae bacterium | reverse complement strand
CTGCCGCTGTGAAAAATAACTTTGAAATACAATGAAAGGATGCTGAAAATATGTGCGGAAAAAGCTTTATGGCGGGCCTCGGCGTCGGTATGGCAGCGGGTGCGGTGCTGGAGGCGGTAATGATGCCCAAGAAGAAAGGCAAATGCGCTTCCGGCAAAATGATGCGCAATATCGGTGATATTATTGACAATATCGCCGGTATGCTGAACTGAGAGATTTGCCGAAAAACAGCAGCCGCGCCCGAAAGGACGCGGCTGCGTATTTATTGGACAACGTCGAATTCGCAGAAAATGCGGTAACTTTGATTTGGATCGCTGACAAATTTGCTGTAGCGGTAGTGTCCGGGGCGCATATACACAGCTGTTCTGTCTCTCACATCCACATACTCGTATTTCTTGGAGTCTTCGTTGTATGTGTAGCTGGATACGCGGCCGAGAGAATAGCCGAAAGTTCCGTTCAATGGGTATCTTATCGTATTTGTCTCAGGAGAAATACTATCGGTATAATACCAATACGGATTAAGCGGATACCATTGTTCGTCCACTAATATTTCTAAAAGGAAATCATCGCTAGAGTGCCATGGACCATTATCGTTGTGTGCTATAATAATACCTATTTCACTTCCTGCTTTGTTTATTTTATTTTCCGGATAACAAGTGAAAATATCGCCGGTGTATAGTTCATAAGAGGCTGTCAGTGGCATTATAGTATATCGGGAGGCGTTGCTGTTGTTGTCATCCGGATAATATACTCTGCAATACTCTCCTCTTGGAAGCTGTATAACACAATCTTCGCCATATATTTCCTTGTAATAATCCAAAAGTTCCTCTTGCGTATCCACTTCCGGGGTGGTTCGTTGGCAGGCTACAAGAAAAGCGAGGGCGAAAATGCAAATCAGAAGGACTATCTGTTTCTGGAGAAGAATGTTTTTCATAACGAAGCACTCCTTTATGCGGCCGGTGAAAGTTAAAAGTTGAGGGTTTGTCTATATATCAATCATATAAACAAAATTAAAGAAAATCAAGCAAAAATGAACGGCGGCAGTCATTGGACTGCCGCCGTAATAATTTTATTCAGTAACTTCTTCCTTCTTGGTGCAGGCGATGTTCAGCTCGTCAAGCTGCTTCTGCTCTACATAGCCCGGAGCGTTCATCATAACGTCCTGAGCGTTCTTGTTCATGGGGAAGGGGATGATCTCACGGATGGAGTCCTCACCTGCAAGGAGCATTACCATGCGGTCTACGCCGGGGGCAATACCTGCGTGGGGAGGTGCGCCGTAGGTGAAAGCGTTGTACATAGCGGGGAACTTGCTCTTTACGTCCTCTTCGCCGAGACGGACAAGCTGGAATGCCTCCAGCATGATCTCGGGATCGTGGTTACGGACAGCGCCGGAGGAAAGCTCTACGCCGTTGCAGACCAGGTCGTACTGGAATGCGGTGATTGCAAGGGGATCTGCCTCGCCTGCGGCTGCCTTCTTGAGGATCTCAAGACCGCCGTTGGGCATGGAGAAGGGGTTGTGGCAGAATTCCAGCTCGCCGGACTCTTCGCCGATTTCGTACATGGGGAAGTCAACGATCCAGCAGAACTCGTAGCGCTCCTTGTCCATGTGCTTGGGGCAGAATGCGCCCAGCTTGTTGCGGAGAACGCCTGCGGTCTTCTGAGCGACCAGCTTCTTGCCGGAGGTAAGACCAACGAAACAGCCTTTTTCGAGGCCGAGAGCGGCAACTACCTGATCCTTGATGGGCTGGACGAACTTGGCAATGCCGCCTACGATCTCGCCGTTTTCATCATAGCGGAACCAGTATGCCTTGTTGCCGGACTGAACTTCAACTTCGTTGCACAGACCGTCGATCTGCTTGCGGGTGCCTTCAAACTCGGTAACAACGATGGCCTTGACCACGTTGCCCTCGAAGGGACCGAAGCCGCAGGTGCCGAGGAGTTCGGTTGCATCCTGAACGGTCAGGTCGATACGCATATCGGGCTTGTCGGAGCCGTACTTGTCCATTGCCTCAAGGTAGGGGATGCGGACAAAGGGTGCCTCGGAGGCTACGTTGTAGGTGCCGTACTTTGCGAAGATGGGGGGCAGTACGCGCTCGAGAACGGAGAATACGTCCTCCTGATTTGCGAATGCCATTTCCATATCCAGCTGATAGAACTCACCGGGAGAACGGTCGCCGCGTGCGTCCTCATCGCGGAAGCAGGGAGCGATCTGGAAGTAGCGGTCGAAGCCGGATGCCATCAGCAGCTGCTTGAACTGCTGGGGAGCCTGAGGCAGAGCATAGAACTTGCCGGGGTGCTTGCGGGAGGGAACCAGATAGTCACGTGCGCCCTCGGGAGAGGATGCGGTGAGGATAGGGGTGGTGATCTCCATGAAGCCCTCGCCGATCATTGCGGCGCGGAGAGCGGCAACTACGTTGCTGCGCAGGATGATGTTGTTCTTTACTTCGGGGTTGCGCAGGTCGAGGTAACGATACTTCAGACGCTGAAGCTCATCGGCCTCGCGGCTGCGGTTGATCTGGAAGGGAAGCTCGTTGTGGCGGCAGCGGCCGAGAATTTCAACCTTGGCGGGAACAACTTCGATGTCGCCGGTTGCCTGATTGGGGTTCTTGCTGTCGCGCTCGCGGACGGTGCCTTCGACGGAGATGGTGGATTCCTTGTTGATTGCCTTGAAGGTGTTTACCATGTCTTCGGTTTCGGCGACTACCTGAGTGGTGCCGTAGAAGTCGCGGACAACTACGAAAGCGAGGCTTGCGGAAACTACGCGGACGTTTTCCATCCAGCCGCAGATCTTTACCTGCTGGCCGATGTGCTCCATGCGGAGCTCGTTACAGTTATGAGTACGGTTCTGAACCATTTATATCAACTCCAAAATTTATTTTTATATATCAGCGGTCTTTGATGGGGGCGAGAGCTGCGCTGTCGGCAATCATAGCGCCGATCTCTGCCTTGGCATCTTCGACGGAGAGCAGCTTCTGCTCACCGGTGATCATGTTCTTGAGGGAAACGGACTGCTGGGCGATTTCATCCTCGCCGAGGAATGCGGCAAAGGGAACCTTCAGCTTGTCGGCGTATGCCATCTTCTGCTTGAACTTCTTCTGCTCGGTGTAAAGCTGGGTGCGGATGCCTGCCTCGCGCAGCTGGGTAGCCATGGCAATGGCGGGGGCAAGATCGTCGGTCATGGGAATGAGAAGAACGTCGGCGGGAGCGGTGTTCATCTCATCGTTGAGGTAACCCTGATCCTCGAGAACGAAGAACAGGCGGGTAAGGCCGATGGAGATACCTACACCGGGCAGCTGCTTATCGGTGTAATACTCGGCAAGGTTGTCATAACGTCCGCCGGAGCAGATGGAGCCGATCTCGGGGTGATCCAGCATGGTGGTTTCGTAGACGGTGCCGGTGTAGTAATCGAGGCCGCGGGCAATGGTCAGGTCAACTGCGAAGTGGGTCTCGGGTACGCCGAATGCGGCGAGGTACTTGGTTACGGTGTTCAGCTCGTCAAGACCGAGGTCAAAGAGCTCGTGGCGGCCGCGATAGCCCTCGAGAGCGGAGAGCACTTCGGCATTGGAGCCGCTGATGGCGATAAACTTCAGTATCTCGTCTGCCTGCTCGGCGGTCAGACCGATCTCCTCTGCGGTAAGCAGTGCGGCAACCTTTTCTGCGCCGATCTTGTCCAGCTTGTCGACGGTGCGCATAATATCGCCGGACTTCTCGGTAAGACCGAGCATGGCATAGAAACCGTTGAGGATCTTGCGGTTGTTGACGCGGATCTGGAAACGGTTGAGGCCGAGAGAAGTGAAGGCCTTGTAGATGATGGAGGGAATTTCCGCTTCGTTGGAAATGTCCAGTTTGCCGTCGCCGATGATGTCGATGTCTGCCTGATAGAACTCACGGAAACGGCCGCGCTGTGCGCGTTCGCCGCGGTATACCTTGCCTATCTGGAAACGGCGGAAGGGGAAGGAAAGATTGGAATAATTCTGTGCCACATACTTGGCGAGAGGAACGGTGAGGTCGAAGCGAAGGGAGAGATCGGTGTCGCCCTTCATGAAGCGGTATATCTGCTTCTCGGTCTCGCCGCCGCCCTTGGCCAGCAGTACCTCGGAGGACTCTATGAGGGGAGTGTCCAGCGCGGTGAAGCCGTAAAGAGCGTAGATCTTTTTAAGTGTGTCGACCATGCGGTCGAACTGAACCTGTCTGGCAGGGAGCAGCTCCATAAAGCCGGACAGAGTGCGGGGCTGTACTTTAGCCATTTTATATTCTCCTTTTCAAAGGCTTGATTTACAAAACGGAAGGGGGGCATAGACACAAAAATGCGCTATCGTCCCCATGTATTGGGACGATAGCGCAGTGCGCTTCGTGGTGCCACCCAATTTCGGCTCTTTTGGAGCCCTTTGACCTTCTGTTGCGGGAAGGGGACCGCGTTCGTTTCCGAACCCGCTGGTAGCGCTGTCTTCGTCTGCTCCTGTCCTCGGGCCCTCTCAGCCAAGGATTGTTCCTCGGGGCCCTTCTCTGTCGGGTGGTGCTGCAGCTTACTAATGCGCCGTCAACGCGGTGGGATTATCCTATATTAAATGGTGTGAAAAGTCAAGTGCTAAGTATCACTTGGGGTTTACGATGTCGCGCCAGGCAAGGTCGCCGCGCTGGAGACCGAGAACCAGTACTTCGGCTGTGGCGATATTGGATGCGAAGGGGATGGAGTGCTGGTCGCAGGCCTTTGCGATAAGGTTGAGCTCATCGGCATATTCGGGAGTCTGGGGGTCGCAGAAGAAGAGAACGAGGTCGATCTCGTTGTAGGCTATTCTTGCGGCGATCTGCTGGGCGCCACCCTGTCTGCGGGACATGTAGCTGGATACCTTGAGGCCGGTAGCGTCGGAAATGAGGCGGCCGGTGCTGGCGGTGGAGCAGATGCTGTGGCCGGAGAGAATGCCGCAGTATGCGATGCAGAACTGGACCATCAGCTCTTTCTTGTTGTCGTGGGCTATCAGAGCAATATTCATATATGAAGCCTCCCTTGAGAGAATTTGTTTACGATCAGGATTGGAGAGGAACTCTTTGTCCGTCTATACGGCGGGCGATGCGGTCGAATGCAGCCAGCGCGCTGCAGCCCTTGGTCAGAGCCAACGGAGTCTGGGCAGCGGCGGCAAGGATGACCTTGTTATCCTCGGGAACTATACCCAGCAGCCTTGCGCCGATGGAATCCACGGCATCGTCAATGGTCTGCTTGGTTTTTGTGAGAATGCCCTTTCGGACGCGGTTGACTACGAGGCGGACATCTTCCATGCCCATTTCGCGAAGCTCCATAACCACTCTGCCGGAGTCGCGGCAGCTGGAGGGGTCGGACGCGGAAATTATAACTGCGCAGTCGGCAGCGGCGGCAGAAGCTGTGAAGCCTGCGCCAAGTCCTGCGGGGGAGTCAATGATGCAGTAGTCAAATACGGTTTTGGCAAAACTGATGAGGCGGGTGAGCCCTTCGGCCTCCTGCGAAGAGCTTATAGGCTCTACGGGAGCGGTGAGGAAGAACAGACGGGGCAGAGCGGGATGAGGTATAACGGCTTCGTCAAGGCCGCAGCGGCCGTTTATAACGTCGCCGAAGTCAAACACTGCCTTGTCGGACAGACCGAGGCAGAGATCGAGATTTTTAAGGCCCGCGTCTGCGTCTATGCACAAAACGGTCTTGCCGGCTAAAGCCAGGCAGGAGGAGATGGCCGCCGTGGCGGTGGTCTTTCCGGTGCCTCCTTTGCCGGAGGCGATAACTATGGCTTTGCCCATCATTTCCTCCTTTTGGATAGCTGTTGTTCCATTAACCAATAAATTATACACAAAAAATCATGTTTTTTCAATAGTATGCTGATAAGGAACCGGCAAATTATTTCAGCAGAGAATTTTCGGTTTCCACGAAGCTGCTGTCGGAGCCTGCTGCCAGCCAGTAGTCGAATACCTCGCGGGCGATCTGGGCGCCGATTGCACCTGCGCTGCCGCCTTCGATAACTACGGAAACGGCTATTTCGGGGTTATCGTAAGGCGCGAAAGCGATAAAAACGGCGTTGTTGATAAGACCTTCGCCAAGCTGAACAGTACCGGTCTTGGAGGCTACGTCTACCTGATAGCGGCCGAAAACGCCGGAGGGGGAGCCGTACTTGGAAACGTAGAGCATACCGAGCTGAACTGCGTCGAAATATTCGGGATCGGCGTCTACTGTGCTGAGAACTTCGGGGGTGTAGGATTCCACGAGGGTCTTGTTATCGTAGCTCTTCACGCACTTCAGGAGGTGAGCGGAGTAGCGGGTGCCGCCGGAAGCGATGGTTGCAGCGTAGGAAGCCAGCTGCATGGGAGTGAAGAGGTTGTAGGACTGACCTATGGAGGCCAGCAGAGTGTCGCCGGGGTACCAGCTTTCGCCGACAACGGTTTCCTTGTATTCGCGGGAGGCAAGAATGCCGGTGTTCTCCTCAAGCTCTATGCCGGTGGGCTGACCCAAACCGAAAAGTTTGGCATAGTGGGAGATGGTGTCAATGCCGGTATCAACGCCTACGGAATAGAAGAAATAGTTGCAGGAATTCTGTATGGCGGTGCTTACGTTCAGGGTGCCGTGGGAGCCGGGATATGTCCAGCACTTGTATTCGTATCCGCTGTACTTATCGTACACGGCGCGGTCGTATATCTGAGTATTGGTGGTTATGGTGCCCGACTGCAGAGCGGCGATGGCGGTGTTCATCTTATAGGTGGAGCCGGGGGAGTAGGTGCCTTTGGTGGCTCTGTTGTAGAGAGGTGCGGAGGGATCGGTGGAAAGCTCGGCATAATCGGTGAAGTAGCGCTCAATGTCGAAGGTGGGGTAAGATGCGCTGGCGATAACGTCTCCGGTGCCGACTTCTATGGCGACTACAGCGCCGCCGGAGATTTTTTCACTTTCTTCTCGCTCGGCATTGATGCTTTCGATAGTGGAAGCAAGCGCTTCTTCGGCTACTTGCTGGCAGAGGATGTCCAAAGAGAGGGTTACATTGTTGCCTGCCTTGGGCTCTACGGTATACTCCGAATCTATAACGGTTCCGTTTTCTGCGCGGGTAACCAGCATTTTGCCGTCGGTTCCGTGGAGATACTCTTCGAAAATTTCTTCAACGCCGTATTTGCCTACCTTGGCATTCAAGGGGTAGCCCTGCTCCTTGTAGTAGGCGTATTCATCGTCGTTCATAAGGCCAACTACGCCGAGAATGTGGGCGGCGTAATCGGTGTGATACTCGCGCACAGAGGTTGTCTCGATGGAAACACCGGGCAGGCTGTGTTCCTTGACGGCGGAGATAAGCTCGAGATCAACGTCGGAAACAAATATGTAGGACGGCAGATCGAAGAGCGTGCAGCCTTCAAGCTCGTAGCGGATACCCACGGCGATGCGGGCATCTTCGTCCGAGTAATCTGCGGGAACAGAGTAATGGTCACGCAGCCAGGCCATGAGTTCGGGTGCGGATATTTCGGGAGCCAAGTCAAAATGCTCCAGATACTTGTCCAGCCAATCGCGCTGCGAGGCGGTCATGGACTGGGTGAAGGTGAAGGGAGGCGCGGAAGATACGGGGAAAGAATCTGCATGGGTGTAGCCGAGGCCGGAACTGATGTCCACGAGGGTGAGCAGGTTGCCGTTGGGATCGCCGCCCGCAACGAGGCGCTCTCGGTCTATGCCTATACTGTAGCCGAGGCGGTTGGACACCAGCAGCCTGCCGTTGCGGTCGCGTATGCTGCCGCGGGAGGCGGGTACTGTTTGAGTGGAGACTACGGTGTTCACGGAGGGGACGTAGTAATCGTCGGCGTGAATTACCTGCAGATTGTAAAGCCCGAAAAGGGCGATGGCGGAGAGCAGTATCGGTATGATCACCATCACGGCTGCTCTGCCGTAGGATACGTTTTTTCGCATGGCGAGGTCCTTTCGGCTCAGCGTCCTTTAAGGCGGGAAACTCCGCGGGAGGCCCAGTATACGGGCAGGACGAAAATGAGCGAATATGCTGTTTGAATAAGAACTTTTACAGTTCCTGCGGAGAGAGGAACTCCGTTGAAAGCGATCCCGGGGAAAGCCTGCATGGCGGAGCAGATGAGAAGAGCTGCAACAGAAAGGGTCAAAAAGGACGGGAAGCCTTTTGCCAGAATAAACTCGGACAGAAAGCCGCTGAAAAATCCTATAAGGGTCAGCAGGATGGTGAAAGCGAAGCTGTTTCCTGCGGAAAGATCGCAGAGAATGCCTGCCGCAAGGCCCCAAAGGCCTCCTGTAAGACCACCGTCAAATATGCCGAAGCCTACTGCCGCAAGGGGCAGGGCCAGCGGGCATATTCCGCCTATCCTCAGGTGGGTAAAAACGTCGGTTTGAAGGACGTACAGCAGCAGAAGTATGAGGGCGCGCAGAACGCCGCGTTTGAACTTCTTTGCGTTCATGCTCATTCCTCCGGTTCGTAGTCGGTGATGATGAACACGTAGGTGGTGGCGGCTATATCGGCATCGGGCTCAACGATGGCGGAGGCGGAAAGTCCCGAGGGGTCTATGCTTACGCTCTCTACGGTGCCGATAACCAGACCGGAGGGGTAGATGCCTCCCTTGCCGGAGGTCATTACCTTGTCGCCGGAAACTACGCGGGAAGTATCTTCGATATAGACAAGACGCAGCTTGCCTTCGCTCATAAGGTTGAAGTCGCCTTCGGCAACGGCAGTAACGTCTTTATCGGTAAGCGCGCCGACGCCGGAAGCGGAGTCGAGAATGGTCTGCACGGTAGCACCGCTGCGGCTTACGCGGGTTATCTGGCCGATGAGGAAGCCGTCCTCGGTAACTACGCAGTCGCCCACTTCGAGGCCGTGCTTGCTGCCCTTGTTTATGGTGAAAGAAGAAGACCAGCCGGATGCAGACCAGGATATGAGCGCGGCATCCACAAATTCGTAATCATCGTTGGCTTCTGCCAGACCCAGCAGCTTCTTCAGGCGTGCGTTTTCCTCGTTGGAGGAGACGGACTGACGCACGGTTTCCTCCATTTCGGCAATGCGGGAGCGAAGCTCGGCGTTTTCGGCGACCAGCTTATCGTAGTTATACATATAGCCGTAGACCTGCTCAAGCTTGTCCATGCCTGCGTTTACCAGCTTGTCCAAAGGTGTAACAACACCGCGCAGGGAATGGATCCCGCCTCCGAAGGCGGAAACGATGAGAAGAATAAGCAGTACGGCGGCGAGGACGCAGCCGACCACGGCTCCGGATTTTTTGAAAAATACTTTCATGTCTTTCTCCCGTTGAGAACGTCAGATTATTTGGAAACCAAGTTCGGAGAGCATCTTGCCGAGGGTGCACAAGGGCAGACCCACTACGTTGAAGAAGTCTCCGTTAATGCGCTCGATGAATACGGAGGCAATGCCCTGCGCGCCGTAAGCGCCTGCTTTGTCCATGGGCTCTTTAGTGGCGATATAGCGGCGTATCTCATCTTCATCGAGTCGGCGGAAAAGCACGTCGGTAGCCTCATAGCGGCAAAGGGTCTTGTCGCCGAGAATGAGCACCACACCCGAATATACGGTGTGTCGGCGGCCCGAAAGAGCGGAGAGCATGGCGAAAGCCTCGTCCTCGTCGGCAGGCTTTTCCAAAATCTTTCCGTCGAGGGAAACGACTGTGTCGGCGGCAAGAACTATAGAGCCTTCGGGGGCGCGGGGGGCGATTTCCTGCGCTTTGCCGAGAGCTACGGCAATGGCGGCATCGCCGGGATGTATGTCGGCGGGGAACTCTGCCTCACTGGCAGCGGGAATGATTTCAAAATCGTTTACTCCAAGCATGGTGAGCAGCTCGCGGCGGCGAGGAGACTTGGAGGCGAGAACTATATGAGGGAGCATGATTATTCCTCCGTTGATGCAGTGTGGTTTGTCGGACTATCTGTCCCTGCGGAGAAAACCGCGGGAATAAAGGCCGGTGGTGGGATTGTTGGGGGCGTGTTTGTTCTGACCCAGATAGCGCTGGGCTACGAGAACGCATTCCTCGGCTGTTTCGGTGGTAAAGTCAAGTCTGCCGCACCAAAGGCCGATATTTGCGTAATCCTTCGGGTGCTTGGCGAGAAACAGCGTATCGGAAGAATATATGACCGAGCGGCTGTTATATTCGGGGAATATGGGGTAGCTGCTGCGGCCGGAACGAAGTACATCGGCATCGGCGGCAGCGGCAATGTCTGCCTCGCTGTGCATCAGCGCTACGCGGCCGTAAATGACTGCTTCGGTGGGAAGAACCTTGGAAAGCGAGCCTATTTCGCTCAGCTTCAGCTCGGGCGGCGCCGTAACGGATACGGCGTGCAGTTCCTTCAAGGTAAGCAGAGTGCGTGAATTATAAGCGGCAAGGCCGAGACCTGCGCGGACGGTGAAGCCGCGTGCTGCCGCGGGGAATATCTGCCCCAATTCGTTTACCATAACGTCGTTAACGTGAAGCTTTTTGAGGTCATCCAGATAGGTGAGCAGCAAGCTGTCCTCGCTGTCGTGGAGGAACTCGGGAAGTACGGCGCAGATGGTGGTGATGCCGTTTTCCCAGAAGGGGGTTATCACGTTGGGTGATGCCAAAAGCTCGGTGATGGGGATGTAAAGCAGCTGCGGCTTTAGACCTGCAAGCTGGCGGGAAAGCTGAGCTGCAGTGCGGACGTATATGTTGATGTCGGGCGCTGCCTCGGGATTGGGAACTCGGGTGAGCTCGGGCAAAGTGCCGACGGCGGGAGCGGGAATGATGCTGCGCTTGGCGGCCAGCTTTTCGAGGGCCTTGCGGCGCAGGGCAATCAGATCCGCGGGAGGAACGTAAAGGCCTCTGTCCACGGAAACGGAGGCATCCGTACAATGGAAGGGAGAGCCTACGAGATTGTAAAGGTGGGTGGTCAGGTGAGGCGCGCCGGTTTCCTCGCTGCCGAAAGCATCCTTGGGGAGCGCGCCTTCCGCGACGGCTTCATTGCCTTCAAAGTCGGAAACAGTGATGGTTACGGGACTGCCTCTGCGAATAAGTCCGCCGAGCCTTACGGGGATGCGGTCGGCTTCTTCTTTCATATAACCGTCGCGTACGTCGCCGAGAATGGTTTGCGAATAGCGAGGGTTATCATCCTGCTTGCCGAGAAGGTCGGGATTTTTGCCGCGGAGGAAACCCGTGGTCATTCCTGCGGGGGCGAAAGCATCTTCGAGAAGATTGAGGTCTTCGCGGTCAAATTCCGCGCCCTTTGCGGCGGCGGAATATATCCTTGCGGTGAGGGCGGAGTATTCGGGGCGGCGATTGCTGCCGAGAACTCTGAATGCAGCGATGCCCGAGCCTGCGAGGGCAGGGAATTCATCGGCAAGGCAGATGTCCTTGCGGCTTATGTAAAAATCGCCTCTCTTGCTGCCTGCGGAAAACGGACGGCGGCAGAGCGCGGAGCAGTCGCCGAAGCATGCGCAGCCGCTGCCGCTCATGGCGCTCATGCGGCAGATTCCCGCTGCTGAGCAAACGGGGCCGTGGCAGGGCAGCTCGAGTTCTATTCTTGCGCTCTTGCTGAGCTCTGTTATCTCTTCGAGTGTGAGGTCGGGAGAAAGAGTAACGCGGGCGGCACCGAGATAGGCCGCTGTGGCGATACCTGCCGCGTTCACCGCGCCCATACGGAAATGGATGGGGGTGGCGGGCAGCAGACTTTTGAGAGCTTTCAAAGTGCCTATATCTCCCATTTCGATGGCAGCGGCACCAAGCTCTGCTGCGCGTACAGCCTTCTTTAGAAGTGCGTCGGTTTCGCTGTCCCGCATGGCGGGGGGCAGCGCGAAATATACCTTCGCGCCGCGGATGCGGCAATACTTTATCGCTTCGGAAAGGGCTTTGTCGCCAAAGCTGCCGAGGGCCACGTATACTGCATCTGCACCGTTCTGCACGGCGGCGCGGACGGACTCGGGATTGGGCGCGGGGATAAGAATTTCGGGCATACGGCAACTCCTTTCTCGGACGATGTGGGCACAATAATACTATTTTATAAGTATATCACAATAATACGGCGAATTAAAGGATTAATTGTCGTCAGCCGCCGAAAAATTTCCGAAGTTTTTGTCGTGCGCGGCTATTGCCAATAATCTATGGGTTTGATATAATTAATTCCCTTGTCGAAAACTAAGGAAAGGAGCGCGGATATGGGTAACGAAGAGTACGTATTGCCCGAAAGCATAAACATAAGCGGTGCGGCGGCGGACACGCTGCTGGCCTCCGGTGACGGCGATGCCGCGCTGCTTTATATATACATTCTCAGAAACGGCGGAAGACTTAATATAGCCTCTGCCGACAAAATGCTCGGAATGAACGGCAGAGCCGCAGCCGCAGCCCGCAGCCTGCAGAACATGGGACTTATTAAGGGCGGCGCCAAGGAAACCGAGGAGAGAAAAGAGCCGCCAAAGCTTGTGAAACCCGGCGACAATCTTCCCGAATATACGGGCGAGGACGCAGGCCGCGCCGTGAACAGCGATTCGCACTTTGCGGCGCTGGTAACGGAGGTTCAGGCTGTTTTGGGCACTATCCTTACCTCCAGCGGCTTGAAGGAACTTTTAGGTTTTTACGATTATCTTGGCCTGCCTTCGGATGTTATCCTCCTGCTGGTGGCGCATTGCGTTGAAGAGCATGAAAAGAAGTTCGGGCAAGGCAAGCGCCCCACTATGCGAGCTATCCGCAGCGAGGCTTATCGCTGGGCGGATAAGGGTGTGTTCAGCCTCGAAGCTGCCAACGAAATGATAAAGAGCAGTGAAGCAGCCAAAAAACGCAAAAGCGAGATACGCCGCATCCTCGGTCTGCAGGATCGTTCTCCTTCTCCTACGGAGGAGCGCTGCATCAGCGAATGGGCCGAGGCGGGATATGGCGACGAACTGATAAACGCGGCCTATGATAAAACCGTGCTTAATACGGGACGGCTGGTGTGGAAGTACATGGACTCCATACTGAAAAGCTGGGAACAGAAGGGCCTTAAAACCCTGGACGAGGTGCGCGTGGGCGACAGAAAACCCGAGGAGGAGGTCGCAGCGGAGCGGCAGCCTACTTCGGAAGGTCAGGATGAAATGGCGCGCCTTAAGGAATATTTGAAAAAGCTGAAGCAGAGCGGAGAGTGATATTATGGCACTTGACGGAAAACTTCTCGGTCGGGCAATGGACCGACTTGACGAACTTAATAAAGCGGACGAGCGGGAGCTTAATAAACTCCGCGACAAGGTGTATGCACGCCTGCCCCGCGTGGCGCAGATAGACCGCATTATAGCGGGTTCTTTTGCCGAGGCAGCCTTTGCCGCGCTGGACAGCGGCAGCGCAAATCCCGAGGAAGCGCTGCGCAGCATCGCTCTTAAAAATCTCGGTCTGCAGGCCGAGCGCGCGGAGCTTATGACGGAGGCGGGATTTTCGCCCGATTGTCTGGATGAGAAACCCCGCTGCGAAAAGTGCTCCGACCGCGGATTTTACGGCACGAAGCCCTGCACCTGCCTTATGGAGCTGTATAAGGAAGAGCAGCGCAAGGAACTTTCTCAGTTGCTGAAGCTGGGCGAGGAAACCTTTGATTCCTTCAATCTGGATTATTATTCCGACCGTCCCGGCAAGGACGGCGTAGTGCCCCACGACAAGATGGAGGTCATCTACGAAATATGCCTGCAGTATGCACGCCGCTTCGGTGATGACAGAGAAAATCTGTTTATGACGGGCGGCCCCGGTCTGGG
>JAFYLI010000057.1 GCA_017537165.1 Oscillospiraceae bacterium | reverse complement strand
CATACAGCGCGCATATAAGGAGCTTGAGGCAGAAGGCTATATCTATTCTGCAGCAGGCAAAGGTTCTTTCGCCGCGCCTATGTCAGAAACTACAAGTATGAAAAAGAAGGAGCTGTTTGCCGAGCTGAACAAAACACTCGCTGAGCTTTTTGAGCTGGGTGTCAGCGAAGCTGAGCTCATCGAACACATAAAGGAGGTAAAGAAATGATTCAGGCAACGGGTCTCGTCAAGTGCTTTGATAACCACCGCGCTCTTGACGGCTTTTCAATAAACGTGCCTAAAGGCAGCGTATACGGTCTTGTTGGCCCCAATGGTGCCGGTAAGTCCACGTTTTTGCGTCATGCTGCCGGTATTTATAAGCAAGATAGCGGTAGTCTGCTCATCGACGGTCAGCCTATATTCGAAAACACTGCCGTGAAGTCTAAAATATCTTATATACCTGATGATCTGTTCTTTTTCATTCAGGCCTCCCAGCGGGATATGATGAAATTCTACAAGGGTATTTATCCCAATTTCAACACGGAACGCTACGAAAAGCTGAAGGAAGTTTTCAAGCTTGATGAAAAAACTCCTATACGCAAATTTTCCAAGGGTATGCAGAAGCAGTCCGCTTTTTGGCTGAGCCTCTGTATGATGCCCGAAATTCTGCTGCTGGACGAGCCCGTTGACGGTCTTGACCCGGTAATGCGCCGCCAAATATGGAGTCTCATTCTTTCCGACGTTGCCGAACGCGGCACCACCGTTCTCGTTTCTTCTCATAATCTCCGCGAATTGGAAGACGTATGCGACCACGTTGGCATAGTACACGGCGGAAAGATGCTTTTGGAGCGTTCCCTTTCCGATATGCAGGGCAATACTGTCAAATTGCAGATAATTCCCAAGGAAGGCAGTGAATTGCCGCCTCAGCTGGAAATACTCCACGAATCCAGCACCGGACGCATGAAGACCCTTATCGTTCGCGGCACTCCTATGGAGATAAGCGCTATCGCCCACGCCTCTGAGCCCGTTTATTATGAGCTTATGCCTTTGACCTTGGAAGAGATATTTATTTATGAACTGGGAGGTGTAGACTATGCAGTCAGCGAAATTATTCTTTGACAAAACCATTTTCAAGAAAACCGCCAAGCGCTATTGGCCAATTTGGGTCCTCTATCTTCTGGTTTGGACACTGGCTATGGGAATTTGCACCCAAAGTTGCGTGCGCGGCTACATTCCCACCCGCTTTAACCACAGTTCCCTCCTTCAGTTATCCTGGCAGCTAGGCCTTATTTCAGCTGTTGGAGTGTCCTGCGTTTCCGCAATGTTCGTTCACTCATGGATGTATAGCAGCCGCAGCGCCAGCGCGTATTCCAGCCTCCCCATATGCCGCGGCAGACTTTTCATGGGTATAACCCTTGCAGGCTTTGTTCCCGCTGTTGTATGCACCTTCATAGCATGCATCGTTTCCCTGCTGGTTGCACTTTTTTCAGGATTTTTCATCCTCTCTACTGTAGCTCAGTGCTTTGCTGTGATAATGCTTGAATACATTTTCTTCTACGGTCTTGCAACACTCTGCGCAGTTCTTACCGGAAATGTATTCGTTATTCCCTTCATCTACGCCATTTTCAATTTCCTCGTAGTTGTAGTCGAACTGCTGTTCAAAGAGTTTATGACCCAATTCACCTTCGGCGCTTCTCCCGGCGGAGTACAGTTGAAAATTTTCTCCCCTATTGTATACATAGTTGATGAGACCAGTGAAGTATTGCTGAACGAAAACGGCCCCCTCGGCTATTCCGATCTCGCTACCCTCAATAACTGGTGGGCATTCATTATTTATGCAATCATAGGTATCATCTTCATTGTCTGTGCAATGCTTATTTTCCGCAAGCGCAGAATGGAATCCGCCACCGATGTAGTAGCAATAAATGCTCTTAAACCCGTATTCAAGTATTGCCTTTGCTTCGGCTGCGCGCTGGTCATCGGCCTTATTCTCTTTACCATTATTTTCGGCGAGTTCTTCACCATCGGCTCTCCCGCAGCAAGTATAGTTGTTTGCGTGTGCATGATAATAGGCGGCTTCATCGGTTACTTTACCGCCGAAATGCTCATTCGCAAATCCTTCAAGGTTTTCCGCAAGCACTGGAAAGGTTTCTTTATCTCCTGCGCAGTAATTATAGTTGTCATAACTGCTTTTGAGCTGGATTTCTTCGGTTACGAGCGCCGAATTCCCGATGTTGAGGATGTAAGTTCTGTAAGCATGAGCATTTGGGGCGAGCCTACCGATTTCACCGATCCCGATGAAATATCCCAAATCATACTTCTCCACGAACGCATAGTAAACGACAAGGCTCATACGGAAAAGCGCATATACTCATACTATAAGAATCAGGAGTATGAATACTCCGATGAGTACACCACGAACGTTACTATCAGTTATACGCTGGCAAACGGACGCAGCTTCCTCCGCAGCTATAAAATCATGTACGGCGATACAGATAAATTTTGCTCCGACATGCTCAATTACCTGAACCGTCCTGAGTTCATAATAAGACGCATTGAGACTGCCATTACTGCGGAATATATCTCACACGGCAGCATTTACTATCACTATCGCGTTCTTGCCGAGAATGCTCTTCAGGAAGATACCAAGCCCGCTTATGACTACACATATTCCTATAGCATAGAAGGCAATATGAGTGCAGAAATTGCGCGCCCCATACCTATTGATGAATCGGCAGATAAAGAATATGTACACGGTTCTCTTGAACTCACAAGCATCCAGTCCCGTGAACTCTTCGACAGCATCCTCATGGATGCGCAGGCGGGTAATATAGGCCGTATTCGCCCCCGCAATAACGGTTACAATGACAGGGTCAACATCACCATAGAAATGACCGCCAAAGTACCTTACATCGATATGGAGAATGTACACTACACCCACGAATACATCTATATCGAAGACATCACCGAGGATGCAGTTCATACGGTTGCCGCGCTGAAAGAGCTCGGAATAGACCTCGAAGCTCTTGCAAGTTACGCCATCAAGTGATAGAATAGTACCAACCGATTTTTTGATTTAAGGGAGGGCTAAGACGATGAAAAAGACTATTACCGCGATTCTTATAATCGCCTTGATAGCCGTCGCCATAGCCTTCCCCTCTTTTGCTGCCAATACAGTTTATTTCACATCGGTAAACAACATCCTCATGCAGCTCGATGACGATACCATGGCAATCAACTATAATGGCACAATGTACATTCCCTATTCTGTATTCAATTCCCATGAGTTAGGCACCTTCGCGGTATATTCCCAGTCTGCACAGATAGTTACAGTTTTCGGAAACGGAGTACAGCTCTACTTCAATCTTCAGGACGGCACTACCTACGATACCTTTGACACCACTTATCGTCAGCGCGCTATAAGCTCAAACGGCCGTATATATCTCCCTGCTGCATTCACCGCAGAATACTTCGGCATAACCTATTCCGTAATATCCGGCAACAAATACGGAACCATCATACGAATGACGGTCGGCAATACGTTGGACGATGATACGTTTTCAAGCGCAGCCTCCGCACTTATGAAGAGTCGCCTTGATGCCTATAATAAGTCCAAGGCTACACCAACGCCAACCACATCACCCACACCAACACCTACCCGCACACCTACCCCCTCAGGCTCAAATAACGAAGATCACTCGAACGTAGATGTGCATCTCAGTTTTTGGGGAATCGACGTGGAGAATACACCGCGTATACTTTCAGCACTGCAAAGCAAAACTGATTCTGCCGCATTTTTTGTTACCGCAGATGAAATTAGGAAATACCCCGATTTAATCCGCCGAATAAGTGCTTCAGGACATGCGATAGGCATTATTTGCACAAACGATCTCGAATCCGATTATTCCGCCGCACTTTCCCTGCTTTATGACGCGGCACATACCTGCACATTCCTTGTGGCAGACAGCGCCGAATATTCCATTCCCCAGGAAACCTGCGAGGAACTTGGTTTAATTTATTATAGCAGTGAAGCCAATACGAAAACTTTGTTCCTCAAAGAAATTCTCACAAAGCTGGGACAAGCCGAAGACCGTATTGATTTAATGTTTATATCAAACACGGCAACGGCAGATGCAATCCCCCTTCTCTTGCAAACACTCAGAAACGATGATTACAATATTGTTCGGCTCAGCGAACTAAAGGCCGCACAATACGGAGCATTGGAGTAATAATATATGGAAAAGAACATCAAAGCAGTTATTCT
>JAFYLI010000056.1 GCA_017537165.1 Oscillospiraceae bacterium | reverse complement strand
TTTTGACCTGTTCGACATTTCTCTCGTTTGCAGCGCCGAGGAGCTGAAGCAGCGGCTTTCATCAAGGGAGAATGCCGACACGGAAAAGGCAATAAATTATCTCCCGCTCTACGCTAAGCTTGATAACACAAAAATCGACACCACCCACATGACGCCCACCCGCGTGGTCGACGCTATTCTGCGGATAATCAACGAGGATGCGCCAAGATGTATATTCTAAACACAAAGAGGACTGCCCAGCGGGCGGTCCAATAAAACAGTATAAGCAAAACAGGAAGCACATGACCAGAATCATAGTGCTTCCTGTTTTTATGTTAGCAGGGTTTGGGGAAGACACTCCCCAACAAGATTCCATGAGGCCAAAATGAGCAGTATGCAAAATTTGGCACCATGGTAGAATCTTGCTTTTTACTTATTTTATATAAGGACAACTACATACGCAACATGATAGTAACTTAAGGAAGCGCCCTCATATCATTCATCTGCTTGTTCGTCTGTTTTGCAAATTTCTTGCACTGTTGCTGCCCTGTCTTTGCTTGTGAGGATAGAAAAACCACACTTATCCATCAAGTCTAAAGAACACTGCATATAATCGGTGGTATTGACATAATCGCCGTATGTTTCAAGTCCGTGAACAAATCTCTTAAGGATTGCTTTCAAACTTTCGGGACTATTATCAACGCCAATCCACTGCCTGCCTGTTTCAAAGGCTGCACCCAGAGTTGTACCACTGCCGGCAAAGCAATCCATCACAAGGTCTCCTTTATTGGAGGATGCCTCAACAATCATTTTGAGCATATCAAAATTCTTTTCGGTCGGATATCCTGTGGTTTTCTGTGCTTGATTGATAGAATCTCTGTAATCCATCCAGATGTCTTGAACAGGGATGCCCTTGGATGGGTCGCAGAATACCATTCGCCTTGGGTTGCCTGTAGGACTCCAATAAATCTCACCGGCAGCATCCAATTCATCCAGTTTATCGGGAGTATATTGCCAATGCTTGCCCTTTGGAGGCATTTTGCCTCTCCATTCTTTTCCTGTTTCACCATTTCTCACACCAGGAGCATGAACAGGAACTTTTTTATATCTTCGCCCATGTTCATCAACATACGGATATTGCTCAATCATTTTATCGTATTCCCACGGGTCAAAAGGTCGGTTCCAAATATACTTGTCCGTTTTGGAATAGAACATGATATAGTCGGAAATGTTGCCGTATGTGTTCTTGGTGTAATTTTTGGTACTGCACTTTTTACGAGTGATAAATGCTCGGCAGTTGTTCTCACCAAAAACCTCATCCATAATGAGTTTCATGGTAAAGGCCATCTTATTATCCAAATGCAGATAGATGGAACCATCGTCCGCAAGTAGTTCCCTAATCAGAATCAATCTCTGTCTCAGAAACTCTACAAACTCACCACCAGAGAGAGAATCACTATATGCATGTTCTTGGTCTCTGTTCACGAACACGGATGTGGTCGCAAACGGCGGGTCAATATAAACAAGACGGATTTTTCCCTTGTACCCATTATTCAGCAGGTAAAGAAGCACATCCAGATTATCGCCAAAATAAAATTTGTTATCTCCATCACCGTTTATGGGTGTCTGCGCATCGTACTGATTGAAAGACTGAGATAAAACAGTGGCAACATTTTTCTTCCCCTCATAGGTAAGAAAAACAGGAACTTTGCTTTTTTTGACTCCGTTCTTAGACGGAACACCTGTTGCCATTTACTGTTCTCCTTTCAACCAAGATTCTGTGAGACGCTCCTCAATCATTCGCAGTGTGATAACCTTAACTTCATTCGGATGTCTTTCCTCAATTCTGGAATAGTCCTCCCACATCGAACCGAGGAGCAGACCAGGACCATCGTTCAAGAAAATAACCTTGGTATTCAAACCATGAGAATGTACATATTCCAGAACCTCATCAGCACAGTTCTTATAACCGCCAGTTCTATCATCTTCTTGAGCTCCACCACGGTCTCCATCATATCTTGCCAAACCTACAGCATAAATAGTTCTCTTGTCATCGGAGGAAATCACAAAGTCAAGAGGTCTACTCGGATTCGGGTAATCGCTCCAGATAGAACTTGCTTGGACATCGGCACCTGCACCACGAGGCCCCCAAATGCTCAAATCAGGGAATTTCCCTTGAACCATGTCAAAGAATTTGTCAGTCAAATCATAACCCTTTTTGCCTCTGTCCTTGTATTCCCAGAGAACGGCACAAAGTGCCTCATCGGGCATAGGACGAGAATCAAACTTTCCCTGCACTACATGAATAGGACGGAAACCGTCTCCAAAATCCTCACATATCTTTCTTGCCTGCGATTTCTTTTTCAGCATCTCAACCGGAGTTTCGGGAGAAACATATTTTCTGAAAACTCTGCACAATTGGATTCTCATCCACTGAGTCGGAACGGCAGAGATATTCATAAACAACGCACTGGAACTCTCAGAGCGGTTCAGCAGTTGAGAGAATGTTTCCAACACAGGAGAGTACAATCTGCAAGCATCTTCCAAGATGTCGGGGTAGTATTCACCTGTTGATAACGTTATGTAATTTCGCCGTTCTTCAGGCAAGTAATCTCTAAATGCTCTCATGTTATTTGCTCCATATCTATAAGATAATCGCCCATCGGACGAGTAAAGACAATAACTTACACTATATTATAGCACAAAAAATTTAAAAAAGCCATAGACCCCATAAACCCGTACAAACTATTTTATTAAATCTCTGTCATCAAGAAAAAGCTATACCTGGTTATGAAAACCAAGTATAGCCAGTTTCTCTTGTTTCCCCAACCGTTCAGAAGCTACCCTATGTCAGTAATGTTTTCATACTGTCTTATTGGAAGCTGCCCGTGCAGTCCTCTTTTCCTATTCTCTACAAATTTCGTCGGTATGCAGGCGCACTCCGTTTTCGCGAAGCTTCTGCTGCAGCTTTTCCACATCCAGCGCGGTGAAATCGCTGCCCAGCGCTGCTGCCGTTCCCGCTGCCTCGCCCGTTACGGCGCAGGGCGGGATAACGCGGGTTATATCCCACATGCGGTCGGTGGTGGAAATATCGCGGCCTGCGGCCAGCAGGTTCTTTATCTCCTTGCAGTAAAGGCTGCGGAATGGTATCTCATAAACGGGGCCGCGCTTGCGCCAATCGCCCGTCATGCCGATGCTGTCATCAAAGCGCACACGTTCCTCGCTGTCATCCAGCGTATACGCGCCCGCAAGGCGGCGGGACATACGCACCAGCGGTATGGTGGACATGGTTACGGGCAGGTAGCTTTCGTCATCCTTATGGCGGCTCATTATATCGTCGTACATCTGCTTATGAACGGCCACCACGGAATCGCTCAGTTCCTCTCCGTCCACACCCGAGAAGCGGAAGCTGCCGATGCTCTTTACCTTTTCGGCAGTATAGTTCAGGCCCTTATCGGCCTTCTCGCTGAGTTTGGGTGCATTCTCCTTATCGGGCACCACGTCGGCAAGGCCGAACATTTTAAGGCTGACTTCGCCCTTGGACTGATAATAATACCAGCCTGCGAGGGCATTGCCCTTTGCGTGCAGCTCCGTAGGAGCGCCTGCAAGGTGGCATATATCTCCGTCGCCCGTGCAGTCAATGACGGACTCCACTTCTATTGCGGAGCGGCCCGACTTATTCTCAACCACTACGTGGGTGATTCTGCCGTCCTCCACCACGGTCTGAGCGGCCAGAGTGCCGTAAAGTATCTTAACGCCCAGCTCGGCAAGTATCTGCTCAATGCGCATGGCGAAAAGATGGGGATTAAACTGGGTCATATAGCGCTTGGCTATGCGCGCCTCCCTGCTGCCGTTTTCAAACCATGCGGTGGGGTAATTGGCCTCGGCGCCATGCTCTATGGAAATGCGCAGCAGCTCCTCGGCAATGCCGTAAATGACCTGATTGCCCTCGCCGTCGCAAAGGGGCAGATATATGGTTACAAGGCCAAGGGTCGCCATACCGCCCAGCGCAAACTCACGCTCCAGCAGTATGACTTTCTTGCCGCCTCGGGCAGCTGCCATAGCCGCGGCTATGCCCGCTATACCGCCGCCCGCAACAAGAACGTCGCAGGAAGCGGACACGGAAAGCTTCCGTTCTTTTTCAACTATCTCTTTCATGGATTCAATCCTTCTTCGTTATCTCAATATAACCCTCGTCTGCGTTCACCAGCACCATATCGCCCGTTTCGATATACTTCATGGGATCCTCTTCAAAGTCGGTCATTGCGGGCACATGGGCATTAAGGGCGCAAAGCACGTTGACGGGACTGGCTACCGTATGAATGAAGGCGGCAGGCTTCTTATTGCCGTAGCCGTACATCATAAAGCCGCCCGAGCCTCTTATGGAGGGGAATACCAGCACTTTACCCGTATAGGGTATCATGAACAGAGGATGGTTGCGCTCGGTGGTGCAGCCCAGCTCGGGCTTTACGTTGGTGAATCCCTGCAGGGGCATGGGGGAAACGAGAGCCTCGGCCTCAACGATACCGGGCCATTCGGTTCTGCCTTTTATGCGAATTTTTCTCATCTGTCTTACCTCCATCCGCCGTGCCAATGACCCGTAAGGGCGGCATCGATACATTCGTCGGTGGTGCCGTAGCATACCTGCAGCTTGGCATCGGGTTCGGGATAGCAGCCGGTAACGTAATTGGCCTGCTTTGCGGTGTCAACGGCTACGCAGCGCACGCCCTTGGGCACGGCGCCCATAGCGGCGAGGCAAGCGCCAGACATAAGGACTACGCCCGCCTTGGCGAGGATATCCACGTATCCCTGCTCCTTGGCAACGTTATAAAGCCAGGGCGCAGTCATGACCCACATGGGTATCTTAACTCTCTTGCCTTCCATCTTGCGGCAGAGCAGCATAATGTCAACTATGTTCAGGTGGGGGCAGCCGAGGTATACCATGTCCACCTCGTTGGACTGATGATAATTGAGGTATTCGTATGCAGCCACCAGTTCCTTTTCGCCTATGAGCGTTTCGCGGACGGGCTTCTTGCCGCCCAGGGCAAACTCAACCGTGGGAGCCTCGGGAGTGCTGCCGGGAATATGGTACATGGGCACGCCGCCGCCCGTGTGGATAGCGGAGTTCAGCTTCTGATACTGAGTGGTGGTAGGCTTGGCGGTACCCGTAAGAACGGGAACGTCGCAATGAACGTCGCAGCCTACGGCGTAACCGAAAACGTCCCACTCAAGGTCGGTGTGGATAAGGCGGTCGGTCTTTACAAGAACGGTGCCGTAGCGGTTTTCGGTAACGTGCATACCGTAGTAGGGCGCTTTGCCGAGGAAGCAGGTGGCGAAAGAGCCGTCGAAGTTGGTACGGGCGCCGAGAACGGCATTGCAGTAAGGTATCTGAGAGCTTTCAAACCAAGAGCAGTGCTGGCCTACGCTGGGCCAGTAGGTCATGGTAAGATAGTTTGCGCAGGAGTGGGTGGTCATCATGCCCATTTTGCGCAGCAGGGACATCATATCATCATGCATGGCCTGCTCGTGGAACTTGGGGTCATCCTGTCTGTCGGCCTCGTTGCGGTAGGCGCAGACGTTGCAGCTTTCCCAGCCGTGGACGGGTGCCTGCTCGGGGAAAGGAGATTTATTTGCGAAGGTGGGTATCTTGAAATGTCCGCCCGCGGCTACCAGCTCTTCAAGGTCTTCCTTGGTAAATCCGCAGTTTTTGGACAGATTATTGCCGGGGGTATGGAAATCGCCGGTGCCGTCAAGGTCAACGAAGCGCTCCGCGCCTGCGATATGAGCCATCTCCACCAAAAATTCCATGCATATACGGGCGACCTTACCCTCCTCGCCCTGCAGTATACGTTTTTCCTGATCTGTAAGTTTAACTTCAGTCCAAGCCATATCTATGTTTCTCCTTATCTCAGAAAATGTTGGAGCCGCCGTCAACCACGATGTTTTGAGCGGTAACGAAAAGATTCTCCTGGGCAAAGAACATTGCCACGCGGGCAATGTCTATCGGCTGAGCCACGCGACCCATAGGCGTTATGCTCGCCACATAGGCATACTCTTCGGGGGTGGCGTCTATCTTCATGGGCGTGTCCACCATGCCGGGAGCGATAGAGTTGAAGGTGATGTTATCGGGGCCGTACTTCTTGGCAAAAGCCTTGGTCTGGCATATTGCCGCGGCCTTGGAAGCGGTGTAACCCGGGGTGCTGTACTGACCGTTTACGCCCGTTACCGAGGTGATATTGACCACGCGGCCAAACTTCCGCTCCTGCATTCCGGGCACAACGGCAAGGCACATCTGATAATGGCCGAGAGTATGTATCTCAAAGAAGCGCATATATTCCTCGGGAGTGAGGCGGTCGAAAAGATCGCCGAAGAAGCTTTCGCCCGGCTGCAGGCGGGATTCGATGCCTGCGTTATTGATGAGTATATCCACCTTGCCGAAGGCTGCGTTGACTTCCGCCACAGCTTTTTTCACCGCTTCGCCATCGCTTACGTCCACGCTGACAGCCAGCACATCGGAGGTATATTTAAGGCACTCGGCCCTGGTTTCTTCAAGCTTTTCAATACGTCTGCCAAAGAGCGCCACTTTTGCTCCGCCCTTAGCCAGCTCCACGGCGCAGGCCTGACCTATTCCCGTTCCCGCACCCGTTACGATGGCGGCTTTATCGGCAAATCCATAATCGAGATACTGCATATTCATCCTCCGTTCCAAGGTTTCAGCGATTTATCGTTTTTTTCAAATACAGTATATCTTAAAGACATATATATTGCAAACAAGATTTTTCAAACTCCTTGTTCTATCCGCTCTGCCGTGGTAAAATTACAGCACTATGAAAGGTGGTATTACCATGCTCATTTACTGCTACGGCGCTTCAAATACTTACGGCTGCGATCCCCGCTCCTACATCGGCAACCGCTACCCCGAGGGGCAGCTTTGGACGGGCATACTCTCCCGCCGCTTTGGCCACGAATTCCGAAACGCGGGAATGAACGGCCGCAAAATACCCCTGCGCAGTATCGAGCATCCTGCCATACCGCCCGAAACCGACCTTTTCGTTGTAATGCTGGGCACCAACGAAATGCTCCACGGCATGAGAGCCGAGGAAGCCGCCCTGCGCCTTGAAAATTTCCTCAGGGAGCTTGACTTCCCCAAGGAGAAAATACTCATTATCGCGCCCCCTATCCTACAAAAGGGCGAATGGGTAACTCAGCTTGGCATGGCTGCCCAGTCCGCAAGGCTCGGAGAAGAATTTGCCCGCATTGCCGAAGCCTTGGGCACCCGTTTTGCAGACGGAACTCAGTGGGATATTCCCGTTACCTTTGACGGCGTCCACTTCACCGCGGAGGGCCACGCCGCTTTTGCCGAAGCTTTGGGAAAGTTCTTTACAAACGGTAATTTTAATTGTATTATATAATTAATCTTAAATTAACGGAGGTACTTATCATGGAAAAAGTTTATGAATTCCTCAAGGGTGCAGGCACCTATTATCTGGCAACCGTAGAGGGCGATCAGCCCCGCGTACGCCCCTTCGGCACCGTTAACATCTTCGACGGCAAGCTCTACATCCAGACCGGTAAGGTAAAGCCCTGCTCCAAGCAGCTGGCTGCTAACCCCAAGGCTGAGATCTGCGCTTTCACAGGCGGCAAGTGGATCCGTATCGCCGGTGAGCTCATCGACGACGATCGTTTCGAGGCTAAGAAGTCCATGCTGGATGCTTATCCCAACCTGCGCGGCTCCTACAGCGAAGACGATGGCAACACCCAGGTTCTTTACTTCAAGAACGCTACCGCTACCATCAGCTCCTTTGCAGGCGAGCCCGAAGTTATCACTTTCGGCTAATTTTTAACTACATAGCGCAAAAAGGTTCCGCAGTAAAGGGTTACTTCTCATAGGTACAATTTGTGAACCATGGGTGTAACGCTGGTACGGGAATAAGAAATACAGCCACAAGTTATCATTTGATAGCTTGTGGCTGTCTTTTTCCAATTATAGAAACGATATGGCAATGAATTAACCTAAAGGTATTTCTGGATGGCGGTCTTGAATTCTTCGATTGCTTCCGTATCGCCTTCTTCAACGGCATGGGCAATGCAATGAGAAATGTGCTCGTTTATAATTTCTTTTCCAAGTCCATTCAATGCAGATCTTGTGGCAGAGACTTGCATAAGAACAGCTGCACAATCCTCATCGTTCTCTATCATCCTTTTTACATATTCCAAATGACCAATGACACGAGAAAGGCGGTTGATCTGACGCCTTTTTTCTTTGGGATCATGGACATGACCATGATGATGCACATGCTCATGCTGTTCGGAATGATCCATGGCGTACCGCTCCTTTCCATGTTTTATTCGAGGCAGTCAAGCACTTCCTGTAATTGCACATTCGCAGCCTCAAAAGAACCAATGGCAAGGGTTAGTTTCTTCTGCGCTTTCTTCGGCAGCGAGTCCAGCAAAGCTGCCAATTCTTCCGCATGATGCTCGTTATGGTGAAGCATATAGGAAAGCAAAGCCTTTGTTTCTTTCAAATCAGTTTTGCCTTCAGAATGCGTATGGGCTTCCTCGTGTGTGTGAGGATGGGTATGCACATGACCGTCTCCATGAGAATGCGAATGCTCATGGACATGGTCATCAGTGTGGCTATGCGGGTGCACATGGTTGTGCTCATCATGAATATGTTCCATGGTAACAGCTCCTTGTGTGAATTTGCATAAGAGGCAACGCAACCCCCATTGCGTTGCCTCTTTTACGAAAAATGGATTGGGATTGCGTAAGGAGAATGAAGAAAGGGATTGCTTAATCACGAGCTAAGAATAGCATAACAAAACTCGAGAAAAAAGCTCCCCAGGGGGTTAATTTTTTAGAAATACAAGCAATTATTTTAAGAATTATCCCCCAGCCCGTACACATGGCTACTCTCCCTCAAAACATCGATGAAGTGTAAAAATGTTGGCCTAACGGCCCGAAAGCACAGAGGCGGACGGCTTTCGCCGCCCGCCTCTGCTTCTAATAATGGATAGGTCACAAAATGTACCTATGAACACTATCAGAACACTGCGGAACCTTTTTTATTTGTCAAAGAAGTCAAACAGACGCAAAAAAGGAAAAGACCGTGAAAGGCTTCTCCCTTGAGGAGAAGCTGTCAACGAAGTTGACTGATGAGGGTCCGCGTAAGCGGCAAAAATGGCAGTATCACTATATTTTCGGCACTGCGTGCCGTCCCCTCATCCGTCATTTGCTTGCGCAAATGCCACCTTCCCCTCCAAGGGGGAAGGCTTGCCTCGTTTCAACTGCTGACTATAGTTCTTTGACAGTCTGAGCTATGGCTCCCCAAAAATGGGGAAGCCATAGCATTGTCCTTCCTTCAAGCCGCCGCAGCAGGGACACCCCCACTTATCCGAGAATAGCCTTTATATCCTCTTCGGGAGTGGTAATGGGCGCGATATTGAACTTCTCAACAAGGAAGTTGAGCACATTGGGCGATACGAACGCGGGAAGCGTGGGGCCAAGGCGGATGTTCTTGATGCCCAGATGCAGCAGGGTAAGCAGTATGCAGACCGCCTTCTGCTCATACCAGGAGAGTATCATGGACAGGGGCAGATCGTTTACACCGCAGCCGAAAGCGCCCGCAAGGGCGACCGCTATCTGTATTGCGGAATAGGCATCGTTGCACTGACCGATATCCAGCAGACGGGACAGGCCGCCAATGGTGCCCAGGTCAAGGTCATTGAAGCGATACTTGCCGCAGGCAAGAGTGAGAACAACGGTGTCGGCGGGAGTCTGCTTTACAAACTCGGTATAGTAGCCGCGCTCTTTTCTGAAGCCGTCGCAGCCTGCCACAAGGAAGAAGTGCTTTATGGCACCCGCCTTGACAGCCTCTATAACCGTATCGGCTACGCCGAGAACCGCATTGCGGCCAAAGCCCGTCATGACCTTGGTGCCGCCGTTCATACCCGTAAAGGTCTTATCTTCATCAAAACCGCCAAGCTCAAGAGCCTTCTCAATAACGGGAGTGAAGTCCTTATCTGCGCCGATGTGAGTAATGCCGGGGAAATCGACCACTTCGGTGGTGAAAATTCTGTCGGAATAGTCGGTCTTGGGAGGCATGAGGCAGTTGGTGGTGTAAAGTATAGGCGCGGGCAAAGCGGCAAACTCCTTCTGCTGATTCTGCCATGCGGTGCCGAAGTTGCCCTTCAGGTGAGCGTACTTCTTCAGCTCGGGATATGCGTGAGCGGGCAGCATCTCGCCGTGGGTATATACGTTAATTCCCTTGCCTTCCGTCTGCTCAAGCAGCAGCTTCAGGTCATAAAGGTCATGGCCCGTAATGAGGATAAAGGGGCCTTTCTCCACGGTCATCGTTACTTCCGTAGGCTGAGGATGGCCGAAGGTTTCCGTGTTCGCTTCGTCCAGCATAGCCATTACGCCAAGATTGATCTCACCGACTGCCAGCACTGTGGGCAGCAGATCGTCCATGCCGTAATCTTCCGCGCCGACGGTGTAGAGCGCCTCCAGAAGGAAGTTCTGCACCTTTTCATCTCTGCGGCCGAGAACCGCAGCATGGTAAGCATAGGCCGCAACACCGCGGATGCCGAAAAGAATGAGAGAGCGCAGGCTGCGCAGATCCTCGTCGGCAGTCCACAAGCCGTTCATATCATAATCGGCGGTGCGTGCGCAGGAGCCGCATTCTCCGCACTGGGGAGCAAGGCGATCATGCTCGGCATGAACTCTGTCTATAAGCTTCTGCAGGCTTTCATTATCAAAATTAACGTTGGTGAGGGTGCTGAAAAGAGCCTCGGTAACAAGGTCGTGAAGCTCGGCAGTGAGCATTTCTTCGTTGCCTACAGCGGCTCTTGCGAGGCCGATAAGAGCGCCCGTAAGTTTATCCTGAAGAGCTGCCGTCTCTGCGGTTTTTCCGCATACGCCGGCGCTGCCGGTGCAGCCCTTGCAGCCTGCGGTCTGCTCACACTGATAACAAAACATCTTGTTTTCCATTATAACGTCCTCCTTATTAACCATTGAATGAGTAGGTTGTTCTTTATGGTCTAAGGATAGCGTATAAAAGTGCCGCCCGACGTTGCACAGGCAACATTGAGCGGCACTTGTTTTAGTTTTTGTATAGGCTGTTTTGTTCGACAAATTGGAATTTGTAGCTCTCTATTATGCTGATAAATGAAGTGGATTTTTTACAGATTACCTAAGTAGTAGAAAACCTTCCTGTTAATCTTCATCCGCTTCATCTTGAGCAGATGTAGTTAATTCCATCATCTTTTGTGCGTAAGTATCGCCATCAATTTTTTCATCAGCATACTGGTTCATTAACTCATCAATCTGTTTTTTTAGTTCTTCTCTTTTCATTTTTCAACCTCCTATTTAAAACATGCTAATTATAAAGAATATGGCTATTCCCCATACAATAATGGCCCAAATACCTCCAGCAACAACCTGGAAACCATCGGTAAAGTTATGAAATCTAGAATTATCACGGATAACCCACTTTTTAGTTATGACTGCTACGAATGTCCCTATCTTCGAGAATGGTGCAGCCAGATCATGTCCCAGTGCTGATACATAAGCTTCTCCTACTGAACGACTACGATTTCTTATTTTACAAGCGAGTAAATGTATCAAAACAAAAAGCAAATATGCCCCACTAAAAATAACCAGCATATAAAGCATATCTGAAGCCCTCATAGATATAGAACCGAGAATGGTCAATAGCATAGCCCATAGTGCGGTCCTTCTAAATACACCTATTATGTACATCCCTTGTCCTCCTAATGCTTATTTATTGTTGTGTTTACTCTATCATACTTTTTCAAGTTTGTCGAACTGTATATCTCAAATTTTCAACAAAACCAATCTAAGCCAAAGCCCTGCTTAAAATACACGAAACATATTCTTATCGTAGTCTATAAGGCCCTCGTCCCGCATTTTCGAAAGCTCGCGGGTAAGGGCGCTTCGGTCGGCGCAGAGATAATCCGCCAGCTCGATGCGGCCAAGGGGTATCTCAAAATATCGGCTTTCATGAATCTGAGCCTGCAGCGACAGATATGCCAATATCTTCTCACGAAGATTTTTCTTGGACACTACCTCCACCTTACGCATAAGCTCAAGGTTTTTGGCAGCTATAACGCGCACCATGTTCTCAATAAGGCGATGGTGGAACACGCAGGTGTTGGTGCAGCTGTTCATTACGCGGTCAAAGGGCAGGAACAATATCTGCGCGTCCTCGGACACCGTAAAGTTGACCACCGAGGTGTTGCTGGCACCGCATACGAAGGTTTCCCCGAAAAGTTCATCCTTACGCATACGGACAAGCATGGTGCGGTTGCCCCAAAGGTCCTCCTTTACCATATCCACCGCGCCGCTCAGCACAACGCCGATATGGCGGAGATTTTCCTCTTCAAAGGCAATTATCTCGCCCTTTTCGTAGCTCCCGATATGGTAGCCTATGCACCCCAGCATCGTTTCTCTGTCCGCGGGCAGTATCCCCTCAAACAGTGGGGTGTTGATATTAAGGATAAGCTCGTTCACCGGATCGCTCCTTTCCTGCGTTTCGTTTATTATACATTTTCAATTACCGCGGCGCAACAGCAATTTCGTAAACGACAGCCGTAACGATTATGTCATTTCGTGGAGGGTTAGTCCACCGCAGTAAAAACCATGTCATGCTATGGCGCAGCCGAAGCATCTCCGCAGGTGATGTTACTGCCAAGCTTGCGTTAGTGCGGAGATTCTTCGGCGAAGCCTCAGAATGACAAGACTTTGGTGCGGTGCATACGTATTGACGCAGGGTGTTAACCTTCCCCTTGAGGGGAAGGGGGACCACGAAGTGGTGGATGAGGTGTTATATTAGCAAAATCTAAAATCTTTCCGCCTTTCGGCGGCCCCTCATCAGTCGCCTACGGCGCCAGCTTCCCCCCGAAGGGGGAAGCCTAACCCGTTGTTTTAGTTTTCCGCACACCCTTTTGCCCCCTTGTTAAAGGGGGCTGTCAGCGCAGCTGA
>JAFYLI010000055.1 GCA_017537165.1 Oscillospiraceae bacterium | reverse complement strand
TTCCAAGCTGCACATTAAGCTGGCTACCACCTTCATCTACGTTACCCACGACCAGACCGAGGCTATGACCATGGGTACCCGTATCGTTGTTATGAAGGACGGCTTCGTACAGCAGATCGCAGCTCCCCAGTACCTCTTCGAGAATCCCGCAAACCTCTTCGTTGCTACCTTCATCGGTACTCCTCAGATGAACACCTGCGAGGCTACCCTGGTAGACGAGGGCGGCGTTACCTACCTCACCTTCGGCGAAGGCTGCAAGATCGCTCTTCCCGAGAACAAGGGCCGCAAGCCTGAGGTTCTGGCTTATGCCGGCAAGAAGGTTATCTTCGGTATTCGTCCCAACGACATTCACGTTGACGAGGCTCACATCGCTCAGTTCCCCGAGCGCAGCGTAGAAGTTACCATCGAACTCACCGAGCTCCTCGGTGCAGAGTCCAACCTGTACCTCTCCAACGGTGACAACCAGTTCACCTCTGTTGTTGAGACCGGCACCAGCAAGGGCAAGATGGGCGACAAGATCAAGGTTTGCTTCGATACCGCTAAGGTTCACGTCTTCGATTACGACACCGAGAAGACCATCACCAACTGATAATCAGTATACATACTCCCCCGGAGATTCCGGGGGAGTTTTTGTATTTTTATGCGGAGAGAACGGGAACAAAAAAAGTGTTTTTGCGTCTTATTTCGTACTATATATAGATAGCTTTTCCTATAAAACCCGTTTTTAACGCAAAAATTTACAATATATTATAAATCTTCTATTGAAAAAAACAAAAATAAAAGGTATCATAAAAGGTACACTGAGAAAGTGCGTCATGAAATAAGTTGAGCACAAGATTTTTGCTGAAATAACGCCTAAGGAGGAGCAACAATGTCAGGAAGAATTTTTCAGAGCGTCATTGTACAGATGAAAGAGGCCACCGATAGAGTTATCGGCGTAATTGACTTTGAAGGAAACGTAGTTGCGTGCAACGAGTTGACGATGGTGGGCACACATTTGGGCCAGGCCGTTGCCACTATTTCCGAGGCCAAGGAGCATACCGTTGTATGCGAGGGCCGTACTTTTAAACTCCTGGGCAGCTGGAATAGCGACTATGACTATGCCGTTTTTGTAGAAGGCGATGACGAGCAGGCTCGCTGTATCTGCGTAATGGCTGCTATTGCATTCAACGAAGCAAAGACTCACTATGAGGAAAAGTATGACAAGACCACCTTTGTCAAGAATATTATTTCCGACAATACCCTTTTGGCCGATCTTTATATCCGCGCCAAGGAATTGCATATAGACGTTCATGCTCCCAGAGCAGTGTTCCTCGTCCGCCAGCAGGAGAAGATAGAGGTCAGCACTATTGAGGTCATGCAGAATCTGTTCCCCGACCGTCAGAAAGACTTTGTCTTCGGCGTAAGCGAGACAGACATTGTGCTTATCAAGGAACTGCCCGTAGGCTCCGACAGCAGAGATATCGCTAAAATAGCCTCTCAGATCGAAACCACCCTCAATACCGAACTGTTCCTCAAGTCCGTAATAGGCGTAGGCTCCGTTGCTCGCCATCTCCGCGAGCTTGCCGAGCGCTATAAGGAAGCCATGGTTGCAATTGAGGTCGGCAAGGTCTTTGAAAATGAGAAGATGATAGTGTTCTATGATAATCTGGGCATAGGCCGCCTTATCTATCAGCTTCCCACCACCCTTTGCGAAATGTTCCTCAATGAGGTATTCAAGAAGAACTCCATCGATTCCCTCGATCAGGAAACTCTCTATACCATCAATAAGTTCTTTGAAAACAACCTGAACGTTTCCGAAACGTCCAGAAAGCTTTTCGTCCACAGAAATACTCTGGTATATCGCCTTGAGAAGATTAAGAAGCTCACCGGGCTGGATCTGCGAGAGTTTGACCATGCAATCGTATTTAAGGTAGCTCTTATGGTTAAGAAGTATTTGAGCTCCAATGGTGAGGATTTCCTTGCCTGATTCAACAGCCCATTTGGAGGATAACCCTAATGATAACACTGAAGAACGTCCGCAAGACGTACGAAAACGGTGCGGACGCACTCAAAGGAATAAACCTTGAGGTGGCAGACGGTGAATTTATCTTCATCGTTGGTCCTTCCGGCAGCGGAAAGTCTACCCTTACCAAGATACTTACCGGTGAGGTCTGCCCCACTGACGGTGAAGTAGTTGTAAACGGCTTCGACATGAACAGAATTCGCCGTTCCAAACTGCACAAACTTAGAAGAACGCTGGGTATCATCTTTCAGGATTTCCGACTTATCGAGAACAAGACCGTATATCAGAATGTAGAGTTTGTTATGCGCGTTTTGGGTGCAAAACCTCGCAAGATCAAGGAACGCGTAAGATATGTGCTTGAATTGGTAGGTCTGGACCATAAGATGCGTTGCATGCCTGAGGAACTTTCGGGCGGAGAGCAGCAGCGTGTAGCTATAGCCCGCGCGCTTGCCAATAACCCTAAACTCATCATTGCTGACGAGCCTACCGGCAACATAGATCCTGAACTGAGCCGAGAACTTATGGCTCTTCTTGTTGAAATCAACAAGAAAGGCACTACTGTCCTTGTGGTAACCCATGAGGAAGAATTGGTAAACGAATTCACCAACCGAGTCGTAGTAATAAACAGCGGCAGGATAGTAAGAGACGGAACAGGCGGGTATTACGGCAATGTTTAGTAGAACGATTTATTTTATACGAGAGGCGATATCAAACATATTTAACCATGGTGCGATGTCTTTCCTCACTGCATTTACTATGATCTGCTGCCTCATCATTATGGGCACCTGCGCACTGCTTACCCTTAATGTGCAGCAGATAATCAATGTTCTTGAAGACGAAAACCAGATGGTTGCTTTCGTTGACGAAGCACTTAGCGACGAAGAAGCCAGAGCCATGGAGAAAGAGCTTTTGGCAATAGACAACGTATCCGAAGTGCGTTTCGTCACAAGAGAGGAAGCCATGGTGAACTTCCTTGACAGATATGACGATAACAGCCTTTTTGAAGACGTTGACTCCAGCGTATTTAGAAACAGATATCTCATTTACGTTGAAGATATCGTATTTATGGAACAGACTCAGAATGACCTGGCGGGTGTTTACGGCGTGGCCAAGATAAACGCTCTGCTCAAGGTCGCAAAGGGTTTCGTAACCCTGCGCAATATCCTTGGTGTGGTTGCGCTGTCTGTATTCGTGGTGCTTTTCCTTATATCCGTCATTCTTATGACCAGCACCATGAAGGCTGCTGCACATATCCGCGCTACAGAGATATCTATAATGCGAATGGTCGGCGCTACGAAGAGCTTCATCAGGTGGCCGTTCGTGCTTGAGGGTATGCTGATAGGACTGTTTGCTTCCCTTTGCGCATTCCTGCTGCAGTGGGGCGGTTATAATCTCCTGGCGGAGAACATTTCGGGTGCGCTTTCCTTCATAACCGTCATCCCCTTTGAAAGCATTATAATTCCCGTGCTCGTAGCATTTTGTGCTGTCGGTGTCCTTGAAGGCATGTTCGGCAGTGTCGGCGCGGTAAAGGACAGACCCCGCAAGTAATTTGCCCGTTTTAAGGAGTACCCAATGAAAAGAAGACACCGCATATTTTCGGCAGTTATAGCAATAATACTTGCACTCACCATGCTCGGCTCCATAATCGTTACCATCGTAACATCTCTTTCCGCAAATGCAGTAACCGAAGCTGAGATCGAGGCCCTCAAGGCCGCCGCAGAAAAGCTGGCGGATGAAAAGGCCGCGGTTGGCAAGGAACTCTATGCTCTCAGAGAAGAGAAGGACGCAATAATCGAGCGCAAGGTAAAACTGGACGAAAACATTGCTCTTACCATTAAGGAAATAGAAAATCTTGACCTCCAGATACAGGTCTATGAGGAAGAGATAGAGGAAAAAATCAGCCAGTATGAGCTCGCTGTTAGTGAAGAAGAACGTCAGGTTGACCTTTTCCGCCAGCGCATCCGTGCCATGGAAGAGGATGGCGACATCTCCTACATGGAAATAATCTTCGAGGCTGACAGCTTTGCAGACCTGCTGAGCGTTATGGACTCCGTTACCGACATTATGGACTATGACGAGTGGGTAGTGGAGCAGCTTGATTCTGCTCAGGAAGCAACATGGGGCGCTAAGGTTGAACTGGAAAATGCCAAGGCAGAGGCCGAGGCTGCAAAGATCCGGCAGCAGGAAAAGCAGGCACAGCTTGAGGCTGAGCGCGCTGAAGCTGACGCTCTCATGACCGAGATAATGAACAACATGGAAGAGCGCCAGAGCGAGTATAATGCACTGGAAGCAAGAGAAGATGAGGCTGCCGACGAGATCGACCGCCTTGTTGAGGAACTTGAAGAGGAGCGCCGCCGACTTGCTGCCCAGCAGGGCGCTCACGTTGCGGCTACCGGCTCTTACATATGGCCTTCCGCAAGTTCCGTTTACGTAACTTCTTTGTTCGGTAACCGTCTGCACCCCGTTTACGGATACTACCGTACGCATTACGGTATTGATATTGGCGCAAGCTATGGCACTAATATTCTTGCTGCCGACGGTGGATACGTTGTAACATCTACATATGGCTCCGGCTATGGAAATTACGTGATGATAGACCACGGCGAAGGCAGATATACCCTCTACGCCCATATGACGACACGCTATGTAAACGAGGGTGACGTTGTACTTCAGGGTGACGTTATCGGTATAGTTGGCTCTACCGGTGTTTCCACAGGTCCTCACATTCACTTTGAGGTGTATGACGGCGGAGAGCGAATTGATCCCCTGCAGTTCTTCACTAACTATGTAATTGTTTGATGCAGCGGTACTGAAGAGGCGATAATTTGAAAAGAAAAATAGATGTGTCTGCGGCGATATTACTTATCGTCGCAGCCGCGTTTTTAGCGTTTGCCGCAGGCTGCTGGTTTATAAGCACCCGCATACCGCCGCGAACGAAAATGGACGAAGTTATGGCTGTTATCGAGCAGCTGTATGTAGGCGAATA
>JAFYLI010000054.1 GCA_017537165.1 Oscillospiraceae bacterium | reverse complement strand
GCGAAAGGTTCGTTTACTACGTCCTTGGCGCAAAGGGTGGCGTGGGTGGTGCCGTAAGGCTTGCTGCGGCCATCGGGAAGAGTATAGAAGTCGGGCAGGGAAGAGAAATCCTGATAGACGCAGATTATCTCTATGGGCTTGCCTTCTTTTGTTTTCATATGGGAAAGGGAGCCTGCGCAGAGCGTGTCCATAAACCGGCGCATATCGTCCTTGATGATGAACACGAATTTGGTGAAGCCTGCTGCAACGGCATCATAAACGGCATACTCCAGCAGGATCTCGCCTGCGGGGCCTACGCCCTCAATGGGCTTGCAGCCTATGCCATAGCGGGAGCCGAGGCCCGCGGCCATGATTACAAGGGTCATTACTGTGCCTCCGTTAGGTAGTGGGATAAGTGTATCATACGCGGCGGAGAATGTCCAATGTTTTTGAAGGGAGGGGTTGCGTGGGCGGGGACAAAACGCCGCTTTGCGGCTACACCTCATCCACCGCTTCGCTTTGGTTTCTGCGTTTGCGGAACGGTCAAGACCGTTCCCTACGATGTTGGTCATAGTGTGTATTGTTCGGCGCAAAAAATTTTTTGAAAAATTGAAAAGATGTCAGTTAATGTCAGTTGCAATGGGAGTTATTATATGGGCGCCGAGGAGGTGATGGGCATGGCGGCGAAGAAAGGAACTACGGAAAGGGCGGCCTTGGCGGTTTTGAAAATGAAGCTGCCCGAGGATAGTCCGCTGAGAGAAGATCTGGAGCGACACGGTCTGCCGGCGACCGGCGCTCAGGCCATCTTTCTTGCACTGTTCCGAAAAGCGGCGGCGGGAGACGTAAGTGCCGCCAAGCTTATCCGCGAGGCGGCGGGAGAAAAAGTCAGCGAGCCTGAGGTGGTATCCGCGGCGGAGTCGGAGCTTGCGGGCCTGAGCGACGAAGCGCTGCGGGCGATTGCGGGGAGATGAAGAATGAATTGCTGCGCATGAAGAATGACACCTCATCCACCGCTTCGCGGTCCCCCTTCCCCTCAAGGGGAAGGTTAAATTGCCCCGCAGGGGCAAGAGGGCCGTACCGTGTTCCCCCAAAAGGGGGAAGCCTGAGCCGTTTACGGCATTAAGCGGCTAATATCGGTGTTTTTAAGAGGGAGATCAGCATGAAAAGAACAGAAAAGGAGGCGGCGCGGGCGGAGCTGGCAAGGCGTGAGCTGGCGCGGCGGCATTACGGAGAGTATCTGGCCTACGTTCACGGAAACGGCTGGAAGCGTACCCGAATGTCGGCGTTTTTGGCGGAGCGGCTGCAGGAGTTCATGGAGAAGAAAACGGGCAGCGCCTACGATATTCTTATTATTCACACCCCGCCCCAGCACGGCAAGACCCTCACCGTTACGGAGTCGCTGCCATGCTGGTATCTGGGGAAGAATCCCCGCAGGAACGTGATCCTCGCCAGCTACAACGATGTTACCGCCCAGCGCTTCTGCCGCAGAAACAGAGAGAAAGTGCAGCGCTTCGGCAGATGCATTTTCGGAGTCGGCACGGGCAGTATAAACCGCGCAAACGAGTTTGAGCTGGAAAACGGCGCGGGGCGGCTTATTTCCCGAGGAATAATGAGCGGCATCACGGGCAACCCCGCGGATCTGCTCATTATTGATGACCCTATAAAGAACCGTCAGGAGGCGGACAGCCTTACCTACCGCTCCCGCCTTTGGGAGGAATGGCAGAACAGCCTTAAATCCCGCCTTGCGGCGGGGGCGAAGGTGGTGCTTATAATGACCCCTTGGCATGAGGACGATCTTGCCGCGCGGATACTGGCATCGGAGAAGAACGTTACCCTCCTGCGGCTGCCCGTTGAAGCGGAGGAAAACGATCCCCTTGGCAGAAAACCCGGTGAGCCGCTCTGCCCCGAGCTGGGCAAGGATGCCGCGTGGCTCAGTCAGTTCCGCGCAAGCTATGTTTCCGACCCTGCAGGCGGAGCGAGAGCATGGCAGGCCCTTTATATGTGCTCGCCCCGCGCCGAGGACGGCAATCTCGTCCGCAGGGAATGGTGGAAACGCTTTCGGCTCGGAGCGGAGGTGGGGTTCCACGAGCAGCTTATCAGCGTGGATGCGGCCTTCAAGGGCGGCGAGACCAGCGACTATGTGGCGATAACGGTTTGGGGACGGAGGGGCAGCGACTATTTCCTGCTGTACTGCCTTAACCGCCAACTGGATTTTCCGCGTACGCTGGCGGCCATCCGCACGGTTCGGGGACTTTTCCCCACGGCGGGGCGCATCCTGGTTGAGGATAAGGCAAACGGCTCCGCTATCGTTTCCGTATTGGGCCGCGAGCTGACGGGCGTTATTCCCGTGCAGCCCAAGGGCGGCAAGGTGGCCCGCGTCAACGCGGTATCTCCCGCTATCGAAAGCGGCCACGTTTTTGTGCCCGAGGGCGAAAGCTGGGCGGAGGAGTTCCTTGACCAGTGGACGGCCTTTCCCGCGGCTGCCCATGACGACATGGTGGACAGCGCGTCTCAGGCGCTGGCGTATATGCTTCAAAGTCCTGCGGGCAATGTGGTTTCTCAGTCGGACGAAATGGGCGAAGCCTTCGGCGGCGGACTTTACGATGTGTATGGGTGAAATGGCGCAAGGCGCCATGAATTGAAATCAAGGATTTCATGAATTGCTTCGCATGAATTGCCCTTAGGGGCATGAAAAAATAGAATTTATGGCCGCAGGCCAATTCATGAAGCGGAGCTCAATTCATGGGCGAAGCCCAATTCACGCCGTAAGGCAATTCATTCGAAAGGAGAAATTTATGTTTTACATTCTGTGCGCGGTGATTTTTGCCGCGGCGGTATTTGGGCTGGGGCTTATCGTCGGCGGTTGGCACAGACCCGAAGAAATGCCCGCCGCCCGCGAGGACGTATCCCCTCGGGCGGAGAAGGAAGCTTTCAGCATCCTTATGGGATATAACGCCGACGTGGCCTACGGGCTGAAAACCATGAAGGAGGAATGAGATGGCAAACAACATGACCAAGGCCTGGGAGTATTACGAGCGCGGACGGGATTACAATAACCGCCTGAGCCCCAATCTCTACCGCCTTGTGGACACAAATCTGGAGTTCTTTGCGGGCAATCAGTGGGTGAATATGCCCGATACTCCCGCCATGAACCGCCTGCCCAAGCCGGTTTTCAACATTATCAAGCGAGTAGTGAGCCTTTTCGTGGCCTCGCTTACCTCTTCTGCCGTGTCCGTAGGCTTCGAGCCCCTTTCGTGGCGGGATGGGGATGACTGCGCCCGATACGCCACGGCTGAGGTGGCAAACCTCCTTGAAAAATTCAAGATGGACTACCGCATCCGTGAGGCACTTTTCGACGGCGCTCAGACCGGCGACTACTGCGCCCACTTCTGGTGGGATCCCGATGCGCTCCCTTACGGCGGAAGCTTCGGCGAATACAGGGGCGAGATCCGAATGGAGCTTGTGGACGGCGTGAACGTAATGTTCGGCAATCCCAACACTCCCGAGGTGGAGCGGCAGCCCTACATACTTATACTCGGCCGCGATACTGTGGAAAACCTCCGCAAAGAGGCGGGCGAAAAGAACCGCGTTTTTGCCGACAGTGAGTACGGGTTTCAGGCCGGGCAGGGCGGCCGCATAGAGCTTTCCTCCGATGATGAGGACGGCAAGGCTCTTTACTGCTACCTTTACACAAAGAAGACCGTGAACGGCAGGGAAAGCGTCCACGTTACCAAGGCTACCCGCGACTGCGTTATCTTCGAAGACCTGGATACGGGTCTTTCCCGCTACCCCATCGCCTGGGGCAACTGGGAAAAGCAGAAGAACCAGTATCACGGCAGGGCGCTGGTAACGGGTATCATTCCCAATCAGATATTCATCAACACCATGTTTGCCATGGTAATGCGGCATCTGCAGCTTTCGGGCTTCCCCAAAACGGTGTATAACGCCGATCTCATAAGTGCGTGGAGCAACGAGGTGGGACAGGCTATCGGCGTGCGGGGCGTAGTGCCCGGGCAGAGCATCGGTCAGGTGGCGGCAAATCTTGCCCCTGCCGACATGAGCAACCAGATAATCGCTGCCATCGACAAGGCAATGGCCTATACCAAGGACTGCCTTGGCGCTACGGACGCCCAGCTTGGCTCCGTGCAGCCCGAGAATACCTCGGCGCTGATGGTGCTCCAG
>JAFYLI010000005.1 GCA_017537165.1 Oscillospiraceae bacterium | reverse complement strand
GAGTGCTTTAATTGTTTTATTGCAGTATCTTCAATTAACATTGGTTTCCACCTCCGTGTGAGTAAACGCTGACCGACGGCATTTAAACGTGCTTTACTTTGCGATACATGGGCGATTATCGTTGAAACATTCGGCAAATTGTGATAAACTGATTACATTACTTTTTTGATACCGTGAGGGAGATAATCATGGAAAACATTCGAATTCAAGATGATCTGTATACATATGTCAATCAAGCAAAACTGGAAGAGTTGGTAATTCCTGACGATATGCCTACCGCAGGTGGGTTCGCCACACTGAGCACCGAAATTGAAAAGCTCATGATCGGCGAATTCAATTCCATGTGCGAGAGCGCCGACTACCCCAACGAACACATGGCAAGAGCCTGCACCCTTTACACCCTTGCAAAGGATGTGAAGAGAAAGAAAAAGCACGGCATCAAGCCGGCGCTGAAGAATTTGGCCATTCTCAAGAAGCTGGGTACCACGCGCAGCTTTAATCTGCACACAAAGGAACTTATCCTGAAGGGTATTGCTATGCCCATCAACATCGCAGTTGATGCCAACATGAAGGACACCGTACATCATTGCGTTATGATTCAGGGCGCATCTGTGATCCTGCCTGATGTATCTTATTACAAGAACGAAGAGCAGAGGGATATGCTGCTGGGTATGTGGAGCGGCTTCGCAAAGCAGGTGCTTGCCATTGCCGGCCACAGCGAGGAAGAGTGCGATGCTTTGCTGAAGGACACGCTGGCTTTTGATGCGCTCATCGCAAAGTATGCCAAGAGTCAGGAAGAATGGTCCGAGTATACCAAGATGTATAACCCCATGAATACCGGCAGAGTAGCCGGCATGGTCAAGCCTTTGAACCTGAAGAAGCTGCTGACAGACCTCTTTGGCTTTGTCCCCGAGGAGATCATTGTGACGGAACCCAGATACTTCAAGAATTTCAAAGAGATATTCAATCAGGATACCTTTGAGATGTACAAGAACTGGGCATACGTGGTCACCCTGATGGAGGGCTGCGGCCTGCTCTCCGAGGAACTGCGCGATCTGGGCGGAGCTTTCCGCAGAGCCCTCACCGGCGTTGCTGCCGTTTCTTCCGCAGAGAAGTATGCCTATCAGCTCGCTTCCAATATGTACAGCGAGCCCGTGGGCTTGTACTACGGAGAGAAGTACTTTGGTGAGGAAGCCAAGAAAGACATCACCGATATCGTCAAGCAGATTGTTGCTACCTACCAGAAGAGAATCGTAAACAACGACATTCTGGAGCAGGCTACCAAGGATAAGGCAATTTTGAAGCTCTCCAAAATGGGACTTAAGCTGGGCTACCCCGACAGAGTAGAGGAAATCTACAGCAAGCTGGTGTTCGACGAGAGCAAATCCCTCTTTGAGATCGTATACTCTCTCAGAAAGATCCGTATGGAGGATAACTTTGCCAAGCTGAACAAGGAAACTGACCGTACTCACTGGGCAATGCCCGGACATATGGTCAACGCCTGCTACGATCCCTTTGTCAACGACATTACCTTCCCGGCAGCTATTCTGCAGCCGCCTTTCTATTCCATCAATCAGACCAGAAGCGAGAATTTGGGCGGCATCGGCGCTGTGATCGGTCATGAGATATCTCACGCGTTCGACTCCAACGGTGCTAAGTGTGATGAACTGGGCAACCTGAACAACTGGTGGACCAAGGCCGACGAGCAGAAGTTCAACAAGAAGGTCAATGCCATGATTAAGCAGTTTGACGGCATCGAGCTGCCTTGGGGTACTGTCAACGGCAAGTTTACCGTTAGCGAAAACATTGCTGACAACGGCGGTATGGCCGTTACGCTGGACATTATGTCAAACTCCGAGGGCGTTTCCTTCGAAGAGTACTTTGCCAACTGGGCCAGAGTTTGGTGCCAGAAGGCAAAACCCGAATATCAGGCACTCCTGCTTCAGGTTGATGTCCACGGTCCCAACTGTCTGCGAGCAAATATGCCCCCCAGAAACTTCCCTGAATGGTATGATGCATTCCGGGTGAAGAAAACAGACGGCATGTATTTGGCACCGTCCAAGAGAATTGTCATTTGGTAAGAAACTTCATATGTTTTTACAACAGGCAGGCCTTCCTAAATCCGGAAGACCTGCTTGTTGCTGTAATGTGGAATTTAATAGTCGCACTTTTGCCCTGAAATATGCGCTTTTCTAAACCATAGTTCGACAGCAAAGGATTACATCTCTTCCTTGAAGCCTTCTTCGGGGCGCTCCCAGCCGTAGGTGGAGTTCATAACTACGGAGAAGTGCAGGATAGGCTTATCGCCCTGACTTACGGTCATCAGCGGGCAGTGGGGAAGATTGGGAGGCAGGAATACCATGGTGGACTTGGTAAGTCTGTGGCATTCGCCGTCTATCCAAAACTCAACTTCGCCGCCCAGATCGGAAGGATCTTCGGGGTCGGTGCCGACGAAGCCGAGGATTTCGGCGTAGGGGTGAGAGTGGGGCTTGCCGACCTGGCTGTTGGGCGCGGAGCGGATGGATTCGGCGTTGGGCTTGCACCATATGCTGGTGTTCATCTGGAATGCACCGGGAATGCTGTTGCCGTCCAGCCAAAGCTGGCGTCTGCCGAACTTGTTGTAGCCTTCTACGGCTGCGGGAGTGGAATGGGTAGCGGGAAGTCCGCTGAGATCCTGGCAAAACAGATAACCGTACTTGCCCTCTTTATTCATAACATAATCTGCCATGTGAAGTCCTCCTGTGTTAAAGGTACGATAATGATATATAAATATATTATATTCTGATTTGCGTTGGTGTCAATGTTTCCTTTGCCTTGCATTTTACAGCGGGAAAAGCTATACTGATGCCAATATGCGTATTTACGCGGAAAGAGAGAAAAAGTGATGACTAAAATCTTGTTTTTGATTTTGCTGCTGGCACAGTTTGGCTACAGAATGATGCTCCAGATGCTTTCTCGCAAGCAGGTGAATAAGCCGCTGCCTGCAAGCGTAGCGGATATTTACGATGCCGCGGAGTACGATAAGTGGCGCAGATATAACGGCAAAAAAGACGGACTGAGCATTATCTCGGGCGGAGTGACACTCGTTATAAACATCGTTCTGTTCTGCACCAATATTATGGCGTGGCTGTACTACCTGCTGCCGGGTGGCGAGGTAGCTAAGGCCATACTGCTGTTCCTCATTATGGCGGGCGTGGATACTGTCATCAGCCTGCCCATCGAGTATGTGTTCAACTTCAAAATCGAGGCGGAATTCGGCTTTAACCGCATAACGCCCAAGACTTTCGTTGCCGACGCGATCAAGAACGCGCTGGTTGGCGTGGTGCTCAACTTCGTCATCTTTATGCTGGTCTTTGTTGCCCATAAGCTGCTGGGCGACTGGTTCGGCGTGATAGCCTTTGTGGGCATTGGCATCATCATGTTCGCCATCAGCGCCGCATCCTCGGTCTTCCTGAAGCTTTTCAATAAGTTCACCCCTCTGCCCGAGGGCGAACTGCGAACCACTCTCTGCACCATGTTTGAGAACGAGGGCTATAAGCTTAAGGATATCTACGTTATGGATGCCTCCAAAAGAACTACCAAGGCCAACGCATACTGCGGCGGCATCGGTAAGTTCAAGCAGATAGTCATTTACGATAACCTGCTCAATAACTACTCCGACGGCGAAATAACTGCGGTTTTCGCCCATGAGCTGGCCCACTTCAAAAATAGGGACACCACCCAAATGACTCTGTTCTCGCTGGTGAACTTCCTGCCCATAGTGGTAATGATGACCTGGCTCATGCTTGACGGCAAGGTTTCCGAAAGCTTTGGCTTTGCCGAGCCCAGCCTGCTCTTCGCTTTCTACGTTTCCTTCGGCGGCGTTATCGAGATAGTTACCAAGCTTATCTCAATTCCCTTCAACTATATCTCCCGCGCCATGGAGCGCAAGGCGGATACCTTTGCCTGCAAGGTAGGCTACGGCGACGAGCTGGTTGCCGCTCTGCGCAAGCTGCATAAGGATTCGCTGGCAGATATGAATCCCCATCCCACGGTGGTAAAGCTGACGATGAACCATCCTCCCCTCCATGAGCGTATAGAGCTGGTAGAGGCGTGGAAGGGCAGCGAGCACTAAAGGGTCTACGCAGAGTAGGTTGCAATAGACGGCACTTTTTGATAAGGTCAAGGCAGAAAGGAAGTGCGTGTATGAACAACTACGTAACCGGCGCGGCCATAAAGCAGCTGCGTGAGAAATGCGGCATGACCCAAGCCGTGCTGGCCGAGCGTATCGGCGTGAGCAACAAGGCTGTGAGCAAATGGGAAACGGGCAAGGGCCTGCCCGACGTTTCGCTGCTTCAGCCGCTGGCAAAGGAACTGGGCGTTTCCCTTATTGAGCTTATGAACGGCGAGCCTATCGCCAATAAGAATATATCTTCAAACCTGCTGCGCTCTAAATTTTACGTCTGTCCCGTCTGCGGAAACGTAATCCACTGCGTGGGAGCGGCGGTTATAAGCTGCTGCGGTATCGTGCTGCCTGCCCTCGAAGCGGAAGAGATGGACGAAGAACACGGAATACGCGTGGAAAGGGTAGAGGACGAGCATTATATCAGCCTTGAGCACCCCATGACAAAGCAGCATTATATTTCCTTCCTCGCCTTTGTCAGCACGGACAGTATCCGTCTGGTAAAGCTTTATCCCGAAGGAGACGCTGCAACGCGCCTGCAGCTGCGGGGCGGCGGTTATATTTACGCCTACTGCAACCGCCACGGTTTATTCCGCCTGCGGGTGTGATCAGGGCAGTGCTTTAAGCTTTGCAAGGTAGGCTTTCATCTGTTCAAGCTCCGTTGCCGCTGCCGCCTTCTCTTCGGTAGTGCATTCTTCCTCATCGTCGGTAGAGCCGTGCCAGCCTATGGTGCATGTCTGCTGCTTTTGGACAGACTTCTCCGCCTTGCCGATGCCCCACTGTTCGCGGCTGCAGCGGCGGAGTATCAGCGCCCAATCCCGCCATTGATTGCGGTTTCCCGTGCTTTGTGCGCTTTCGTCTATGTAAGCAATGCAGCGGGCAAGCTCCGCTTCACCCAGCTCCTCAAGGAGCTGCGCGTGTTCGGCATCCGACAGCTTGACCCATCCGTAGCTGCCGTATTCGTTCTTATCAATAAAATCATCGTTTTTAACAGAGGGAGAGCGCGCCGCCGCAGGCGCGTTCTCTTTTTCTCTCTCTGTCTCTGTCTTTGTCTTT
>JAFYLI010000053.1 GCA_017537165.1 Oscillospiraceae bacterium | reverse complement strand
GAAGAAGGGAGAGAAGAACTGGTTGATGAGCCAGCCGTGTCCGCCGTGGATGGTAACCATGCCGAAGCCGCGGTTCTTGGCGTAAAGAGCTGCATCGGAGAATTCCTCGATGACCTTGTAGATCTGCTCCTCGGTCATTTCGTGGCGCATGATGCTGGGATCAAGGGGATTGGGGCCGCTGCTGGGAGCCATCTGATCGTTGCCGTTTCTTCTGCTGGCTGCGCCGGGATGCTGCAGTTCAATGGTGGGAACGGCGCCGTGGCGCTTGATGGAATCGGCAAGCTTACCCAGCTCGTTGTAGTTATGTACGTGATCCTTCAGCATGAAGATATTGTAGCGGCTGTCGCCGGGATCATAGTCGCAGACTATGCTTTCACCGATGTTTACAGCTGCTGCGCCACCCTTTGCCTTGCGCTCAAAGTATGCAAAGTGGTCAAAGCTGGAGGCAAACTGGGGAGTAAGGTCAAGCAGACCGGTGGGTGCGGAGAAAATGCGGTTGCGGAAATAGACATTTCCAAGACGCAGGGGCTTAAACAGATTGGGATAACGTTCGATACCGGACATTCAAATCACCTTTCTTGGCTGTTTCGCGCCTTAGCTCATGGCGGAACAGCGGTATAATAATGGTCGCCGCCGGGTGGCGGACAAATTTTATATATGTTTGCATTTTACCACATAAATTCTTAGTTGTACATGAAATATTGCGTTAAAACACTACATAAAAGTTGACCGCACTCTCAAATGGTATTATATTATTTGGTATACCACGGCTTTATTTTGGAGGTAACATCAATGTCCGATACAATTGCAGCTGTTTCCACCCTTATGGGTCGCAGCGCCATTGGCATACTGAGAATGAGCGGCGATGACGCCGTTGAGATAGCAGCCAAGGTCTTCAAGCCCGATAACGGCAAGACCCTCGGCGAATGCGGCACCCGCCGCATGATAAACGGTCAGTTTTACGGAGAAAACGGTGAGGTCATCGACCAGTGCGTTGCCGTATTCTGCCGTGCTCCCCACAGCTATACCGGTGAAAACACCGTAGAACTTCAGTGCCACGGCTCCCCCACCGTACTTACGGCAGGTCTGCGCAGCCTTTTCGCAGCCGGCGCACGTCAGGCAACCCGAGGAGAATTTACCAAGCGAGCTTTCCTTAACGGAAAGCTTGACCTTGCTCAGTCCGAGGCAGTTATAGACCTTATCGACGCCGAGACCGAGGAAATGATGCGCAACGCCGCTGCCCAGCTGGGCGGCGCAATGAGCGGCAAGATGGATGTCATATACTCCACTCTTACCGACATTATGAGCCACTTCCACGCCGTCATAGACTATCCCGACGAGGAGATCGAGCCTTTTGAGGCAGAAAACGTAATAAATACTCTCACCGCCACCGCAGCGGATATAAACAAGCTTCTCAAAACCTTTGAGCGCGGACGCGTTGTCCGCGAGGGCGTACGCTGCGCCATAATCGGTCGTCCCAACGCAGGCAAGTCCTCCCTGCTCAATGCGCTGCTGGGCTATGACCGCGCCATCGTTACCGATATTCCCGGCACCACCCGCGACACCATAGAAGAAAAGCTGATGATGGGCGGCGTTATGCTGCGCCTTGCCGACACCGCAGGTCTGCGCGAAACTGCCGACGTAGTAGAGCAGCTTGGTGTTGAACGCGCCCGCGCAGCTGCCGAAAATGCAGAGCTGGCATTCGCCCTTTTCGACGGCTCCATGCCCCTCTCCCCCGATGACGAAACCGTTATCGAAGGAGCAAAGGCCGCAAAGCACTCCATCGCCGTAGTAAACAAAAACGATATCGGCTGCGCCCTCACCGCTGAAGACGAGGCAAAGCTGGCTGCCGCCTTCGGCTGCGTATGCACCATAAGTGCCAAGCTGGGCGACGGTCTGGATTCTCTTGAGGCAGCCGTTGCCGAGATATTCAAGGATGATTCTCCCGTTCCCGCAGGTGAAATGATAACCAACGAGCGTCAGGCTCAGGCTCTTCGCCGCGCCCTTGACGGTGTTCTCCGCGCCAAGGAAGCCCTTGCTCTCGGCCTCACTCCCGATGCAGTCCTCACCGACGTCGAAGAGGCTATGACCGCCATTGGCGAGATAACGGGCCGCGCTATCCGCGAGGATATCACCGCAAGAATATTCGAGCGTTTCTGCGTAGGTAAATAAATTTTCAAGGCGGGTGCGACAGCGATTTCGCACCCGCTTTCCCATATCTGCCGCAACTTTTCTCCTGTTTGGGGAAAAAAGTTATATTTTTCGGTTGACAAACCCTTTCGCCTGTGATTTAATCAATTACATCAAAAAGCAATATTGTTTAAAGGCAATGACGAAGACGGCAGGGACGATGAGTCTACAGAGAGTTGGCGGGTGCTGCGAGCCAATGACGATACATCCCAACGCATATCACTTCCGAGCCGGGAATCCGAAGTTTTTTGAGGCGTTCCCCGTGAGTTTGCGACGTTACGGCAAGGGGCTTGTTAGAGCCTATGAGGTGGCGTCCTTTTGGACGCAATTTGAGTGGTACCGCGGATTACAGTTCGTCTCAAGTATGTAGAATACTTGGGGCGTTTTTTATTGTCCCGAACAATATCTTGCTTACCAAATCTGAAGGGAGTAAAAAACATGGAAAATCAGCTTAGAGAAGTAGCCGCCAGAATCAAGGAACTGCGCGAGATTTCCGGTTTTACCGTGGAGCAGATGGCAGAGAAGACGGAGGTTTCCGTCGAGGAATACCGTATTCTTGAGCAGGGTGTTAAGGACTTCGGATTCACTTTCATTTACAAGTGCGCCGCAGCTTTCGGCGTAGAAATAAAAGACCTTCTGGAAGGCAGCAGCCCCAACCTTTCTCTTTACACCGTTACCCGCAAGGGTGAGGGTCTGCCCATCGCAAGAAAGACCGGTTTTGATTATCACAACCTGGCTCCTTCTTTCAAGAACAAGTCCGCTGAGCCTTTCTGGGTCAAGGTACCCTACGTTCCCGGCGCCGAGATGGTCTTCTCCTCTCACGCAGGCCAGGAGATTGACATCGTCATCAAGGGCAAGCTGATGATCCAGATAAACGAGCGCGTTGAGATCCTCACCGAGGGCGACACCATCTACTATAACAGCTCCGCTCCTCACGCTCTCAAGGCCCTGGACGGCAAGCCCTGCGAGCTTTACGCTATCGTTCTCGAGCCTCGCGACAATGACTTCAAGTTCAAGATGGAAAAGGCTCCCACCGAGGAAGTAATGACCCAGCTGCGCAAGTCCACCGTTGCCGACAACTTCATCGAGTGCGACGAGGACGAAAACGGCATCCTGCAGGATATCCGCTTCAAGAACGCAGACCGCTTCAACTTCGGTTTCGACTGCGTTGACAAGCTGGCTCAGAAGTCTCCCCAGAAGACCGCTATGGTTTGGGTAGGCAACGACAAGAAGGAGTACCGCTTCTCCTTCGCAGATATCAAGAAGTATTCCAACATGACCGCCAACTACTTCGAGTCCCTCGGCATCAAGAAGGGCGACCGCGTCATGCTGGTTCTCAAGCGCCACTATCAGTTCTGGTTCGCAGCAGTTGCGCTCCACAAGATTGGCGCGGTTATGGTTCCCGCTACCAACCAGCTGGTTGAGCACGACTTTGAATACCGCTATCGTTCCGGCGAGATAAAGGCGATCGTCTGCACCGCCGACGGCGACGTTACCGAACACGCAGAGCGCGCAGCCAAGCACTTCCCCGATCTTATCAAGATCGCCGTTGGCGCCAAGAAGGAGGGATGGGCCGACTTCAACAGCGAAATGGCTCTCTGCAGCGACGTATACGAGCGCAGCGCAAACACCGCCTGCGGCGATGATCCCCTGCTGATGCTCTTCACCTCCGGCACCACCGGTTATCCCCATCTGGCCGCACATTCTCACAAGTACCCCCTCGGCCACTACATCACCGCCAAGTACTGGCACAACGTCGATCCCGACGGTCTCCACTTTACCATTTCCGAAACCGGCTGGGGTAAGGCTCTCTGGGGCAAGCTCTACGGTCAGTGGCTCTGCGAGGCAGCAACCTTCGTATATGACTTCGACCGCTTCAGCTCCGAGGACATCCTCCCCATGTTCAAGAAGTACAACATCACCACCTTCTGCGCTCCTCCCACCATGTACCGCTTCTTTATCAAGGAGGATCTGAGCAAGTACGACCTGAGCAGCATCAAGTACGCCACCACCGCCGGCGAAGCTCTCAACCCCGAGGTCTATCATCAGTTCTACAAGGCCACCGGCCTGCGCATTATGGAAGGCTTCGGCCAGACCGAGACCACCCTCTCCATCGCAAACCTCGTTGGCAGCACTCCCAAGATCGGTTCTATGGGTAAGCCCAGCCCCCTCTACGATATCTACATCCTCGATCCCGAGGGCAACGTATGCAAGCCCGGTGAAACCGGCGAGATCTGCATCCGCGCCGACAAGGGCAGCGCACCCTGCGGTCTCTTCCTCGGCTACTTCGATGATCCCGGCCGCACCGACGATGCATGGTACGACGGTTACTATCACACCGGCGACCAGGCAACCATGGACGAAGACGGTTACCTTTGGTATGTTGGCCGCATAGACGACGTTATCAAGTCCTCCGGCTACCGCATCGGACCCTTCGAGATCGAAAGCGTCATCATGGAGCTGCCTTACGTTCTGGAATGCGCCATCACCGGCGTTCCCGACCCCGTCAGAGGTCAGGTAGTCAAGGCTACCATCGTTCTCGTTAAGGACACCGCAAAGAGCGACTCCCTCAAGAAGGAGATCCAGGAATACGTCAAGAGCCACACCGCTCCTTACAAGTATCCCAGAGTTGTCGACTTCGTTGACGAGCTGCCCAAGACCATCAGCGGCAAGGTTCGCCGCGTAGCTATCCGTAACCGCGACGCAGGCAAGTCCTGAATATGATTTTAAAGCGTGCAGCACATACTGCACGCTTTATTTTTCATCAAATTTTACCTTGTATCTTTTTTTCGCGCTATGCCACACTAATCCCGAGGTGATAACAATGGCCAAACAGGGTATGAAGCGCCCCGAGCGCATCCATGAAAAGCCCCACAAGGAGCATGACGTAGTTCCCGAAATCAGAAGCGATGCAAGAAACTCCGTCACCAAGACCAACTCCCGCAACGAGGGTTGATAGAATGGCGCGCAGACGCATCTCCGTCCCCACAGAAGAAATAAAGAAACGCTGCATCTGCAAAGAATGCGGCAGGGACGTATATGTTCCCGCTCCGCTGCGGCCCGGTGAAAAAGACAGAGCAGTTTCTCCGTCAAAGCACGCCGACCGCGACGAGCATATTTATCCACATCCCGACACATGGGAGCCTTAAACAAAAAAGACCTGCATCGATTGCGATGCGGGCCTTTTTTATGCTCTTTTAATGTGCTTTGCGATAATTTCTAAGAATAATATCGGCCGCAACACTCTGCTTTCACATAAAACCACAGTATGATAATCTTTACTTATAATCCAACCCAGCAAATTATTCTTTACCCCTAACCATTTTTATGAACAATACTACCACTTGCTTTTTGTACACTTTGTTAATTCAAACTCATTCATATATATGATATAATATGCCGAAATATTCCCCTCGAGGTGAAAAATGCTTTTTTTGATTATCGTTATCATTGCGATTATTTTAATAATAATTATTACCGATAAAAATAGACAGAATACTCCTACAAAACGAACCGTCGTTAAGACGCGCTTTGTCGATAGCAGTCATACTGCCACATCGTCTTCGCAGGTCAAGTTAGGCAGTGCTATTGCCAGAGGTGCTGTAGGCGGTCTTATCGGCGGCCCCATCGGAATGGTTGCTGGGGCAGTAACTGCAAAAAAGAAAAACACTGTTACTGAGCATCACACAACAACCTTTATGGTGTACTACAAAAACGGAAATCGCAAGGCAGATACTGTGGATAATAGTTCTGACTTGTATAAATTGTATATGAGCAAACTGGATTTAGGTGATTGAGCCATAAATCACTATTACAGCAAGATAGTCCGCAGGCACAAATTGGTTCATAATATATCTTTGCCTCCCTACTCCTCCACGCCAAAATACTGTAGTTATTTTAACACTTAACATTAGCATAATACATTGCAGACTTTATAACCAAATTACTTGCACCATATATGTCAAAAAAGAGCATTCACTATAAATAGTGAATGCTCTTTTTTGAGTTTTATTTTTTCTTTTCTTCCGCGCGTTTGAGCTTGCGGCAATACTGAGTGCACAGCTTATCCGTACAGTTGGAGCAGCGCAGGGCTTCGTTGGTATGTTCCCAGAATCGCTCGGGATGAATAATAACGCAGAGCTCCCAAACCGCGAAAACCACCAGCGCCAAGGCGAACAGGCTCCATGCGTAAAAGCCGCCCACAAATATTATGGGTGAGAACATCATAAGGTGATCCCAGTTGAAAATTCGGCAGGTGGTGCAGCAGCGGTTGCCCATGATAAGGCGGAAGGGGCACCATATAAGCACGCATATAAGGTCGCAGACGTAAAACGCTACGGAAACCAGCAGCAGTTCGGGCTTATGCAGTACTCCGAGGAAATACAGCAGACCGAGAACGGCGATGAAAAGCACCCATATTACCATGACTCTGTACGCAGCTTTGGTAGTTGAGCGAACGTGCGCCTTTATGGTTTCCTTATTTATCTTCTCGGCAATAGGCTTGAACCTTGCCAAAAAGTGCTTATGAGATCCGAGGGAAATATAAGCCTTGGCAGGCACAAGCTGAAAAATCATATCTATAAGCCAAAGTATCCACAGCAGGTGGAACACGGAAAAGCCTTTGAAGAAATTCATGCCGTTAAGCACGTCAAAGCTGCTCCGTCGGAAAAGCCAAAGACCAACCGCGATAAGCAGCACTATACAGCGCCCAATAAGGCGCGCGAAGTATATTTTTCTTACCCTTGACATGGGTTCTCTGCTCATCGGTTCTCCTCCTTTCCGCAAATACCTCCTTAATATAATATTTCCCGCTCGATTTGTCAAAATATTCTTATATCCTTTACCATTTGTTTACATTCTCCCTTGATGTTTTTATAAAATGTTCATTTTTTCCGCGCCCGTTTATGCTACAATACCCTCACCAAAGGAGGCGTATCCATGAAACGAATCATTCCCGCTTTTCTCATACTCGCCCTGCTTTTCGCAGGCTGCAACAAGACCACAACCACAACTCCCACCGCAACTCCCACACCTGACGCACCCGCGCAATTCGACACCACAGTTCCCACTCCGTCGCCTATTCCCGTGGTGATACCCGACACCGTAGCCGTACCCGAGGGCGGCGTACAGATACTTCTCTCCGACAGCGGCATAACCGTTGACGGCGAAGCCATAAGCGTCGACAGCGCTTCGGCAGTATACGCAGCCAACGACATTATATATTACGAAGCAGGCCATGACTTCACCTATGGCGAAGGCTCTGCCGAGGATGAGCACAGCGCCGATGAAGCAGCCGCGCACACCGTAGTCCACATAACTGAGGCGGGCACATATCGCATCAGCGGCACCCTTTCCCTCGGTCAGATAGCCATTGACCTTGGCAAGGAGGCCGAAGAGGATCCCTCCGCAGTTGTAAACCTCGTTCTTGACGGTGCTGACATTACCTGCACCGTAGCCCCCGCGGTAATTTTCTACAACGTCTACGAATGCGGCAGCACCGACGAGCCTGCAATGCTTGTTGACACCTCCGCAGCGGGCGCCAACGTATTCCTCGCCGACGGCAGCCTTAACACCGTAAACGGCAGCCACGTGGCCCGTATCTATAAGAGCTACACGCTCAGCGAGGATGGCAGTGAAGTCATCGACAGCAAGAAGCTTCACAAGTACGATGCCGCTTTCTACTCCAAAATGAGCATGAACATACACGGCAGCGGCAAGCTGGACATTATCGCAGACAACGAGGGTCTTGACACCGAGCTGCACCTGACCATTAACGGCGGTGAGATCAATATCTGCTCCGGCAACGACGGCATCAACACCAACGAGGACGGCGTTTCCGTTACCGCCATCAACGGCGGCAAGCTCACCATCGAAGTAACCGGCAGCACCGGCGAGGGCGACGGCATCGACTCCAATGGTTGGCTGCTGATAAACGGCGGCAGCGTATACGCATACGCCTGCGGCTTCAGCATGGATTCCGGCATTGATGCCGACAACGGCGTTTACATCAACGGCGGTACCGTTGTGGCGGCCGGCAATATGCTCGACCGCATTCAGGGCAACCAGACCTATGCAACCTTCTCTTTCGCAAATAATCAGCAGGGCGCTACCAGCAGCTATACCCTCAAAAACGCAGACGGTCAGGCCGTTATAAGCGCCGCTCCCCTTAACAATTTCAGCAATCTCGTAGTTTCCGATCCCGCTCTTCTCCCCGGCACCTACAGTTTCTGGCAGAATGATACCCAGCTGGGCGGCGTAGTCTCCGCAGGTGGCTTTGTTGGCGGTTTCGGCGGCGGCTTCGGTGGCGGATTTGGTGGAATGCAGCCTCCCGAGGGTTTTGATGGCTTCGAGGGTGAAATGCCCGAAGGCTTCGACGGCGACTTCCCCATGGCCGTATATCCCGCTCCCGAGGGCAACCGTCCTCAGGGCGGATTTGACGAAGGATTTGGCATGACTCCCCCCGAAGGCTTTGACGGAAACTTCGGCGGAATGCAGCCTCCCGAGGGTTTTGACGCAGAGATGCCCAAAGGCTTCGGCGGTGATTTCGGCGGCAGGCCCGACAACTTCGGTGATTTTTATGTCGACACTTTGGACACCTTCAGCGGCGAGTTCGTTATCAACGCAGGCAGCAACTCCTTCAGCTCCGTTCAGATACTCACTGACAAGTAAATGCAACAAAACAGCCCCCGAAGCATTAAGCTTCGGGGGCATATATTTTATATCTTATTCCTCGCCGTCGGCAATCAGACCGTAGCCGCCGTCTTTTCTCTTGTAGACAACGGAGAAGGCTCCATCATCCTCCTGATTCTTGAATACGAAGAACTCGTGGTCAAGAAGATTCATCTGGAGAATTGCTTCCTCAACGGACATTGGTTTGATGGCGAAGCGCTTGGTGCGCACTACTTTGAATTCCGTTTCTTCCTCGGTCTCCATGGGAACTGCAGGTACAAATTCCCGTTCAAGTGCGCCTTCGCGTATACGCTTTTCAAGGCGGGTCTTGTTCTTGCGGACCTGACGCTCAACGGCAGCAACTGCAGAGTCGATGGAGGCGAACATATCGCTGGTGCGCTCACTGACGCGGAAGAACATACCGTTTGTCTTCACGGTAAGTTCAACGATGCAGCTGTTCTTTTCTACGGAGAAGGTAACGTAAGCAGTGGACTCGTCCTTGAAAAGACGGTCCAGCTTGCCAATTTTTTTCTCGGCATACTCCTTGACGCTGTCGCGGACGTTGATCTTCTTTTCGGTGTAAACGAACTTCATAAATAACGCTCCTTTCCTCCGACCTTAAGGTCGGTTTGCCAAAAGTTTTATCTTCCGGTTGTCTTTATTATAGCACATAATTGCGTAAAAAAGAAGCGTTAATTTAATATTTTCTTAACTTTATTTAATTAAATTTTACCTTCTGCGTGGCGGGTTACGTGGCAGCTCATATTCACAACGCAGGGCAGACCCGCAATGTGGGTAGGCTTGGCCTCAATATTGACCGCAAGAGCGGTATGCTTGCCTCCGAAGCCCTGAGCACCTATATCCAGCGCGTTTATTTTCTCCAGCGCACGCTGCTCCATTTCGGCATAGAAAGGATCTGCGTTGCGGGTATCTGTCGGGCGAAGCAGTGCCTGCTTGGCGATCAGGGCCGCCTGCTCCAAAGTGCCGCCAAGGCCAACGCCAAGCACTACGGGCGGGCAGGGTCTGGCACCGGCCGTTTTCACCACGCTTACTATAAAGTTCTCTATATCCTCGGCAGTATTGGAGGGCAGGAACATTTTGGATGCGCTCATATTTTCGCTGCCGAAGCCCTTGGGAGCCACGGTGATCTTTATCTCATCGCCTGCCACAAGGCGGGTATGGAGCACGGCGGGAGTATTATCATCGGTATTCACTCTGCGCAGCGGATCTCTGACCACGGACTTGCGCAGGCAGCCGTTTACATAGCCGCGGCTTACGCCCTCATTTACCGCATCCTCGAACAGACCGCCCACTATATGGACGTCCTGCCCTATCTCGGCAAAAACAACTGCCATACCGGTATCCTGGCAGATGGGCAGCTGCGCCATATCGGCGTATTTAAAATTCTCCACGATGTCTTCCAGCGCGCTGCGGGCGGCCTCGCATTCCTCGGCCTCGGAAGCGCACTCCAGCATCATTGCCAGCTCGGGAGGCAGCACGGTATTGGCCTTTATGCAAAGGTGCTCGACCAGCGCGGAAATTTCTTCGCAATGTATCTCTCTCATATTTGTAGCTTCCTTTCAGGATTCGACAAAACTTCCTATTTACATTTTCTTCCACAAGTGTTATCTTATAGTCACAGCTTATCCAATGGCGTGAGGCTTCCGACACATTCGGAAACCTTGGTCCGATCCGGACCGAAAAGTTCATATCTTTATCCCACAACCCTTTTGGCGGACGGCTTCGGCGGTCCGTCCTTTTTTTGCTGCAAAATGACCTCCGAGTTTTCCTCGGAGGTCTGGGAAATCATATGGCAGAAATCATCTGCCGCCTCTGCGGCGGTTGGATTTTCTGTCGGAATACTGCTTGATTCCGGATATCTTGCTGTCCGAATCGGCCATAAACTGCTTGAGCTTATCCTCGAAAGAGGGTTCTGCAGCAGGCTGGGCGGCCTTGGTAAAGGATCTGGGCTGGCCGGCAGGCTTTCCGCCTCCGTTACCTTCGCTGCCGGCATTCTGATTGAACTGTCTGCGTCTGGGGGCCTGCTGCTGAGCAGGGGGCTCCTGAGCCTTTTTAATAGAAAGGTTTATACGACCGTTCTCGTCTACGCCGATTATTTTTACCTTTACTTCCTGACCTTCCTTGAGGAAATCGCTGACCTCACTGACGTAAGAATAAGCGATCTCGGAAATATGTACCAAGCCGGATTTACCTCCGGGCAGGGAAACAAACGCACCGAACTTCATTATGCCGGTTACCTTGCCGTCAACTACTGCTCCCACAACCAAATCCATGTAAGACCTTAGTCCTCCTTGCATTAAATCTATATAGTACTGCCTGATAAATCAAGTCAAATTACTCATTGATATCGTAATAGACCGTTTCACCGGGAAGGACAAGGCCCAACTTATCTCTTGCGATGCTTTCGATGGTCTCAGTTTCCTGATTGTGCTCGATTTCGTACTCCACGGCTGCGTTGGCGGCGGCAAGGCTCTTTACCTGAGCCTCCATGCGGTCCCTCTCCATCTTGGCAGAGGCTACCTGGCCACGCATACCCACAAGAGACAGCGCCATATATGCCACTATTGCCAAGATAACTATCTTCGTGATCAAACCGGCTTTTTTCAGCTTCATAGCGCTCCCCTTCTCCTTGTTCTGCATTACGTTCGGGTACAATTGTCCTACCATACAGTGTATACCATTTTTTTAGTTTTTGAAAGGCTTTTTTTGCAATTTTTTTGACTTTTTTCAGAAAAATATACACTTTTTTTATCGGCAGGAACAAAATGGCCGCGCCACGGAGCAGGACGGCATAAATTTTCGCCATTATACGGCGGGCTCGTCCGCCCGTAATAGCAAAATAAAGCACCATTCCCACTATCAAAAAAGCGCCCATAAACAGCCTCAGTTCGCCTTTCCCCGGCCCATAGCCTATCAGAAAAAGCCCGGCAGCCATAATCATGGCAAATACAGTGTCCAGCAGCAGCGCTCCAACGAATCCCGTATCCTTTCGCAGCACCGCAAGAAAATCATACAGCAGGCCGGCGGCAGCTCCTGCAGCCAGCGATACCGCCGCCTGCCTGAGCTGCTGCAGAATATCCACTCCCATCAGCCGAAAATGCGGGCAAAGAAGCCACCCTTTACGGCAGGCTCCTCGTAGACCAGACTATCGATGCGTCCCGTAACAAGCAGTTCTCCGCCCTCTATGCTCAATCTATCTATGTGCAGAGCACTTCCCCGCAGAACGAGAAATCCTCCCGCCGTCTGCAGGACAATGGCATTTTCATCAAAACTTTCCACATCCTCTACTCCGCTGACCGTAAGTTTTCGCCGATCCTGCAGGCTGATAGCATGGGGCAGTTCCGCTTTTTTATACTTCTCCTCATAGGGCATAGTATCCACCTCCGTATTTTCTTGCTACAGAATATGCCGTCTGCCCGCTGTTCATTCCTACAAAAAAACTTGACAAAATCTGCCTTTACTATTATACATAATTAGCGGCAAAGGTAAAAATTCACTTGACAAAAGTGATTGTTACGGCTATTATATACTTTGTTACCGCTTTGTAACAGTTTTGCGCTGTTTGACATTGTTTGGTTACTTTTTGATTTCACCCGAAAGGTTTCATCTATATATGTTTGCTGTTTTCAAAAGCAAAACTGAAAAATGGAACGTGAGCACCCGCACTAAGCTGTTTGCCGCAGCCTTTGTAGGTTTTATCGCGCTGCTCTATCTGCTGGCTTCCAACGTAGCCTATGCCGTTACCGTAAACGGCGAGTTCGTTGGCTATGCAGGCACCGTGGAGGAAATTAACTCCGCCGTGGACAGTGTTACCGCTACCGCTTCCGGTGCGCTCGGTTACGAGTACGCTCTTGAGAGCAACGTAACCTATGAGCTCAGCATCGGTCGCCCCGACGCAAAGATTGCCAGCGTGGTTGAGGAAGTTCTTCTTGATGACATCGACGTTATCGGCAAGTATTCCGTTGTTTGCGTAAACGGCGTTCCCTTCTGCGCATTCGAAAGCACCGAGGCCGCTTCCGCTGCCCTCAGCGCCTATATCGACCTCTACACCAACGAAAACACCATCTCGGCAAACTTCGCAGAAACTGTCAGCATAATCGTTGATTACGCCGATAACAATCTCCTCGAGGTTGCCGCAGATTTCAACGCAAACGCTGTAAACTTCCTCTCCGTTGCTACCGTTGAGGATATTACCGAAGAGACCGTTATCCCCTACGAGACCGAGCAGATCCTTGACTCCGACATTCTCTCCGGCGATACCGCTATTGAGCGCGAAGGTCAGAACGGACTGAGCCGCATCCGCCGCGAAGTTTCTTACATAAACGGCGAACCCCAGTCCTCCGTTATCCTTGAAAGTGAAACCCTCACCGCTCCCGTCAGTGCAATTCTGCACGTCGGTACCCGCGAGCGTCTTTCTACCGGCACTTATATTTGGCCCACCGAAGGCACTCTCACCTCTTATTACGGTTACCGCAAGATCGCTGTAGGTTCTTCTTACCATCAGGGTGTTGACATTGCAGCTTCCACCGGCACTGAGATTTACGCAGCCGACGGCGGCACCGTTATTTTCTCCGGTACATACGGCGGTTACGGTTACTTTATTAAGATCCAGCATGATAACGGCGACGAAACCTATTACGCTCACTGCTCTAAGCTTCTCAAGAAGAGCGGCGAAACCGTAAAGCAGGGCGAACTTATCGCCTACATGGGTAACACCGGCGTTTCCACCGGCAGCCACCTCCACTTCGAGCTCCGCATTGGCGGTGAAAGCTCCGTAGATCCTCTGGAATACTTCATTGACGACTAAATATCTTTGGACCTGCCTCATTGAGGCAGGTCCTTTGTTCGTAATTTTTTTGAAATAGGGACTTATATTCTTAATATATATATGTTATAATTACCTTCGGTCCCGAAAGGAGGTGCGCCCCGTGGCGGCAAAGCAAACAGGAAACAGAATAGTGGCTCAGAACCGCAAGGCTTATCACGATTATTTCGTGGAGGATAAATACGAGGCAGGCATATCTCTTGCAGGCACCGAAGTTAAGTCCATCAGGCAGGGCACACTCAACCTCAAGGATTCTTTCTGCATCGTCAAGGACGGAGAGATTTTCGTCCACGGAATGCACGTCAGCCCCTACGAAAAGGGCAACATCTTTAACAAAGACCCTCTGCGCCCCCGCCGCCTGCTCATGCATAAGCGTGAAATAAATAAGCTCTACAGCCTTATCAAGCAGGACGGCTATGCCATCATCCCCCTTTCCGTATACTTCAACGAAAAGTCCAAGGTCAAGCTGGAGATCGGCGTATGTAAGGGCAAAAAACTGTATGACAAGCGCGACGCTGCGGCGGCAAAAGACGCCAAGCGTGAAATAGACCGGACGCTGAAGAGCCGGCGCTAAACAAGGAAATAATTGAAAGGAAGATATAACAATGGCAAATCCTATCGTAACTTTTGAAATGGCAAACGGCGATATCATCAAGGCAGAGCTCTACCCCGAAATCGCTCCCAACACCGTAAACAACTTCATCTCTCTGGTAAACTCCGGCTTCTATAACGGCCTGATCTTCCACAGAGTTATCAAGGGCTTCATGCTCCAGGGCGGCGACCCCCAGGGCACCGGCATGGGCGGCCCCGGCTACTCCATCAAGGGCGAGTTTGCCCGCAACGGCGTTGCCAATAACCTCAAGCACAGCCGCGGCGTTCTCTCCATGGCTCGCGCTATGAGCCCCAACTCCGCTGGCAGCCAGTTCTTCATCATGCACGCTTCCGCTCCTCACCTGGACGGCCAGTATGCAGCTTTCGGTCAGGTTATCGAAGGCATCGAGAACGTAGACAAGATCGCAGGCGTTGCAGTTGACTACAACGATCGTCCCCAGACCGAGCAGAAGATGGCTAAGGTTACCGTTGACACCTTCGGTGTAGAGTATCCCCAGCCTGAGAAGATGTAATTCTCCTTTTTAAAGCCTCTTATCCGGGGCGCATTACGCGCCCCGGTGAGATACCTACGCGGGGCCGTAAAGGTTTCGACGGGGGCATGGGGGCGGAATAAGCGGGCGGTTGCGCTCACCAACCTAAAAATGGGCACTTATAAATTAAAGAACAACGATTCTTACGAACTGGTAGCCGCTTAAGGCTGCCCATCGCCGCCGGAAGGGCCACGAGCCGGATGTGCGGTGTCACTTAGTGGCGTCCGTGAGTGCGTAAAGCTTTGAACGCACCACGCATAATGAAGCTACCCAACCCGATACGCGTGACGGCTTGCGTATGGCGCGGGGAATTGGGCATTAGCCCGGAATAACCGTCTGCGCCCGGAGAAGGTTCCGAGGAAGTGCTTTCGGACGCGGGTTCGATTCCCGCCGGCTCCACCACTCATTCTCACGTACAGTGGGAAATTACAGAAACACGCCTCATGGTCATCAAATGTTGACCATGAGGCGTATTTGTTTGTGTAGGTCAAGGGCGGCATAAAATGCTATTTGTCAGTTTTTCTAAAGCGGAACATCTGGGAATATTCTTACTATTACCCTCACAAAACTTTGAAAACCGCATTGTCCATCTTTTTACAAAACACAATTGGCAGCAAGCCACCTACGGATGTATTCGGAATATTCTGCATCATCGCTGCAGGAATTCAGAAACCAGACATAGAACTGAGCTGTGTAGTATTTGACCGCAGCTTCATCACAGGCGGCGAATTTGCGATAGCCATCCAGGAACTTCCCCCGCTCCTCCTCTGTTTTTAGAAATCTCTGCCCTGGGCGCAGAAATATCGCCCAGGCAATGTCCATATCCCTGTTGCCATACCCAGAGAGCTCAAAATCCAAAATCGCACTAATATGTCGGTCTTCCCACAAAACATTTGCATAGTGGAAGTCACCGTGGCAAAACACATTTTCGACATTCGAGGGGGCGTTCGAAAAGTAATTCTCCAGATAAGCAAGGTCCAGATTCTCCAGCATATCCCGCGGAGGACAATGGTGAAATTTTCTATCCGCCTGCTGCGAGGCCGTCGGTTTGAGCCCATGCAGTTTCCCCAAAGCTTCACCGTATGCTTCCATGTAGGCAAGAGATGCCATGTCCTCGTTAGCGCCTACAATAACAGACAGCCGCAAACCCGGCAAATCCGTTGTAACGGAAAACCCTCCGTTAGCAAAATCGGCATCCAACACGTTTGGGAAGATGCTATCGTCCAATTGCGACAGAATTGAGACTTCATTTTCAATGGCGGAATCCTCGTGCCGAGCCACTTTGATATACGCCGTGGTTTCTTCGCCTTTGTAAATACCACGTGCATGAAACACATCGTTTCGGGCGTGCGGATATCCAATAATCTCCGTGGGCTGAAAGTGATGATACGCCAACGCAAAGGGATCGCAAGTATCTCTCCATTTCTGTGGATGCACCATATATCCCGCCTCCTAATTTGGGATCTATATAAAGTATATTTATCCCCTTTACGAATTACAAGGCTTGTAATTGCACCGTTTTTTTGCTATAATATGTTCAGCAAAG
>JAFYLI010000052.1 GCA_017537165.1 Oscillospiraceae bacterium | reverse complement strand
GTTATCGAGGTGGGGGCCTGCGCAGAGGTCGGTGAAGTCGCCCTGCTTATAGAAGCTGATAACAGCGTCTTCGGGAAGATCCTGAATAAGCTCTACCTTATAGGGCTCATCCTTTTCCTGCATGAACTTGATAGCTTCCTCGCGAGGCAGTTCAAAACGCTCAAGGGGAATCTTTTCCTTGCAGATTTTCTTCATTTCAGCCTCGAGAGCTTCCAGCATCTCGGGAGTGAAGGGCTTCTCGGAATCGAAGTCATAGTAGAAACCGTCGTCGATAGCGGGGCCGATGGCCAGCTTGACGTCGGGATAAAGTCTCTTTACAGCCTGAGCAAGTATGTGAGAAGTGGTGTGGCGGTAAGTATCCTTAAATTCTTTGTTTTCAAAAGTGTACTGATTGTCTGCCATTTCTGTTCCTCCTAATATATTTCAAGATAAAAATATTATGCAATACAACATGGGGTGGGCCAATCTGCAAGCAAGCGGTGCACAAAATAAAAACACCCCTGACGTAAACGTCAGGGGTGCAGTAAACACGGTTCCACCCTGATTGAGATACACACGGTATCCCCGCTCAGTTTCCGCTGTAACGTGCGGAACACGTCCCGTTCTGCGGGCCGCTCCGGGGCGGTAGGCGTTTCCTGCTCACCCGAACACGCTTTCAGCCAAGGCGCGTTCTCTCTGAGAGTTTGCGTTGGAAGGCCCTTCCCTTCATAGCATTTCACTTTAACTAAGTTATCACTCATAGCCCCTGCTGTCAAGGGTATGCGATGATTTTATATCATTATTCCCCGATTTCAGTACAATATAAGGCCAATTAGTACCGTAAGGCCGTAAAGTATCGGCTGATGAACGATATAAATTATCAGCGCCTTGCGGCCTACCTGGGGGAAGAACGGCACAGAAAAAGTATAAAACCACTTCGGCAGATGCCCTTCGCGCACGTGCTTACCTACCCAAGTTCCGAAAAGGAACACAAACAGCCACGGAAGCATCGGGAAATAGTCGGCACTGTAAAAATCCTCCGTATACCAGCCGAACATCCACAAATGTTCGGAATCAATACGAATAAAATTCACCGCCAACAAGCTCAGTATAATCAGCAGCACACAGAGGACAGGCATAAGCTTATCGGGTATACTCTCCCACATTTTATGGGTGATACCGTAAAATATCATGCTCACGCCCAACAAGTGGAGAACTCCAAAGCGTATCGGCATCGCAAGGAACCACGTTACGAGACTCATTGCAAGCGCTATTGCCAGCACGATAACACCGCGCCTTATATTGCTGCGCGAAAAGCGCGATGACACACCCGAAAGTCCTATGAACACCACCGCAAAAACATAGTGCAGGATATTGAAAACAGGGTTATAGAACAGCCACCGCGGCGCTCCGAGAAACGCATACAAATCGAAGAGAAAATGATGCGCCACCATCAGCACCACAGCAAGACCACGGAGTGCGTCTATACTCTGGATGCGCTGCTTCTTCATTATACGTTGAAGCGGAAGAGGGTAACGTCACCGTCATGCATGACGTATTCCTTACCTTCGCTGCGGACAAGACCCTTCTCCTTGGCTGCAGTCATGCTGCCGCATGCCTTGAGGTCTTCAAATGCAACGATTTCGGCACGAATGAAGCCGCGCTCAAAGTCGGTATGTATCTTACCGGCTGCCTGAGGAGCTTTGGTACCCTTGGTAATAGTCCATGCGCGAACTTCGTCGGGGCCTGCGGTGAGGTAGGAAATAAGGCCAAGCAGGCTGTAGGAGCACTTGATAAGACGGTCAAGACCGGACTCGGAAATGCCCAGCTCTTCGAGGAACATTTCCTTTTCCTCGTCGGGAAGCTCTGCGATTTCCTGCTCTACCTTTGCGCAGATAGGCAGAACCAGAGAACCTTCAGCCTTGGCGTGCTCGAGGACGGAATTATAATAGGTATTATCGTCGTAACCGCCTGCAAAGGTCTTTTCATCAAGGTTTGCGGCGTAGATTACAGGCTTGAGAGTCAGCAGTTCGGACTCGGAGATAAGTTCCTTATCCTCGGGAGAGCAATCATAGCTGCGGGCATTCTTACCGTTGTTAAGGTGCTCAAGGAGCTGCTCCAGAACTTCAGCTTCATGGAGATACTTCTTGTCGCCCTTAGCTGCCTTCTTTGCCTTATCAATTCGGCGCTCGACCATTTCCATATCGGCCATAATGAGCTCAAGGTCGATGGTCTCAATATCGCGGAGAGGATCGGTGCTGCCCTCAACGTGAATGATGTTAGAGTCATCAAAGCATCTTACAACGTGAACGATAGCATCGGTCATGCGGATATTGGAAAGGAACTTGTTGCCAAGGCCTTCACCCTTGGATGCACCCTTTACAAGACCTGCGATGTCAACAAACTCGATAACTGCGGGAGTATACTTCTTGGGGGCATACATTTCTGCAAGGAAATCCAGTCTTTCATCGGGCACAGAAACCATGCCTACGTTGGGCTCGATAGTGCAGAATGGGTAGTTTGCAGACTCTGCGCCTGCATTGGTGATTGCGTTAAAAAGAGTGCTCTTGCCCACATTGGGCAGACCTACGATACCTAATTTCATTTCAATGATACCTCGTTAATTATTCTTCGGTTTCTTCAATTTCGGCGGTTTCTTCACTACCGAAAATCTCTTCAACTGCAGGCTCGCTTGCTACGGGCTCTGCAGCAGTTTCAACCTGCTCGACTGCAGTTTCTTCAACCGCAGCAGGTACTTCTTCAGTGTTTGCCTGAGGCAGCTGACGGTTATCACAGAGATACTTGAAGGTCTCTGCATCCATATTCTCATTGGCAAGGAGATACTGAGCAGTAAGCTCGAGGATATCCATATTGTCCTTGAGGATAGCTTCACAGCGATTATAAGCTGTGTCTATAATCAGCTTTACCTCATCATCAATGATGGATGCAACCTTTTCACTGTAGCTCTTGGTGTGGCCAAAATCACGACCCAGGAATACTTCGCCGCTATCGGAGTCATATACAACGGGGCCAAGCTTTTCGCTCATACCGTACTGAGTTACCATAGCACGGGCAATAGAGCTTGCGCGCTGAATATCGTTGGAAGCACCGGTGGATATATCCTCCAGCACCAGCTTTTCGGCAATACGTCCGCCCAGCAGGGAAACGATACGCTCTTCCATCTCCAGCTTGGAGTTGAAGCTCTTGTCTTCCTGAGGCAGAGAAATGGTCATACCGCCGGTAAGACCGCGGGGAACGATGGATATCTGGTGAACGGGATCGCAGTGCTCAAGCGCATTCATTACAACTGCGTGACCTGCTTCATGATAAGCGGTAAGTCTGCGTTCTCTTTCGGATACCAGCTTGCTCTTTTTTGCAGGGCCTGCAATGACCTTTATCATGGCACTTTCAACGTCAGGCATGGTAATAAATCTGCCGTGGCGGCGAGCTGCAAGAAGAGCTGCCTCGTTGAGAAGATTCTCAAGGTCTGCACCTGTAAAGCCGGTGGTAGACTGAGCAATGACCTTCAGGTCTACGTCCTCACCAAGAGGCTTACCCTTAGCATGCACCTTAAGAATAGCTTCTCTTCCCTTTATATCGGGGTAGCCAACGTAGATCTGTCTGTCGAAACGACCGGGACGCAGCAGCGCACGGTCAAGTATATCCTGACGGTTTGTTGCAGCCATGACGATTACGCCTTCGTTGGTGCCAAAACCGTCCATTTCAACCAGCAGCTGGTTAAGGGTCTGCTCTCTTTCGTCATGTCCGCCGCCCAGACCTGCGCCACGCTGGCGGCCTACGGCGTCGATTTCGTCAATGAAGATGATTGTGGGAGCAGCCTTCTTGGCTTGCTCAAAGAGGTCGCGGACGCGGGATGCACCGACACCGACATAAAGTTCAACGAAGTCGGAACCGGAAATAGACAGGAACTGAACGCCTGCTTCACCCGCAACAGCCTTCGCAAGAAGAGTCTTACCGGTACCGGGAGGGCCTACAAGCAGAACGCCCTTAGGAATACGGGCACCGATCTCAACGAAGCGCTTGGGATCCTTGAGGAACTGAACAATCTCTTCCAACTCTTCTTTTTCCTCGTCAGCGCCTGCAACATCCTTGAATGTAACCTTGTTTTTCTCGGGAGAACCTACGCGGGTGCGGGCCTTACCGAATTTCATAACGCCCTTATCGCCGCCACCGCCGCTCTTATTCATGAGGACAAACCAGATTACTATGAATACGATCATTATAACCAGATAAGGCAGGAAGGAAAGCCACCAGGGAGTTTCCCACCCGGTAAGATAATCGTAATCTTCAAGCACGCCTGCAGCCATCTGACTGTCGATAATATCGTGCATATCCTCATAGAATATGGACACGCTGTACAGTTCATGGGTTACAGTATAACGTCCGTCCAAAGGTTCGCGCAAGTCCATGATAAGCACATCGCCCTCTATTACGAAGGCACTTACCTGCTCCTGCTCGAAAAGGCGGCGCACATCAAGATAACTAAGGGAATCGCCTTCATCACCTGTCATAAGCATAAAAATTACCGCCATGATAATGATGAATATCATAATGTAAAAGCCGATATCCAACGGCCTATTCTTTTTCTTTTTGTTCAAAGGGGTTCACTCCTTACTCGCTGTAAATCTCCGGCTTAAGAACGCCTATGAAAGGCAGATTTCTGTAACGCTCGGCATAATCAAGACCGTAGCCTACTACAAATTCATCAGGAATATCAAAACCAAAATAGTCAGCCTTTATATCAGCCTTGCGTCTTGCAGGCTTATCCAACAGCGTGCAAATGGCTATGGAGGCAGGATTACGGTTCATCAGATAGTTTTTAAGGTAACTCAGTGTAACACCGCTGTCCAGAATATCCTCTACGATGACTACATGGCGACCTTCAATATCCTGGCTGAGGTCCTTGTTTATCTTTACCGCACCGCTGGTGGTTGCACGATTTCCATAGGACGACACTGCCATAAAGTCGATATCGCAATAGATATTTATTTTACGCATAAGGTCTGCCATAAATACGAAAGAGCCCTTCAAAATTCCCAAAAATATAGGGTTCTTATCTTCATAATCCACAGCTATCTTGTCGGCTATTACCTGAACTTTTTCTTCCAGTTCCTCTTTGGTAACAAGAACTCTTTCAATGTCGTTCAACATATTCATTTTTTACCTCCACAAGACCTAATTATTTTGTTTTATTACTATGACGCAATCGGCTTCACTTTCCAACGAAAGCTCAACCGAGCGGCCAAGATTGGGAATCGCAATTATTTTTTCATTATCGGCGATTATCGGAATTTGTGCCCGACGCTCTGCCGGTATTTTCTTTTCAATAAACAGTTTTTTCAGTGTCTTACTTCCCTGACGGCGATTCAGGCATATTTTATCTCCCGTTCTGCGCGCTCTCACCGTGAGGTCTCCGCTGATATCGTTTCTTTTCAGCCGAAATATCTCAGCAGAATTTTCAGTTACATCTATCGCATCCCCAAACCACACTTCAATGTCGCTGTTCCGTATTTCCGTCCAACGATTCCATTGCAGTGCAGTTTCTTCAAGGCTTCCCCGCTCTTCAGCGCGGGAAAATATCATCATATCATACTCTCTGCTCACATTTATTCCGTCCGGAAACTGGGTTTCCGCCGAAGGATCGTCTCCTCGGGCAATCTCCATCTCAGCCTTGACATGCACAGAAGCAGGGTAACACCCAAGTTTTGCTGCCGCTCTCCGTATTCCGCGGGCAGCGAGAGGATAAGGCGCAGCTTTCAGTTTCTCGCAAGACAAAGCAACTCTTCCCTCTTCGTCCTTTTCAAAGGGCACAGCCTGCTGCGAAAGCATTTCCAGCAGACTTTCATCCTCTCTGACTAACTCCGATGTTTCTTTTACCGAGGCCGCAAGACCCGGGTTTATGCTTTTAAGCACCGGAATGACTTCATGGCGCAGTCGGTTACGGGTATATACGCTCTCGGCATTTGTGGAGTCTTCTACATGGTCAACGCCATTTCTTTCAAGGTAGGCATTTATCTCATCTCTACTCATGCAAAGAAGAGGCCTGATATAAATATCACGCACGGGCGGAATTCCGCATAACCCCTTCAATCCAGCCCCGCGAGTAAGATTCATCAGTACGGTTTCCACGTTATCATCGGCGTTATGTGCCGTAGCGACGCGGCTTCCCGCTATCTTTGATGCGGTTTCTTCAAAGAACTTATACCGCATTACCCTTGCCGCTTCTTCCATACCCAAACCATTTTCCTTGGCATAGCCGTTTACATCTCCGGACGCACAGAAAAGCTCTATACCCATATCACGGCAAAGGCTTCGAACAAAGCTTTCATCTCTGTCCGACTCCTCTCCGCGCAGGCAGTGATTGAAATGGGCTGCATAGAGTTTAATACCACGTTGAGGCGCTATACCGTTAAGTATATGGAGCAGACACACGGAATCGGCTCCGCCCGAAACGGCGCATATAACAGCCGCACCGTATGGCAGCATTCCGTATTTATCGGCAAATTCCGTTACCTGCTTCACTGTTTACTCCTCGCTGTGTATCCTATCCACGGACGCATAAGTCGTATATTCAGGCAGCCACTGAAGCTCAATGCTGCCGGTATTACCGTGGCGGTTTTTCATTACTATACACTCTGCCAAATTGTGATTTTCGGATTCACGCTGGAAATAGTCCTCACGGTAAAGACCGAGAACTATATCAGCATCCTGCTCAAGGGAGCCGGATTCTCTAAGGTCGGACAGCATGGGACGCTTATCTCCTCGCTGAACGTTAGCTCGGGAAAGCTGAGAGAGGCATATTACGGGAACGTTCAGTTCCTTAGCCATTATTTTCAGCATACGAGAAATATCACTGACGGCCTGCTGTCTGTTCTCGTTGGAATCGCCGGACGCGCTGCTCATCAGCTGAAGGTAGTCGATAATGACCAAGCCCAAATTATCAACTCTTCTGCACTGCGCATTCATGTCCGATACGGTAAGCATAGAGTTATCGTCTATCATTATGCCCGTTTTACTGATGGCAGTAGCCGCCGCAACTATCTTTTTCCAATCTTCGGAGGAAAGGCGGCCCGTAAGCAGCTTTTTGCTGTCTACAAATGCCTCACTGGAGAGCAGACGCATTGCAAGCTGCTCCTTAGACATTTCCAGAGAGAATATAGCGACCTTAACATTACTGCTCTTGGCGACACTAAGGCCAATATTCAGCGCAATACTGGTCTTACCCATACCGGGACGGGATGCCAACAGAATAAGGTCGGATTTATTAAGACCCATTATGACGCTGTCAAGATCCGGCAGACCGGTGGAAAGACCCGGGATCTCTCCGCCCGCCTTGGCAAGCTCGCCAAGGTGCTTATATACTCCGCCGATAATAGCTGAAACCGGTTCCAGACCACCCGCTGCCTTACCCTGACGCAGGGCATATATCCTGCGTTCTGCGGCTTCGAGAACATCGTCGGCACTGCCCGTACCCGCAGATACCATTCCGCCTATATCGGACGCAACCTCTGCGATTCCTCGCAGCATAGCCTTGTCCTTAACAATAGCGGCATAGCGCATTACGTTGGACGCAGTGGGGGTAATGTTCATCAACTCAGCCAGATAGTTTGGGCTTGTGTCCTTATATACACCGTTAAGGCGCATCTGGTCCAGGAGTGTAATCGGGTCTATGGGCTGGGAGTAGTTGAACATAGAGGAAACTACCTCATATATCTCCCTATTGACCGTAAGATAGAAATCCGACGGTTTCAGATATCCCATTACCTCAGGAACACACCTTGAGTCTATCAATATGGAGCCGAGCACAGCCTGTTCCGCTTCGGAGCTGTGGGGCATTTGCTTTATAAGCAGCTCATCCATTTTGTTTCACTTCCAATGTGGGAAAGTATTTTTCCGTTTCTATCAGCCCTCTACGACCATAACCTTGAGGGTTGCACTGATCTCATGGCCAAGCTTTACCTTTACTTCAAAGGAGCCATAGGTCTTGATGGGATCAGCCTGAACTATCTTGTTCTTCTCGATTTCGATATTGAACTGAGCTGCAAGAGCATCGGAAATTTCCTTAGAGGTTACTGCACCGAAAAGCTTACCATTGTTGCCTGCCTTAGCTACTATCTTAACAGTGCACTCCTTGAGCTTCTCGGCATTTTCCTTTGCCTCTGCCTTCTCCTTGGCGATCTGTGCCTGCTTTGCCTTTTCCTGCAGCTTCATGGTGTTTATGCTATCGGCAGTTGCCTCAACAGCCAGCTTCTTGGGGAAGAGGAAATTGCGTGCATAACCATCGGAAACTTCCTTGAGTTCACCTTTCTTGCCCTGTCCTTTTACATCCTGCAGAAGAATAACTTTCATTTTCTTTCATCCTTTCAAGAGATTGTTCTTTTTTATTCGCTTTCCTGCTTGGTTTCTTCACCCGCAATGAAAGCCTCTATGGCGCCGTGCAGTTCACTGAGCACTTCATCAGTGGTCTTACCCTTCATCTGCGCGCCTGCCATGGAACGGTTGCCGCCGCCGCCCAGTTTTTCAAGAACGAACTGAACGTTTACGTCGCCAATGGAACGCGCGGAAATATTTACGCCGCCGTCCTCACCGTATATAACGAAAGATGTGTGTATGCCGCTGATATTCAGCAGCTCATCCGCCGCCTGAGCGGCAATGATGCGGTCTTCCTTGGTCTCCATTACCGCAATCGCAATACCCTCTCGGTATATCTTTGCATTTCGTATAATGGAGTACTTAGCGACCGTACTGGGCAGGTCGCTCTGGAAGAGACGTTTTACCTCTGTGGTATCGGAACCGGCCTTACGCAGGAATGCTGCAGATTCAAATGTTCTGCTACCCGTGCGCATGGTGAAGTTCTTTGTATCAAGGACTATACCCGAAAGCATAGCCTCAGCTTCCGTTTTAAGGAGATCAGAGGTCTCCACGAGATATTGCAGCAGTTCGGTAGACAATTCACTTGCCGAAGATGCATAAGGCTCGTGGAAATTAAGGGCAGCATTGGAGATATATTCTGCTGCTCTGCGGTGATGGTCAACAACGGCAATGCGGTTGCAGGACAACATAAGGTCAAATGCCTCGACCTGATCGGGTCGGTTGGTGTCCACTACTACCAAGAGCGTCTTGCCGTCAGCAACAAGCATGGCATCATTTGCGCTGATAAAGGTACGCTCATATTCGGGCAGTTCCTTAAGGCGATTTACCATGGGCATTGCCACATTGGTATCTTTATTCACTACAACGTAAGCCGATTTACCCAATTTTCTGGCTATACAGCAAATACCTACAGCAGCACCGATACAGTCAAGGTCGGCATGCTTATGACCCGTAATGATAATATTGGAAGAATCCGCGATAAGCTCCTTAAGAGCATTGGCCATAACTCTGGATTTAACTTTGGTGCGTCTTTCCACGGCAACGGAATGTCCGCCGTAAAATTCAAAGTTTTGATTATTCTTTATAACAGCCTGATCACCGCCGCGGGAAAGCGCCATATCTATACCGAGAAGCGCAAACTGGAAGCCTTCCTCAAGGTTTGCGGCACCTCTGCCGATACCGATACTCATGGTGGCAGGTATACCGCCGGGTCCCGTTATCTCACGAACTCTATCAAGCACCGTGAACTTATCGGCAAGTATGCCCGGCATATAAGATTCCTCAAAAATGAAGATATAGCGATCACGGTCATATCTGGAAAGGTATCCTCCCGCTCCCTTGCTCCACTCCATAACAATGGAGTCTACCGCAGCAAGAACGGCAGATTTTGCGGTTTCCGTAACGTTCTTAAACAGTTCGTCATAGTTGTCCAGCATCATTACTGCCACAACGGGACGAGTGTCCTTATACTTGCGTTCCATAATGACGTGGTCTGTAACGTCCAGCCAGTAAAGCACGCCCCAAAAAGAGCGCTCTCCGCCCTTCTCATTCACTTTTACGGCATTACCGCACACATTATATATACGTTCGCCTATTCTGACATACTCAGGTGCGCTGTTCTTTCCCTCCACCAACCAGCGGTACTTGAAACCGGGCACCATATCGCTGATACCGATTTCAAAGAAATGATCTCTTCCGCCCGTAATGGCAAGGAAATGCTCGTTGCTCCACAAAATCCGTCCGTTGGCAGTATTGAAAATTACCATGGGGAACGGTATATCCCTTATAGTCCCCTTGGGTGCACCTTCAAGATTGTATGCGGCGGCCTCGATATACTCGATTACCTGACGTTTTCTCTTTTTATTGAAGTGTCCAGAATACCAAGTCAGCAGTGCAACAACCACTGCCTCTGCGGCCGCAAGGATAAACTTACCGGTAAATAGTGCAGCCAGAACGAAGAGAACAAGGAACACAAAATACATCCTCATGGATGGTCTGAACAGACGAAATATATCTTCACGTTTCTTCAATTGCGCACACCTCCCGCTATTTTAAATCATAGATAAATAACTATACCAAATTTTGCAGAACTTCTCAACTGTTTTTGAAAATTTTTATATGTATACTTTATTTTTATTTTTAATTCTCCACCGGTTCAAAAGGTCTACTAAACATTTTTTGAGAGTCTATTCACAGAATGAGACCTTACATTCTTCATATAACCTGCTACAATTATCTCAGAAGCTTCTAATATACAAACACGGAGGTACACACTATGGCCCAAAATATATTTATCGCAAATCTTAAAAAATATCGCCTTGCAAAAGGCCTTACTCAAGAACAAGTAGCAGACACACTCCACCTCAACACGCAGACTGTTTCTCGCTGGGAGTGCGGAACCACCCTCCCCGACGTGCTGACGCTCCCGGTGCTTGCTGAGCTTTATGGCATTACCGTCGATGACCTTTACAAAAATAGTTCCATTGCGTACGATAACTACGCCCAGAGACTTGCTTCGGTTTACGAAGACACTCGCTCACCCGATGACTTTATGCGGTGCCTTGCGGAATACGAAAAATTGCAGCAGGCCGGTAAACTTTCTTTAGCAGATAAATGGAATCTTGCAATGCTCCATCAGTTTATGATGGACTATTGCATAGAAAATGCAATGAAATGGTATGATGATATTCTCACCTGCAATCCTGACGAGGATCCCTTCTCCTATAACAGAGCATGTGCCTGCCGTATAAAGCTTTTCTTCGCTATAGGTAAAGGTAACGATATTCTCAATCATTACAAAATGATCTACGACTCCGACTCTTCAAATCCAAGAACATTGGAACATCTGCTCAGAGCATATCTTTATGCCAACCGCACCGACGAGGCATATGCATGTTTCAAGGAAGGGATTATGCGTTTCTCAGATGACTGGACTTTGTTCATAATCGGCGGCGATATATGTCGTAATCTTGGCAAATACGAAGAAGCTATCGCGTTATATGACAAAGCGGGTGATATTGGTACGGCTTTCTGTGATGAGCTTTATTCTAAGGCTTTCTGTTATGAGGCCCTCGGCAAGCATCATGATGCGGCAGCTATGTATTTACGTATTGCAGAAATTCTTCGTGGCAGAGGTTTTGATGTGGAAGCCGATATGGCAGTCAAGACCGCCACAAGACTGAAAAATGAAATTCACTAACAACAGCCCTCCGTCTTTCCGGCGGAGGGCTGTTCCACATCTGTAATAAAAAACGCTGCAAATAAATATCTATGGACAAGAGATTTATGATCGGAGGGGCAAAAATGGAGGCGAAAAATCACTGGGGTTCCTCTTTTGGCTTTATTATGGCTTCGGTGGGAGCCGCTTTGGGTTTGGGCAACATATGGGGTTTTCCTTACAAAATGGGTGAAAACGGCTGCTTTGCTTTCCTGATTTTCTACCTTTTATTCGTTCTTCTTGCCGGTTTCCCCGTACTTTTGGCCGAGTTCGCCATAGGCAGGCGCGGAGGCGAATCTGCTCCCCACGCCTACGGAAAATTCGGAACATTCTACCGTTGGGCAGGGTGGGCATCCATCGCAGCCTGCATGTTGATTCTCTCATACTACTGCTTTTTCGGCGGTATGGTATTTCATGCGGTGGCCGAGCTGCTGGGATTATCTTGGGGCGGCCACGTGTTCTGGAGCATTGTGTTTATGGCATTATCCGCTGCTATCGTGTTCCTCGGAGTACAGAAAGGTATAGAAAGCTTCTCAAAAGCCGTCATACCCTTACTCATATTAATGCTGGTATTTGTTGTTCTCCACACGTTGTCTTCTGCCCCTGCGCGTAACGAATTGATTAATCTCATGACTCCAAGGCGGGAAGATTTCAATATACGATGTGCCGCTTCTGCTTTGGTGCAGGTGTTTTTCTCCATGTCCTTAGGCCAAGGATGTATGCTGGTGTGCGGAGCTTACCAGCGCAAAAAAGGTAATCTTGCCGCACAAGCCATATTTATTCCGTTGTTTGATACTCTAACTGCCATACTTGCAGCATTTGCCATACTTCCGGCGGCATCTGCGCAGGGCATTGATCCGGGCTGCGGTCCCACACTTCTTTTTGATGCCGTTCCCAAAATATTCGGTACAAGCAAAAGCGGGCTCATCATGACGCTGCTATTCTTCATACTCGTACTTCTTGCCGCCGTCACCTCAGTTATCTCCATGATCGAAACACCCTCCGCAGCACTCTGCGCATCCACGGGAGTGAAACACTCTTCGGCGGTACTACTAATTACCGTTGCAGCATTCATACTCGGTCTTCCCGTATATATGAGTTACGGTAAACCGCTCAGCTGGCTCAACGTTTACGAATTCATAGCAGAATACCTACTAATAACGCTCGTTTCCGTAGCAAGCTGCGCCGCCATAATATTCGGCGGCAGTAAACAAGCCATCACGGATATTTTCGGATGCGATTGCATGGCAGGCAGGATATGGATCGCAGTACTGAAGTATGTGACTCCGGTTCTTGTTACTTTTGTCATTCTGTCCTTCATATTTTCCCCTTAAAAAGGCTAAATTTGACAAAAGAATTGACAAAGTGTCTGCTTACCTATATAATTGTTTAGGTTTTTGTATAGTTGTAAACTCTATAACTACTTAATCATATATCTATCAAGGAGGAAATAACAATGTCTTCTATTCCCGCTTTCGACCCCAAGGAACTCGAGTACATTGAAGTTCCCGGTTTCATGGGTATGCCCATGAAGTCTTTCCAGTATCCCCTCAACAAGCGTGAGCATGGCTTCGCTATGTTCTCCAGAAAGCCCTGGTGGCAGGGTATGCAGGCTATGGATGCTGCTATCTTTGTTCCCAGACTCATTCCCGATGATATCGCTCGCGGTATGATCATTGAGAATTCCCGTTTCGATGCCAACACCGAGGCCGGTGGCCCCGATATGTTCGGCGTAGAGTGGGAGTACATCCAGAGCGTTGGCGGTTCCATGGTTCGCCCCGGCAAGCCCTTCCTGGAGGATATTGCTGATTGGGAAGAGAAGCTCGTATGGCCCGACATCGATGCATGGGATTGGGCAGGCTCCGCAGCCCTCAATAACGGCACCTACCTCACCGAGGAGAAGTTCCCCCAGATTTGGTTCTTCAGCGGCTACTTTGAAAGACTGATCTCCCTCCTCGAGTTCGAAGGCGCAGCTATGGCTCTTATGGACGAGGATTCTCAGGAGTACGTTCACTCCTTCTTCAACAAGCTCACCGACCTCTACATCCGCATCTTCGACAAGATCAATGAGTACTTCCCCCTCGTAAAGTCCGTCTTCTTCCACGACGACTGGGGTTCTCAGAGAGCTCCCTTCTTCTCTCCCGCACTTGCTGAAGAGATGATCGTTCCCTACATGAAGAGACTCACCGATCACCTCCACTCCCTCGGCTTCTTCTGCGAGATCCACTCCTGTGGCGCAAACGAGATGCTGGTTCCCTGCTACATCAATGCAGGTTGGGATGCTTGGGCTCCCCAGCTGATGAATGACTGCTACTCCATCTATGACAAGTATGGTGATAAGCTCCTCATCGCTACCTATCCCCAGAACATTCCCGAAGAGATCATGGCTCTGCCCACCGAGAAGGAAAAGGGCGAGGCATTTGCAAAGCTGCCTGAGGAAGAGCAGCGCCGCATCGCTCGCGAGTATGTTGACCGTTGCTGCACCGCTGAAAAGCCCAGCTTCTACAACTACTATGCTTCTCACTGGCTCACCCCCGCTTTCCGCGAGGAGATGTACAAGCAGTCCAGAATCAACTACAGCAAGTAATTTACATAGTTAAAGTAAACGGCACCACATTCATTGTGGTGCCGTTTTTCCCTTATTAAACGCTGTTTTTTAGTATTTTATGAAAGTTCTAATGAAATATTATTCATTTTTATCATAATTTTGCTTGCGTCCTCTTGATTAAACTAAATTATCATAGTATAATAAGTGAACCAATTCAAAAAAATTTAGGCAAAAAAGGAGAATCATTATGAAGAAGTTTGTATGCATTCTGCTGGTTCTCGTCCTCGCTCTCAGCCTTGCTGCTTGCGGCGGCGGTTCCGCTACCAAGATGACCATGGGTACCGGTGGTACCTCCGGCACCTATTATGGTTACGGCGGTGTTCTCGGCCAGTACATCAAGAACCATGCAGGCATTGACGTTACCGTTGTTTCCACCGACGGTTCCAAGGCAAACATTCAGGGCATCGCTGCCGGCGACTATCAGCTGGGCACCGTTCAGTCCGACGTTATGGCTTACGCTTGGGCAGGCACCCGTTCCTTCGAGTCCGAAGGCAAGGTTGACTCCTTCCGCGTTGTAGCAGGTCTCTATGCAGAGGCTGTTCAGCTCATCACCATGGATCCCTCCATCAAGAGTGTTGCTGACCTGGCCGGCAAGTCCGTTTCCATCGGTGCTCCCGGTTCCGGCGTTTACTTCAACGCTATGGACGTTCTGGGCGCTGCAGGTCTCACCGAGGCCGACATCAACGCTCAGTATCTGAGCTTCGCTGACTCCGCTGACGGTCTGAAGGACGGCAAGATCGACGCTGCATTCATCGTTGCAGGCGCTCCCACTCCCGCTATCACCGAGCTGTGCACCACCAACAATGCATACCTCGTTCCCATCGACGGCGCAATTGCTGAGGCTCTCATGGCAAGCTGCCCCTTCTACACCACCTATGCTATCCCCGCAGGCACCTACAATGGCCAGACCGAGGACGTTACCACTGTTACCGTTAAGGCAACCCTCATCGTTTCCTCTTCTGCTAAGGAAGATGACGTTTACAAGCTGACCAAGGCTATTTTCGACAACATCGATGCCATCACCAAGGAAAATGGTAAGGGCGCCGAGCTGAGCGTTGAAAACGCCACCAGCGGTATGACTGCTCCCTTCCATGCAGGCGCAGCTAAGTACTTCGCCGAAAAGGGTGTAACCGTAGAAACCAATTAAAACTCCCGCACAATTAGGTGTTTTTGGCTGCGACGATTTTCGCCGCAGCCATTTCCTATAAAATACAAGGAGGTTCACCCATGGCATTATTCCGCAAAAAGACAGCCCCAAAAGATGAAGGCCCCATGGATCTTGAGTCCGTCATGAAAAAATATGACCAGGAGTCAAACGTTCGAATTTGGGAAGGCACGCCCAAACTTGTCGTTACCTGCGTTTTGGCACTTTTCTCTCTTTTCTGCATTTACGTAACCCTCTTCGCCAGCTGGCTTGAGGAACTTCGTCTCACTTCATTCGTTGCTTTCATCGTTTTTCTCGGCTATTTGGTATTCCCCGCCCGCAAGGGTGTTCAGAAGGTCAATCACATCCCTTGGTATGACGTGGTTTTCATGATTTTGGGAACAGCATCCTTTCTCTACTTCACCTTCAATGCTCTTACCATTATCCAGCAGGGCAGCAATTTCCAGTGGTATCAGATAATCATTGGTATTATCGGTATTCTCTCTCTTGCTGAAGTTTGCCGCCGCAGCGTCGGCCTTCCTATTCTTATCGTGGCCGCCTGCTTCCTTATTTACGCTCTTATCTGGGGCCTTTCCAACCCCTCTCTTTGGGGCAAGCTGAACTACACTGTTCGCTATCTTTTCTACAGCAAGGAAGGTATTCTTTCCACTCCCATCAACGTATGCTCCAAGTTCATAGTTGTATTCATTATCTTTGGCGCATTCCTTGAGCGCACCGGTATCGCTGATTTCTTTATTAAGATCGCTAATTCCCTTGTAGGCCGTTTCTCCGGCGGTCCTGCCAAGGTTGCTGTTGTAGCTTCTGCACTTGAAGGCATGGTTTCCGGTTCCTCTGTTGCCAACACCGTCGGCTCCGGTGCCGTTACCATTCCCCTTATGAAAAAGACCGGCTATAAGCCCGAGTTTGCGGCTGCCGCCGAAGCTTCTGCTTCCACCGGCGGTCAGATAATGCCTCCCATTATGGGTGCAGCCGCTTTCCTTATGGCTGACTACGTCCAGCTCCCCTACAGCTCCATAGTTGTAAAGGCAATTCTTCCCGCAGTTCTTTATTTTGCAGGTATCTTCATTTCCGTTCATCTTGAAGCCAAGAAGCAGGGTCTGCGCGGTCTTACCAAGGACGAGCTTCCCCGTCTGCTCCCACTCCTGAAGAAGACCTATCTCCTCCTGCCCCTGATAATGCTCATTTATCTTGTTGGTACCAGCCAGCGCAGCATTCAGTATGCAGCCGCTCTGTCCATCATAGCCTGCATTATCGTTTCTCTCTTCAACAAGGAAACCCGCATCACCCCCAAGCGTTTGCTTGAAGCCCTCGCCGCAGGTGGTCAGGGCACCATAACAGTTGCCGCAGCTTGCGGTGTAGCAGGTATTATTGCAGGTACCATCACCATGACCGGTCTTGCAAATATGCTCATCAACGGCATTCTTGCTCTCGCCGGTAATACCGTAATCATCGCACTGTTCCTCACTATGCTCTGCTGCATAGTCCTCGGCATGGGCGTTCCCACAACTGCAAACTACTGCATCATGGCCGCTACTTGCGCACCTATTCTGGTTCGCATGGGCGTTCCCAGTGTCGCGGCACACTTCTTTGTATTCTACTTCGGTATCGTAGCCGACCTTACTCCCCCCGTAGCTCTCGCAGCTTACGCCGGCGCAGCTATAGCTCAGGCAAATCCCATGAAAACGGCACTTACAGCCACGAAGCTTGCAATCGGAGCATTTATAGTTCCCTACATATTTGCGCTGAATCCCGCAATGCTTCTTATCGACACAGGCGCAGGCGAAGTTATACTTATTGCCATAACTTCCATAGTTGGTATATTCGGTGTTTCTTCCGCACTCGAAGGCTACCTCCTCAGGGACATGCCCTGGTATCAGCGCCTCATGAGTGTCATCGGTGGTCTGATGCTGATTTATCCCGGCCTTGTAACTGACCTGATCGGACTTGGTCTCATGGCTATCGTGGTTATCCTCCAGATAATCGCAAAGAAGCGCACTCCCAGAGTTGCCGCTTAAACTTAATCAATAAAAAAACTCCTGCGTGATAAACACGCAGGAGTTTTTTATTCACAGAATGTTTATTATAAGCTGCGATATAAGTGCCGCTCCGCATGCGCCAAGCGCAACCTTAAAGAGATTTCCATCGATCCACGCTATTACCAAAGCCGCCACAAAACCTATGGCAGAGCTTATAACATTGCCGGTCGCACTGAGGATTGCGGGAAAAGTCATAACCGACAAAGTAACGTATGGCATATAGTGAAGGAAGGAACGAACAAAGCGATTTTTAATTTCCTTGCGGAATATGGTAAGGGGCAGAAGGCGTATAAGATATGTAACACCCGCCATAACAAGGATATAAATATAGATGTTATTTTTCATTACGCAGCCTCCTCCCTTTCTTCTTCCTTAACAGGGAAAAGCGCTGCCGCAGCAGCAGATATAGCAACTGTAAGTATGATGATCTTGAAGCCGGAGGATATATCTTTAATCACGGGAATAAGAGCAAATGCTCCGCTGAGCAGCATGGAAGCCGCAACGATTCCCGCTATAACTTTATCCTTTCGTGCCGACGGTATTACCACGGAAATAAACATACCGTACAGCGCTATACTCATTGCTCCCGTTACTACCGCAGGCAGGATTCCGCCGGCTGCGGCGCCAACAAAGGTACCGAGCACCCAGCCCGGTGATGCAACCACCATCATACCATATGTAAAAAACGGATTTAGTTTTCCCGGCCTTGAAACCGAGAACGCAAAAATTTCGTCTGTTATGTCGAAGGCTATAAGGAAGCGGTGGAAAAACCGCATGCTGCCCGACAGTTTTTGAGACAAAGAGCAGGACATAAGCAAATATCTAAGGTTTACTATTATCTCAGTAAGCGCCATTTCCCAATATCCTGCGCCTGCGGCAATAATACCAAGAGCCGCAAATTCACCCGCCGAAGCGTGTATGGAAAGGGACATAAGTGCCGCCTGAAGTGAACTCAAACCGGTCTGCTTCGCGGTAATACCAAGGGTAAAGGAAACAAAAAAGTATCCCAAGCCTACGGGTATACCATGGTGAACACCGCTTCTGAACTCCTGCAAATTAACTTTTCTTCCGGCCGATCCGACCTTTTTCTCCAGTTGTTTTCCCATTTTTCACATTCCAAGTACCAAAGGAAGGGACTGCTCAGGCAGTCCCTTCACTATATTTTTATTCTTCAGCCTTCTCTTCGCATCCACAGCAGCATTCTTTTTCTTCTGCGGTTTCTGCTACTTCGTAAACTTCCACTTCGATATCATCATCGTCGACTACTTCATACTCACTGAAATCCTCATCGGGGTTTTCGGCCTTCAGTACTTCTATCTCAGCCTGCTTATCAGCAATGACAGCCATAGCCTCGTCGATCTTAGCGCAGATAGCCTTCATGGGTTCATGGGGATCTACCTGGAAATACTCATAATAGATCTTACCGATCTCCTGATAAGCCTTTCTTACCTCATCCTTCTTAGCAAGGATCTCAGCATTGAGCTTACCTATCTTAGCCAACTCTTTGGCTTTATCTGCGGCATCCTTAGTCTTTTCTGCTGCAACCTTTGCAAAACCTGCTGCTTTTTCTGCAAACAGCTCGGCTGCTTCGGTGAAATTCTTCTTGAAGTTATCAAACTTTGCCATAATGTACGTTCATCCTTTCTTATAATTCGTCATCCAAAGAAACATCTTCGGATATATTCACTTCAACAGGTTCAATGACGGGCAACTCGGAATCGCCATCGTCAGCATCGTCAAGGGTGCTTCCCTTCTTCAGCAGTTCCAGAGCGGAAGCGAAGTCCTCGTCATATACGTCTTCACCCTCGCCTGCAGCAAATGCAGCGGCAGATGCTTCAGCAGCAGCGGTCTCAATGGCCGCTTTCTTATCACGATTGACCCACATATCTTCAGGCTCGGGATTACGCATACGTATAACAAGCACAGCGCTAACAGCGCCAATAACGCAAAGCAGTGCTACAAGCTGAGATACACGCAGATTGCTACCGAAAAGATACAAACTATCGGTACGCAGACTCTCGATCATTGCTCTGCCGAGACCGTACCAAGCTAAGTACAGAAAGAATACTTCGCCGTCAAACTTACGCTTCTTGGAATAGAAGTGAAGAATGACAAATCCGATAATATTCCAAAGGCTTTCATAGAGGAAGCAGGGATGATAGTAGAATGTACCGTACTGGTTGGTGAGACCCATACGCCATGCTACGGTAGTTTTTACACCGTAAGCCTCGCGGTTAATGAAGTTGCCCCAGCGACCAACGGCCTGACCGATAAGCAATCCCAAGCCACCAAGGTCAGCCATGGCCCCTGCCTTGACTTTACGCCATTTCGAGAAGATGAAAAGGCCAACAACCGCGCCTATAATACCGCCGTAAATAGCGAGGCCGCCTTCCCAAACTTTGATAATATCCACCAGGTTATCCTTGTAGTTTTCCCAGCTGAATATTACATAGTATGCTCTCGCGCCGATAACTGCCAAAGGCACGGCGCAAATAAGCAGGTCAATAATATTATCCTCGGTAATACCGAATTCTTTGGAGCGCTTTATTGCGTATATTACTGCCAGCAGGAAACCTATCGCAATAATAACGCCGTACCAATGTACACTGAAACTTCCTATTTCCAAATAAGATTTTATATCGAGCTTAAAATTCTCTCCCAAAAGAGGAAAGCTGATAGTCGCATTCTGCAACTTCGTCACATCCTTTTTATTTTTCTCCCAACGGCCGTATTACCGACATGGCCAATCTTTCTATGGCAAAATATTTACGCAGGAACTCTCTGCAATCTTCTATACTTACACTCAAGAGTATATCCTTTGCCTCAAAGGATGAATAGCCATGGAAAAATGCTTCCGCCTCATTATGGCATATATTTTCCACAGAATCAAGAGCGCGTATGGTAGAGCCCAGCATAGCCTTCTTGAGCCGTTCAAATAGCTGTTCTCCACCGCTCTCTGCCATTTTTGCGGCAGCTTCGGTAACTCTTTCCATAACAGCATACGGATCCTTGCTTTCGCCGCCTGCGGCAGTAAATGCTCCGCCCGGGAAATCGGCAGTTCCGCAATAGAAGGAGCGGTTTATCAGACCATCCTTATACATCTGGGAATAAAGCTCGGAGGACTCACCCATAAGCATCTCGCAGGCAAGTTCACCTGTCAGAAGCTGCTTCATAAAGCTGCGTCCGTCAGCATCGAACGGCAGCTTTGCGCCAAACATGAACAGAGGCATAGCAACTGCCATCTCCTCTTCGATGCGCACCTTTGCAGGCAGTTCCCCTTCCTCTTCTCCGTAATCCCTCTCGGGCACCTCAGCGCCCATGGTCTTCACATTATCCAGAACTATCTGCTTAACTCTTTCGGGATCGGCATTACCGGAAACGCAGAGCACCATGTTGGAGGGATTGTAGAAAGCCTTGTGGCAGGCATAGAGCACCTCAGGGGTTATCTCCGCTATACTTTCCACGGTACCTGCTATAGAGTCGCGTACGGGATGGTTTGCGTAGAGGGCGCGCATAAGATTCTGACGAAGCTGACGCGCGGGGCTGTCTTCACCCATCTTTATTTCCTGGCCGATAATACCCTGCTCTTTGGCTACGCTCTCTTCAGTAAAATAGGGAGTCATTACAAAGTTGAGCAGAACAGTAAGATTCTCTTCAAACTTATCGGTGCAGCGGAAGAGATAGCCGGTCATACCGTTGGCGGTAAATGCATTGGGAGACGCACCGTTTTCCGAGAGAGTGGTAAGTGCGTTGCTGCCGTCGGGCAAATCGAACATCTTATGCTCGAGGAAGTGCGCTACACCTGCAGGAGTATCGTGCCACTGACCGTCCAGCTTGAAACGTCTGTCGCAACCGCCGTAATTGGTAGCAAAAAATGCATAGGTACGGCTGTAATTCTTTTTAGGCACTACGAGAACGGTAAGGCCGTTATACAGTTTTTCGTACCATACCTCTTCGCCTACGTTTTTATATTCGATAAGACGCATTATACAGCCTCCCCTCTGTTCTTAAGGAAATAAACCGTATCGAGCTCTACGCTCTTTGCTATTTCCACAACATCTTCAAGTTCTACCATATCAACAAGGCCCGCGTACTCATCCAGGTCATAAATAAGGCCCTTGAGCTCCTGACCGAGATAAAAATCATCCATCGTGGCAGCGCTGTCGTTATATGCACGAAGAGAAGCAACAACATAGCTCTTGGCAGATTCAAATTCCTTGCTGCTTATATCGCCCTTGCGGCAGGCATCCAGCTGCGCAAGTATCTCAGCAAGCGCTTCTTCATACTTGGCAGGGTCAATGCCGGAGGAAACCGTCATTATTCCCTTATTACTGTCAACCGAGGAGGATGCATAATAGCACAGAGAAAGCTTTTCGCGGACGTTTGCAAAAAGCTTGGAGGTTACTCCGCCGCCGTAAACGGTATTGAAAACGGTCATAGCTGCATAATTGGGGCGATACATTACTTCGCCCATTCTGAAGCCGATGGTAAGATTGCCCTGCAGCACGTCCATCTCTTCGGTAACGTACTTGGGTTCATCGGCATTGATGCGTATCTCGGTGCTTGTATCGTAATATTCCTCACTTCTGGGCAGAGTTGCAAAAGCTTCTTTTACAGCCAGCTCTACACGCATGGGAGAAGCACTGCCGCAGTAAAACATGTATATATTGGACTCGGCAAGAGACTCCTTATAGTACTTTGTGAGAGGAATGTATTGTATTTTCTCTGCGGTTTCAAGCGTACCGTAGGCATAAGTGCCGTAGTTCTCATCTGCACACATTATCTCGCGCAGGCGGCCCGAGGCATATACTCGCTTATCGTTTACGCGGGAACGGATTTCATCGCAGATATTTTCCTTCTCGGAATTTACATACTCTGCGTTGAGCAGGCCGTCCTTAGTGGCGGGGTCAAGCAGCAGCTCGGCTACCAAAGAAATGGTGTTTTCCAGAGTTTTGGCCTCTCCGGGCAGGTATTTGTCATCTACGAAAGACGAGCAAAAGCCTGTGCAAAGTATTTCGCCGCGCTGACGGACGATAGGCTCAACTACTGCGCCGTAAAGATCATCCAACGCTGCGGAAAGACTTTCCATATCGGGATATCTGCGGCATCCGCGCTTAAGTATCTGGGGTATTATAGAATCCTTTGCCGCATTCTCCGGGCACAGCTGACGCTGAAGGGCGACACTGAAATATCCGGTCTTGAATTTAGGGGTCTGCAGGCAGAGCAGAGTTACTCCCGGCATTACGATTTTTCTTATTATTTTATCCAACTATACTGCCTCCTTATATGGCTGTATTTTTTGTCTATCATTTTACCACATTACCGCGATTTTCACAATAGAATGAGGGACGATTATTATAAACTATTTGTGAATACTCACTATAAATTATCTCGCCAAAAGCGCTAAAATATGCCTGTTTACAAGGGTTCACAGTGTAAAGGAAAATTTCTTTACATTTTTCAAAAAAGCTATTGACAGCGGGGCAAAATTATTGTAAACTCACCCAGGTAAGTGAAAATACTTTACACTATTTCTGTCAGGAGGAGTCAGCATGGAAAAAAACGTTCGCATGGCTATCCTCTTTGACTATTACAGCGAGATGCTCACCGACAAACAGAAAGAGTATTTCGATCTTTATTACGGTGAGAACCTTTCTCTCTCCGAAATAGCCGAAAATGACGGCATCAGCCGCCAGGGCGTTCGCGACGTTATCGTCCGCGCCGAGTCTATAATGGAGGATGCCGAGGCAAAGCTTGGTATGATCCGCCAGCATCAGGAGCTGGAAAATGCTTTGGCCGAAATTGAAGTTCATCTTACTGAGATTGCTAATCTCAACAGTACCCGCTTCAAGAACGGCAGACTTCTGGAGCTGTGCAACCTGATAGATGCTCAGCTTCAGCTTATGAAGAAATAACGGAGGACACTTATGGCATTTGAAAGTTTATCGGAAAAGCTGTCCGCCACATTTAAAAAGCTGCGCGGTAAGGGCCGCTTGAACGAAGCCGATATCAAGGAGGCTATGCGCGATGTGCGCCTTGCCCTGCTTGAGGCAGACGTAAGCTACAAGGTCGTAAAGGACTTTATTGCCCGCGTAAGCGAGCGCGCCGTGGGTGCAGACGTTCTCGAAAGTCTTACCCCTGCGCAGATGGTAATTAAAATAGTCAACGAAGAGCTTACCGCTACCATGGGCAGCGAGAACTCCAAGTTGAATATATCTTCCAAGTCGCCCACCGTGGTAATGCTCGTTGGTCTGCAGGGTGCAGGTAAAACAACCAACGGTGCAAAGTTGGCAGCCTATGTAAAAAAGAGCGGCAAACGTCCTCTTCTGGCCGCCTGCGACATTTACCGTCCCGCTGCTATCACTCAGCTGGAGACCGTGGGCGCGCAGGTTGACGTTCCCGTCTTCCAGATGGGCACCGAAAACCCCGTAAAAATCGCTAAGGCTGCCGTTGAGCACGCCAAGAAGCACGGCAACGACATCGTGTTCATCGATACCGCAGGTCGTCTTCACATAGACGAAGCCCTGATGGACGAGCTCAAGAACATCAAGGCCGAAGTTGAGCCCGACGAAGTAATGCTGGTTATCGACGCTATGACCGGTCAGGATGCAGTAAACGTATCCAAGGCTTTCGATGAAGCACTCGGCATTACCGGTATCTTCCTCACCAAGTTGGACGGCGATGCACGAGGCGGTGCAGCTCTCTCCGTAAGAGCAGTTACCGGCAAGCCCATCAAGTTCGCAGGTGTTGGTGAAAAGCTGGACGGCATCGAAGCTTTCCATCCCGACAGAATGGCTTCCAGAATTCTCGGCATGGGCGACATCCTTACCCTCATTGAGAAGGCTGAGCAGAGCTTCGATGAGAAGAAGGCTTCCGAGCTTGCCGAAAAGCTCATGAAAAACAAGTTCACACTGGCTGATTTCTACGATCAGTTGGTTTCCATCAAGTCTATGGGTTCCCTTTCCGATATTGCAGGCATGCTCCCCGGCGTTGACGCCAAGGCTCTGAGCGGTGCCTCCATTGACGAAAAGGCTCTGGCCCGCACCGAGGCCATAATCCTTTCCATGACACCCAAGGAGAGAGAGAATCCCGACATTCTCAACTCCAGCCGCAAGAAGCGCATCGCGGCAGGCAGCGGAACTCAGGTTGTGGACGTAAACCGCCTGCTCAAGCAGTTTAGCTCCATGCAGGCTATGATGAAGCAGATGAGCGGCAAAAACGCTCGCAAGATGATGCGCGGTATGAACAAGAAAGGCCGCGGCATGAATCCCTTCGGATTCTGATAATTCGTTTGGTCAATGTGAAGAACATTTTCCATATATATTTTAACTTTAAACTCAATTTTCTTGGAGGTGAATTGAAATGGTAAAGATCAGACTTCGCAGAATGGGTGCTAAGAAGAACCCCTTTTACAGAATAGTTGTTGCTGACTCCCGTTTCCCCCGTGATGGCAGATGCATCGAGGAGATCGGCACCTACGATCCCATGGCTGAGCCCACTCAGGTTCAGATCAACAAGGAGCGCGCTCTCGAGTGGATCAAGAACGGCGCTCAGCCCACCGATACCGTTAAGACTCTGCTGAAGAAGGAAGGCGTACTGTAACGCCAGTTAGTTGAGCGAAAGGATCGGTCGTTACAATGAAAGAGCTTTTACTTTACATTGCCCGCAACCTTGTCGATAATCCCGATGAAGTTACTGTTACTGAGCGCGAGGAAAGCAACGAAACTGTTCTCGAACTCAGAGTTGCAGAGGGCGACATGGGCAAGGTCATCGGCCGTCAGGGACGTATCGCAAAAGAGATACGCGTTTTGGTCAAGTCCCTTGCCCAGCGCAGCGGCAAAAGGGTTTCGGTTGAAATTGTTGACTGACACTCGTAAAACCACCGGGGAGATGCTCAAGCACCTCCCCTTTTATTTTACTTTTCGCTGAAGTGTGATGAAAGGCTTTAAATATATTGAAGTTTTTCATCGCATTTCAACCACCGGACAATACAGCTTTATGGAGGACATCATGGAAAAGAAGCAGTTTCTCGAAAGCGGCAAAATAGTCAATACTCACGGCATCAAGGGCGAAGTTAAAATCCGGCCTTGGTGCGATTCCCCTGAGTTTCTCAAGAAGTTCAAAACCATTTACATCGGCGAAACCGCCTATAAGGTTATTTCCGCCCGCGTCCACAAGGATTGCGTTATTGCTATGCTGGATGGCGTAAGCGATGTAAACGAGGCTATGAAGCTGAAAAACAAGGTTATAAGCATAAATCGCGATGACGCCAAGCTTCCCAAGGGCAGCTGGTTCATTCAGGATATTCTCGGTCTCCCCGTCTATGATGAGGTTCGCGGCGAAATCGGCACTCTCAAAGAGGTTCTGGATATGCCTGCAGGCGCACTCTACGTTGTAGTCGGTGCCAAGGGTGAAGAGCACATGATTCCCGGAGTACCCGAATTCATCAAGGAGATCGACCCCGAGGCAGGCCGCATCACCGTAGCTCTTATTGAAGGAATGTAAGCCATGATAGCTTTGACTATAGATATAATGACCCTCTTCCCCGATACCGTTTCCGCCGTTCTCGGCGAGAGCATTATCGGCAAGGCTCAGTCCAACGGCATCGTCAAGATAAACTGCCACCAAATAAGAGATTACACCACCAACAAGCAGAAGCAGGTGGACGATTATCCCTATGGCGGCGGCATGGGCATGGTAATGCAGATCCAGCCCCTTTACGATTGCTGGAAGCATATCTGCGACGAGGCCGGTGAACGCCTGCACACCATCTACATGAGCCCTCAGGGCAAGGTCTTCAAGCAGGAGGACGCCAAGCGTCTCAAGCGCGATTACGACCGTTTTATCATCGTGTGCGGACACTACGAAGGTGTAGACGAGCGCTTCATCGAGCAGTGCGTAGACGAAGAAATATCCATCGGTGATTTCGTTCTCACCGGTGGTGAGATACCCGCTATGGCTGTTGCCGACTCTGTATGCCGCCTTGTTCCCGGTGTACTTGCCGACGAAGATTGCTTCACCGACGAAAGCCACTGGAGCGGTTTGCTGGAATATCCTCACTACTCCCGTCCCCAAGTATGGAACGGCTCCGAAGTGCCCGAGGTACTTCGCTCCGGTCATCATGCCAATATAGCAAAATGGCGCCGCAAGCAGGCACTCAAGCGCACCATGCTCAAGCGTCCCGATATGTTTGAAAAGTTCGTTCCTGACAAGGCCGATAAGAAGCTGCTGGCCGAAATCGAAAAGGAAATGCAGGAGTAAGTTTTAGAAATATTTATGACCGTGTATCTGTCACGATACACGGTCAATTTGTTTTTTATAAATTCTTCAATATTTGATGTTCTATGAATTTTGCAACACCGTCATCATCATTGCATTCTGCAATATAATCGGCAACCGCCTTTACCTCCGCTATTCCATTGGAAACAGCAATACCCAAACCGCACATTTTTATCGGCTCGACATCGTCTTGGTCATCTCCAAAATAGACCGTTTCACCAAGTGAGCAACAGCAAATATCCATCAACGTCTTTATGCCATTCCACTTAGTTGCATAGGAGTTCATGATTTGCATTAAATATCCATGCGCAACTGTATAATACAAATCGTCTGACAATTCGTTTTTGACAATAGTCAATGTTTCCGAGTCGTCAAGATGTACCAGTATTTTTAATACACCCTCATTATTAGAAATGCCGACCAAATCATCCGAAAGAATCGTTTCATAATCCTCTATCGGAAAATTTGAATATGCACACTCTCCTGTTTCAACAGTAATTCGTAGACTCGGGTAGCGTTTCAACGTATTCAATAAATTCTCAGCACTTCTTAGGCTTATACCATAATCTGTTCGTTGGTCTCTGCAGATAATTCTTGCACCATTGGAAACAACCATTGCATCGGCACCAATTATATCACAATATTTTTTAGCATCACGGAACGGCCTCGCTGTTGCAACCATAATTTCCAATCCGCACTTCTTACATTCCTCAAAAACTTTAACAGCATATGCAGATATGGTTTTATCTGTGTGCAACAAAGTTCTATCTAAATCTACGATGATAGTCTTAATATTTGCGGTGTTTATCATTACCGTTACACCCCATTTAAACTCAAGTTTGCCGAACACTATTATCACATTACCACAAGGGAATAGGCATTACAAGCGAAAAGCACCCGAGAAAGCCCAAGCTTTCTCAGGTGCTTTTTATGTTTTCACATTAGGCCAAACCCTGAACGTCTACCTTGCCGTCCTTTGCAGTTACGGAGATATAGCGAAGGGTTTCATTGTAGCGGGAAATTATCAGTTCGGTGATAGCGTCTTCGACCTCGCGCTGAATAGTGCGGCGGAGATTTCTTGCGCCGTAGGTTGCAGAATAGGACTTCTCAACCAGATATGCCAGCAGGGCATCGTCATAGCCGAGGCTATATCCCTTTTCGGCCATGCTGTCATGAAGCTCACGCATCATGATATCGGCAATACCCTTGAAGTTCTCTTCGCTGAGCTGGTTGAAGTAAACTATCTCGTCAACGCGGTTAATGAACTCGGGACGCAGGAAATCATTGAGGGCCTTCATAGCCTTCTCTCTTCCCTGCTCGGCTACTGTCTGGTTGAAGCCTACGGAGCCGCTTCCCTTTCTTTCGCTGCCTGCGTTAGTGGTCATAACGATAACGGTATTCTCGAAGTTTACCGTTCTTCCGTGAGCGTCGGTGATATGACCGTCGTCAAGGATCTGCAGCATGATATTGAGAACATCGGGATGAGCCTTCTCAATTTCGTCAAAGAGAATGACGGAATAAGGCTTGCGTCTTATCTTCTCGGTAAGCTGACCGGCCTCATCATAGCCAACGTATCCGGGAGGAGAACCGATAATACGGGAAACCGCATGCTTCTCCATAAACTCGGACATATCGAGACGGATAAGGGACTCGGGGGAGCTAAACATATCGGCAGCAAGCTGCTTAACAAGCTCGGTCTTACCTACACCGGTAGAACCGACAAAGATAAAGGAAACGGGCTTACGCTTAGCGGAAATACCTACGCGGTTGCGCTTTATTGCAGAACATACTACCTTGATAGCCTCGTCCTGACCTACTATATGAGCTTTGAGACGTTCATCGAGCTTGGCAAGGCGCTCAAACTCATCCTCACGGATGCTGCTGGCGGGTATTTTTGTCCAAAGCTCAATAACTCTTGCCAAAGACTCCATAGTCAGCTCGGGATAGCCTGCTGCGTTAAGCGTGGTAAGCTCCTGCTCAAGCTGAAGCTGGCGGGAACGTATCTCGGCAAGGCGTGCAAAATCGTTCTCATTTTCAGAGTTAGCAGCAAGAAGCATTTCTCTTTCCTTATCAAGATCATCCTTCTCGCGCTGGAGAACTGCCATACGTGCAAGATTTTTATTCTTAAGGTTAATATCGGAGCAGGCTTCGTCAATAAGGTCAATTGCCTTATCGGGCAGGAAACGATCGGTGATATAACGCTCGGACAGAACAACTGCCTTGCGGGCCATCTCATCGGAGATCTTTACCATATGGAAACCTTCGTAGTAACCTGCGATACCCTTGATAATTTCAACGGTCTCGTCGATAGAAGGCTCGTTGACCGTAACGGGCTGGAAACGGCGCTCAAGCGCGGAATCCTTCTCTATGTGCTTTCTGTATTCATTGAACGTTGTCGCGCCAATAACCTGGATCTCGCCGCGGGACAGAGCAGGCTTGAGGATATTGGCAGCGTTCATAGAACCTTCTGCATCACCTGCACCTACAATACTGTGAACCTCGTCTATAACAAGGATAATATTGCCCTGCTTCTTGATTTCTTCAATAAGGCCTTTCATGCGGCTCTCGAACTGTCCGCGGAACTGAGTTCCGGCAACGAGAGCGGTAAGGTCAAGCATCCATACTTCCTTATCGGTCAGTTTATAAGGCACTTCACCTGCGATTATCTTCTGAGCAAGGCCTTCTGCAATAGCAGTCTTACCTACACCGGGCTCACCGATAAGGCAAGGATTATTCTTCTGGCGGCGGTTAAGGATCTGGATAACACGCTCCATTTCTTCCTCACGGCCGACTATCTTATCCAGCTTATTGTCCTTGGCGCGCTGGGTAAGGGAAATACAATAATTTTCAAGGAACTTGCGCTTATTGCCGCGTCCGCCGGCCTTCTCTCTATCCTGACCACCGCCGGGACGGGAGTTATCGCCACCACCGTTAGCGGGAGGGTTAGCGTGGTTTGCACCGCCGAAGAGCTTATTCAGGAAGGGGAACGTAGCGGTCTTTCCGCTTTCATCGTCATCACCGTCGGCATCGGGAATGTCCTCTTCCCCGCCGAAGGCTGCAAGCATTTCCTTAGAGAGGTTTTCGAGTTCCTCATCGGTAACGCCCATATTGTTCATCATATCATTTATAGGCTTTATTCCAAGCTCCTTGGCGCACTTGATGCAGAGGCCTTCATTCACAGTCTGACCGTTTTCGATCTTAGTGATGAACACCACTGCCACATTCTTCTTGCATCTGGAGCAAATAGTAGGCTGCATAGTTAGCTCTCCTTTCCAAAGAGAAAATCAGGATTTGCTCTGCTCGCTGACTTTCATCATACGAACAAATCTTGCTGCGTAGGTTGCAAAAGCCAGCAGCATTACCGCCAGCGCGAAAGATATCATTACCATCGCGATCACGGGCGGGATAGACCTGAACAGCATGAGTATAACACACACTGCGAAAAAGACAATCGTTGAACATTTTCCAAAATAGTTGGAAGGCGGCATCTCTTCAAATTTATTGTACAGAAACATACCGCCAAGACCCATAAGGCATTCCTTAACAAGGAATACTATAACGGCCCATACGGGGATAACTCTGTCGACGGTTATGCAGACGATAACCGCCATCGTCATCAGCTTATCACCCAAGGGATCGAGTATACGTCCAAGATTTGTGGTAATGTTGTATTTTCTTGCGATCCGACCGTCAAGAACATCAGTAAAGGATGCGATTGCGTACACTATGGTAGCAAATATATTACTGTTGGGCGTGTCCTCGAAATAAACGAGGATGAACACAGGAACCAAGCATATTCTTATTACGGATAGAATATTGGGTATATTCATTTTAACCACCTTGAATCAATTAGAATCCAAAGAACTTAGTAACCAGATTATGCTCCATGAGCCATTCAAGCAGCACGGTCTTATTTACGATGTCCTCATCAACGAGAACGCCAAGATAGCGCATTACCCATGCTATAGCTATAACGATGACAGCACCCTTGGCAAAGCCAAACAGAGCGCCGAACAGTTCGTTGATAAACTCAAGACCCGGCAGTTTGAAGGCGAGGTTGATGATATTTGCTATTACTGTAAACACTATCAAAATCAGCAGGAACACCACAACTACGGTGAGGATATAAGCTATTTTGCTGCTGAGAACGCTTACTATCTCTTCGCGCATGGTCTGGCCGGTGCGTTCTACTTTGTTTGCGATCTCGTCGGCAATATCGCGGGCAGCACTCTTAAGGATACCTATATTGCCAAGAGCATCGTATGTAACTCCGTATACATCCTCTTCGTCAAAGGTATCAACAGTATCCTCCTGCACCTTTGCCACGGCGCTGTCAACTATGCCGCTAACAAAGGGCTTGAGCATCGAGTTAAATTCCTGGGAATAGGTATCAGCAATTATCTGAGCGCCGTAGAAAGCGACGATAAGGGCGAGAATACCGCTTATGCCCATGATAAAACCCTTTCTGTAGCCGTTCCAGGCGCAGAAAGCAATTATCGCTATCAGTATAAGGTCAATTATAAGACTCATTTGTTAACTTCCTTTCAACTGTACCGATTAAGGCATCTCTGTCTTAAAAATCATATTCAACAGCTCCGTTTGCAGAAACCGCAATGAGGTTACCGCTGGTGCAGGCAAGAGCCTTTTCTACACCCGCTGCATCGTCCACGCGCCCCAATTCCTCCATAGAAGAGTTATAAAGCGCGACGCTGTCTGCATAGGTAACGGCAATATATCTGCCGCGCACACTTACGGAACGCACTTCTCCGCTAAGCTCAACAAAGCCTTTTACACTACCGCTTGCATCAACGCTTACTATCTTGTTTTCGCCACCTGTTCTGTATTTACCAAGGACGAAAACTGCGTAACCGTTGCCATCAAGGGAATAGTCTTTCAAATACCATCCCTCAAACGAGTACTCTGCATTATATTCACATTTGCCGTTCACAAATACCGCTTTGCTTTCGGAAACGGCACAAATACGGTTTTCGGAAATATAACCTATATCGAAATATACGTTTTCACTTTCGGTATAAGCGCCCTGCTCTTCTTCACTGCCAAATGAATAGGCAACGAGCCTGCTTCCGTTATCACTTATGGTCAAAGCAGCCATACCCGTATTTGAGTTATTTACAGCTGCGTCCATGAGATATCCGCTGCCGGAAAACCATTTGTATGCAGCCTCACCCTCGGGATCATAAACCGTTACGATGCCTTTATATCCGGACTGCTCAGCCGCAACTGCAACGTAACCGTCATCGTTTATATCAGCCGAAATAACGGAATTTTCCGAATCAATAGCCTTTGTGGCGCCGTTTTCGGAAACAAGCATTACATCCTTGCCGCCTTGGCTCCACAGAACCGCTCCACCCGGCCCGGAATCGGCAGAGGGGTTGCTGAATGCCTTCGTTCCGCGACCTACGATTTCGCCGGTATTGTCAAAAACCTGATATGCAGAAGCCGAAACCGCAATCAAACCGCCGTTTAGCTCCTCAAAAACGTTATCGGAATAGGCATCAAAAGAGAACTTGGTGCTGCTGACAGTTTCACCGTCAGCATTATCGCCCACTGCTTCCTTGATGACTTCCGCTACCGTACGACCGTCATCCACCATTGCATCAATAACGATATAGGCTACTGCGGCTAAGACGGCCAATACGAGCAGAACCGACAATATTTTTTTAAGCAGGCTGCTTTTTTCTTTTTCTGCTTTTTTGGTTTTTTTAGTTTTGGAAGACTTAGTATCCTTTTTCATTTCTGCATCATCGTCCCCACTTCACCATCGTACCATATGTTGGTCATATAAAGGCCCTGAGGCGGCGCAGTCGGTCCTGCAAGGCAGCGGTCTCCGCTATCCAGTATACTGCCTATATCATCGGGATCGATTTTGCCCAAAGAGGCAAAAACCGTAGTTCCCACCATGGCGCGTGCCATGTTATACAGGAAACCGTTGGCGCACACACGCAGAATAATAATATCGCCTTTGCGCTCAACATCGAACCAATGCACCGTTCGCACGGTACTTTTAACATCCGTACCCACAGAACGCACAGCCGCAAAATCATGGGTACCAACAAACCCCTGCGCAGCGCGATGCATTATATCTGCATCAAGTGCCGAGGGATGGAACCACACCCTCTTATCCAAAAAAGGATCTCGGATATTGGAATTATGGATATAGTAGGTGTATTCCTTTTTAACGCAGGAAAGGATCGAGTTGAAATCCTCGGGGGCTTCAACGGCATCGCACACAGCCACATCACCGGGCAAGTGGGCATTCATGGCAAGATGAAGCTTATCCACAGGTATGCGCGCATCGGTGCGGAAATTTGCGCAGTAGCGCTGGGCATGGACACCTGCGTCCGTTCTGCCGCATCCAACAACTCGCGTAGGTGTTTTAAGCACTTTGGTAAGTGCTTCCTCCACCACCTGCTGAACCGTTATATCCTTGTCCTGGATTTGCCAGCCGTGGTAATTCGTTCCGTCATACCGCAGCCGCATTGCAATATTTCGCATATAGCTCCTCCGTTATACCTTCATGAGGGCATAACTTTTCAGCTTTCTTAAATTCCGAAAGTGTTAAGCAAAATAACCATAGCCAGCAGCACAATCGCGGCAGCTCCTGCCGTAACATCTATTGCGCCGTAGCAAAGCTGCTTCATTTTTGTTCTGCCTTCACCACCACTGTAGCAGCGGCTTTCCATGGCAGTGGCAAGTTCGTCAGCTCTTCTGAACGCGCTGATAAACAGCGGTATCAGCAATGGCAGCATGGCTTTAGCCTTCTGTACGAGGCCGCCGGTTTCAAAATCGGCACCTCTCGCCTTCTGGGCATTCATTATTTTATCTGTTTCTTCTATGAGGGTGGGAATAAATCTAAGTGCTATGCTCATCATCATCGCAAGCTCATGGACGGGCATCTTTATCTTCTTGAGGGGTCCAAGCAGGCTCTCAAGACCGTCGGTAAGCTGCATGGGAGCAGTGGTATAGGTAAGCATAAACGTTCCCATAATGAGCAGGGATATACGCAGCAGCATGAATACTGCGGCGCGCACGCCTTCTTTGGTAATAGTAACTACCCAAAGTTTTACGATCGGCTCACCACTGGTAAAAAACAAATTGATGATTGCCGTGATGACAATTATCACAAACAAAGGCTTCATGCCGCTGACCAGCGACTTCAGCTTTATTTTGGAAACCATTACGCTGATTGCCAAAAATACGATTACAGGAAGATACGCCGTAATTTTATCCACAAGGAAAAGCGCCACTATATAAACAACGATTATAAGCAGCTTAGTTCGAGGGTCAAGACGGTGGACAAAAGTATTACCGGGGAAATACTGACCGAGGGTGATGTTCTTAAGCATCGGCTTTACCCTCCTTCAGTTTCATGAGAGCAGCCTTAGCCTGCTCCACGGTATATATTGCCGCCGGGATATCCAATCCTTTTTCTCTCAAACGGGCAACAACGCGAGTTATCTCAGGTATACCGAGGTCTATTGCCTCAAGTTCTTCGGGACGCGCAAATATTGCATTGGGCGTACCGTCCATTACGAGATGACCACCCGAGAACACAAGCAGTCTGTCTGCAATACGAGCAGCATCCTCCATGCTGTGAGTTACGAAAAGCACGGTGGACCCCATACGGTGGTGATAATCCTTAATATTGGCAAGGATCTCAGCGCTGCCCGCAGGGTCAAGACCTGCAGTGGGTTCATCCAGAATAAGCACATCGGGACGCATAGCGATAACGCCTGCGATCGCTACTCTGCGTTTTTGACCGCCGGAAAGGTCAAAGGGAGACTTTTCAAGCAGTTCCTCCCCTATTCCGACAAGATCTGCAGCCTCGCGCACGCGGGCATCGATCTCTTCCTCGGAAAGCTTCATGTTCTTCGGGCCAAACGCTATATCCTTATATACGGTCTCCTCAAAGAGCTGGTATTCGGGATACTGGAACACCAAGCCTACTTTGAATCGGACGCCATGTGTCTTTGTTTTAGAGGACCATATGTCCTCGCCGTCGAAGAGCACTCTGCCCTTCGTGGGTTTAAGAAGGCCGTTAAGATGCTGAATAAAGGTGGATTTACCTGAACCGGTATGGCCGATTATTCCGATAAATTCGCCCTTCATCGCCTGAAAATCCAAATCCTGAACGGCAATACGTTCAAATGGAGTTCCGGGGCTGTACAGATGGGTGAGGCCCTCCGTTTTGACTATTGGAGTCATGTATTAATCCTCCATGCGGTTACACCGCGCAAATAGTAACTAAAAATCCTCATGTATGGAGGATTTTTGCCATCAACGCCGATTGCCCAAAGGGCGAGGCGTTGGGCTTTTTAAATAATTTCAGTGTGATTTTCACACTGTTCTCCTTAGGCAAATGCTTTAAATATAGACTCTGCGCATTCGTCAACACTAAGCGCACTCAAAGGAAGTTCTACTCCTTCTTTACGCAGCTCAAAAATCAGCTGAGTAGTCTCCGGAACACTGAGGCCCGCATCTCTAAGCTTCTGCACATTGGCAAAAACCTGCTGGGGCGTTCCGTCATCTATTATTCTGCCGTCTGCCATAACAATAAGGCGGTCGGCATCAATGGTCTCGCTCATATGGTGAGTTATAAGAACGACCGTTATGCCCTGCTCTTTATTGAGGCGCATGATGGTTTCTATTACCTCTGCTCGACCTACGGGATCCAGCATGGCAGTAGGCTCATCGAGGACTATGCAGTGGGGACGCATGGCGATAACACCTGCAATAGCTACACGTTGCTTCTGTCCGCCCGAAAGAAGATGGGGCGCATGGCTGCGGAACTCCCACATATCCACGGCTTTCAGCGCTTCGTCTACCCTTCTGCGTATCTCTTCGGATTCGATACCCAGGTTCTCGGGGCCGAATGCCACGTCATCCTCAACCACGTTGGCAACTATCTGGTTATCGGGATTTTGGAACACCATACCCACCTTACGGCGTATATCGGTCATAAGCTTCTCATCGCGGGTATCCATGCCTGCCACAAGGACAGTGCCCTCAGTGGGCTGCAGTATACCGTTGAGGTGCTTTGCAAGGGTAGACTTGCCCGAGCCGTTATGACCGAGCACAACCACAAAGCTGCCTTCCTCTATGTTAAGATCAATGCCGTCAAGCGCTACGGTTTCCAGCTCTTCGTCATTGATATACTTGAAAACAAGGTTTCTGATTTCTATGATATTGCTCATTTGGAGTTATCTCCTGGACCAGCGGCAGGTAGCACCGCAAGGCAGTGCCAATCCGCTTTCGGTAACGGGCAGGCCGATTTCCTGGCTCTCGCTCTTTCCGCCGAAACGCTCGGTGAAGATAGTTTCGCTCATATAGCTGATAACAGAGGGAGAAAGGCCCGTGGTATAAGAATTGATTATTACAAACTCGGGATCATCGCTGAGTACTTCCGCACAGAGCTTAACGAAAGGATAAAGACTCTCTTCCAGCTTCCATATCTCGCCCGAAGGGCCTCTGCCGTAAGACGGAGGATCCATGATGATGGCATCATAACGTCTGCCGCGGCGAATCTCACGCTCTACGAACTTCTGGCAGTCATCAACGATCCAGCGGATAGGCTTGTCCGCAAGGCCGGAAGCAACGGCGTTTTCTTTCGCCCATGCTACCATACCCTTTGCTGCGTCAACGTGGCATACGCTTGCACCCGCTGCAGCTGCAGCAAGGCTTGCTGCGCCGGTATAGGCAAAGAGGTTGAGTACGTTCAAAGGACGGCCCGCATTGCGCACCTTATCCATAATGAAGTCCCAGTTACATGCCTGCTCGGGGAAAATACCCGTATGCTTGAAGTTCATCAGCTTAACGTTGAAGGTCAGTTCTCCGTAATGAACCTGCCAGGATTCGGGCACGTCTGCCTTTGCCCATCTGCCACCACCGGTGGAAGAGCGGGCATAACGTCCGTTGGGAGAGAACCATGCTTTATGCTCTCTTTTTGTGCTCCATATAGCCTGAGGGTCGGGACGGACAAGGGTATACTTACCCCATCTTTCCAGCTTTTCGCCATCCGAACAATCTATGAGTTCGAAATCTTTCCATTTATCACTGAGCCACATACTAACCCTCCGAAACAACAAAAATATACAGTACTCCTATCATGATATTGTATCACATATTACAGCTTATCGTCAAATAATTTTTATCCTTTGTGCACTATTGCATGCCCTTAATTTTCAGCAAAGAGCACAAAAACGGAGCTGTGGCAACACAGCTCCGTACGTACCGTTTTTTCAGTTGTTTCTGCCGGCAAGTTCTTTTGCCAGCCAAACGAGAAATTCCGAGTTTTTGAAGGAGTCTTCCGCGACTCTTATAGCTTCATCGGTGTTCATCTGCACGAACTCACAGCATTTTTCAAGTCCGTAAAGGTTAACGAACGTGAATTTACCGCTTTTTTCGTCCTTACCTATCGTCTTGCCAAGTTCTTCGCTGCTGCCTTCATAATCAAGTATGTCATCCCTTATCTGGAACGCAAGTCCGATAACCTGTCCATAGCGGCGGGCAGCTTCTCGCTGGAAAACACCTGCATCGGCCGCGATACAGCCCAACTCACAAGCAGCTTCAATCAGCGCTGCGGTTTTCATGCCGTGGGTTGCGAACAATTCGGAAACGCTGCGCTTTCTTCCCTCGCCGTCAAGGTCGAGATACTGACCACCGCAAATACCGCGCTGGCCTGCTGCATGTCCCAGCACCTTTACTGCTTCCATTATCTGAGCAGAGTGAAGACCGCAGTTTGCTATTGTGTAAAAAGCCTCGGCCTGAAGTGCATCTCCCGCAAGCATTGCAAGCCATTCACCGTAAACCTTATGGTTGGTGGGTTTGCCGCGGCGAAGATCATCGTTATCCATGCAGGGCATATCATCGTGGATAAGAGAATAAGTATGAAGCATTTCCACTGCACAGCCAAGGTCAAGCGCAAGTGAGGGATCATCTTCACATGCTGCGCAAAAAGCCATTGTAAGCACGGGTCTTATTCTCTTGCCGCCTGCCATAAGGCTGTAGTTCATAGACTCCAGCAATCTCTTTTGAGGAACTTCATCTGCATGACACAGCTCAGTAAGGCGATTTTCTACCTGCTCGCGTCTTTGGCGGTAAAGCAATTCATTATTCATTGCTTTCAAACTCCGCTTCGATAGGATTGCCGTCGGCACCCTTCACAAGCTTTACTATCTTCTGCTCTGCAGTATCCAGCTGCTTGGAACAGCTTTTCACCAGTGCAGTGCCCTCCTCAAAAAGGCTCAGGGCATCTTCAAGGCTTGCATCGCCCTTTTCAAGAGTGCGGACTATCTCTTCCAGTCTTGCCATAGACTGTTCAAAACTCATTTTACTTGCCATCTTCTGATACCTCCGTTACGGTGCAATCCACACTTCCGTCCGAAAGGCGGATAGTAATTCCGTCGCCCGTTTTTATATCCTTTACCGATTTTACTACCGCGCCTTCTTTGCGCGCCACGGAGTAGCCGCGCCCCAGCACCTTGAGAGGACTCATGGCATCAAGTCCTGCGGCAAGAGCAGTAAATTTGTTTCGGTTTTTAGCGGTTATATTACCCGCAGCTGCAATAAGCCTATCCATATCGTGGTCAAGGCGCTGTCTGCGGTCATTTACATAAGTCATGGGACTGCGCAGCTCACGGTTTGAAGCCAGTTTTCCAAGGCGCTCGCGGCTGCTTTCCAGTTTACGCCCAAGTGCACCCTTGCAGCGGCTTTCCACAGCAGCAAGTATCTCCATGAGTTTCAGGCTGTCCTGCACGGCAAGCTCGGCTCCGTTGGAGGGAGTGGCTGCGCGCACGTCTGCCACATAATCGGCTATGGTAACATCCGGTTCGTGACCTACAGCAGAAATAATGGGGATCTCCGACTCAAAAATAGCCCGAGCCACACGCTCATCGTTAAACGCCCAAAGGTCTTCGATAGAGCCGCCTCCGCGTCCCGTGATGATAAGGTCAGCCACTTTATGGCGGTTAGCATATTTTATTGCACCCACTATCTCGGGCGGGGCCTCAACACCCTGCACTCGCACCGGCATTACAATTACCTTTGCTAAAGGAAAACGCTTGCCAAGCACTCTTATCATATCCCGCACTGCAGCTCCCGCTCCCGAAGTAATAAGAGCGATACGCTCGGGATAGAGCGGCAGCGGTTTTTTATGGGCAGGATCAAAAAGACCTTCTTTGAACAGTTTCTCTTTTAACTGCTCAAAGGCAACGTAAAGATCACCTATACCGTCAGGAGTAATGCTCGTGCAGTAGAGCTGATAGGCACCGTCGCGCGGATATACGGTAACTCTGCCGAAGGCTATTACCTGCATACCGTTTTCGGGGCGGAAGCGCAGTTTGCCCGCGCTGCCCTTGAACATTACACAGCGCAAAGTCCCCTCCGCATCCTTCATAGTGAAGTAGTGATGACCGGAGGGGTAGATCTTATAGTTGGACAGCTCACCGCGGACGTATACACCGTCCAGTGAAGGGTCGCTGTCAATAAGAGATTTTATGCGTCCGTTAAGCTCGGAAACGCTGTAAACCTTGTCGCCCATCAGTTCTCGGTGGGTTCCTTGGTTTCAAACTGCATTTCGTTGCGAACGAAGGAGCCAAGAATACCGTTTACGAAGGAAACGGTGTCCTGCTCTTCATACTTCTTGCAGAGTTCAACAGCCTCGTTTATAGCTGCACCGTTGGGAATCTCGGGCATATACATTACCTCGAACATAGCTATACGCATGATAGCAACAGCTACACGGGAAATGCGGCCTACTCGCCAACCCTTTGCATACTTCTCGATATAAGTATCCAGCTCATAGGCATGCTCACCGATACCCATGGCAAGGCGCTTGATATACTCCAGCTGCTTCTCGTTGGGATAATCGGTATAAACTTCGCATTCCTTAGCGAGACTCTTATAATACTCCTTATCGAAAATCACCTCGATAAGTTCGGGAGTGGGCATAGGGTTTACGCCGGTCTCAAAGGAAATATGCATTGCGATTTCTCTTGCATTGGAACGTGTCATATCTATCTACCTCTCTGAATTGAGCAGTATATTCGTGAAATAAGTAAAGCAAAACCGGCGGGGGCAAAGATACCCCCGCCTCATATTATTTTTCCTTCTCGAAAAGGACTCCGCTGACGTGGACATTCACGGCCGCAATGTCAAGACCGGTCATATCACCCACAGCCTTGCCGACGGAGGTCTGAACCTGCTTGGCCACCTCGTTCACGGAATTTCCGTAGGTAACAAGAATATATGCATCAACGGTAACCTTCTCTTCCTCGATAGAAACCTTGACGCCCTTGAAAGGATTCTTCTTGCCGAGGAATTCCTTGCCTGCAACAGCATTGCTGATGCCGCCGACGCCTGCAACCTCCTTGATAGCCTCCATAGCGATCATGGTGATAACATCCTCGGAGATATTGATGCTGCCTTCAGCTTCAATTCTGCTGATGTACTCCTTGTTCTCAGCCATTGTAGTTGCCTCCTTTGTTTTCGCTGATATACATAGTATATTATAACACAGCTATCGGCAAAAGAAAAGCTATTTTACCTCAATAATTTTAATTTGCTCGGTGCTTAGTCCGGTTTCGGAAAGGATAATGTCCGTTATCTTGGAAACCTGGCTGCTGCTCAAACCCTCAGTAGGCGCAGAAACGGCAACAGTTACAGAATCATCGTCCAAAAATACAACGCATTCGGCAAAGCCTTTTGCTTTGATAAGGCTTTCTATCTCTACTTCATCCAGAGAAAATCCTGCCATAACGCTCATCTCCGCCATAGCTCCGTCAATGGCCTCCTGAGTGGCATTTTCCAGTTCGGTAGCCTCCCGCAGTATACTTATGGCGCTGTCTCTCGCCTGCTGGCGGGTAAGTCTGGCTGTTGCAAAATAATCCGAAACATCATTATGTACCGCAGCTGCGGCCTGCGTTTCACTCTCAGGCTCATAAAACAAGCTCGTTTCCTCACCCTGCTGTATATACTCGTTTATCGCCGCTTCGTCGGAGCTGTTTTTCACACCTGCTGCGGCTTCGTTTTCGTTTTTGCCGTAAGACCAGTTAAGATACACGGCAGCGCCAAGAAAGGCCACCGCCGTAATGATCACCGCATTGCGTTTAAACATCTTCATTTTCATTTCACTATTCCCCTTCCGTCATTTCATATTTTCCCGGGCACTACGCTTATTTTATCCGTAGAAAGCCCCGTAAGCGCCGCTACTGCATTGGTAAGCTCAAGTCGCAGAGATGCTCCAATATTATCTGCAACTATCAGCGCACCTTTATACTCGGGATAAAGGTATTTAAGCACAACGGGTTCTTCTCCGTTGTCCCCTTTGAAAAGTACTGCTGCGCTTTCGCTGTTCAGTTCGTATCCTTCGCTGAGAGTCCGATACTCTGTCGATTCATCACGGGCAACCCTTTGCTCAACAGAGCTTTTCAGCGTAAGCACTACACTTACCTCACCCACTCCTGCGATATTTTCCAAAGCATCGGCAATCCGCTTTTCCTCAGCCTCAAGTGAAAATTCCGGCACACGACTTGTTTTCACAGTGGCAGGTTCCTCATTTGTCCTTCCGGAAACACCAAGAAGTGCAATGCCCAACACCAGAGCCGCAATAAGCAGCCAGTGCTTTTTTATCATCTTCAGCAGCGCTCCGCCTTTTTCTTCAAATACAGTAAAATCAAATTTCATTTTCTCCGCTCCAATACTGCCGCCCGTCGGGAACGCCCAGCTCCCCCTCAATAAAGGAGTTCAGCCGCTTTCTCTGTTCCCCGTCTGCCTCACCTCCAAGTTCCACCGAATAGGGATAAGGATATTTCCCGCCGTCCGTTATTTTTGCGGACACATTGGCAGCGGCATTTTCTATGCCAAGCTCTGCCGCCTTGTCCAAAATATATGCTTCGCAGCGCTGTTCTATGACAGCTTTTATATTCTCTTCGCCGCGGCTTATGGCCTCATCCGCATACTCGCCGCCCTCTGCCCGTATCTCACCGAGCCTAAAAGCATACTCTTCAAAATCAAACTCCCGCAGCGGCCCTACAAGCAGCGCAACCGTAATAAATCCGCAGGCAAGGCGCACCGCACTGCCACTGACGCCTTTCGGAGCTATCGCCCGGGCAATTGAACATATGAGGGCCCCCACACATATTCCAATGATCCAGTTTCTCAGTTCTTCCATCAACTCACCGCCTGAACAAAGGAAATTATAGAGAAAAACATCATCATGGCACAGGCTCCCATGGCTCCCATAACCATGCCAAAGGCTCCGCTTATGCCTCCCGCCGCGCTTGCAAGCGCGCCGCCCGCTATCGCCGACGACAGCTTGGCAGTCCCCTTATAAAGAAGATAGTGGCACGCCAACCGCAGCACCGGCACCAGACATACCGCCGCTACAGCCAACATTCCAAAGGCACCTACGGTACTCTTCATCACCGAAGCACCCACCAGCACTGTTGACGCCGCATCGGAAATGATGCCGCCCACCACGGGCAAAGTTGTTGATATAGCCGTCTTGGCTATTCTTACCGTCGCTGCATCCGCAGCTCCCGTAACCAATCCCGATACGCTCAGGTACACCACAAAGGCAAGCACGATCACCGTCAAAAGGCTGGTTGTCAGCCATTTAAGAAATGAAGTAGCACCCGCCAGTCCCTCTCCTCCCACGGCACATTCCGCGATGACCGCTGCAATATAGGCATATACCAGCGGCAGAAGAATATTTTCCACACAGCTTATAAGCACGTCCATAAACAGTGCGGCAGCTGCATATTTGGCAGCCGCAGAACTTACCGCACCGCTTACCGCCGATGCCGCCGTAAGAGTCGGCAGCAGTACTTTAGAAAATTCGCTCAATTCAGTTATCATACTGCGGCCAAGTCCTACACAAGTGCTTATATCTCCTGCAGCTATGGTTGCCACAGAAAGAACACCCGCAAGCCGCAGGGCATCTATGCCTCCGCCTGGCGAATACAGCACCCCTACCACGCCGCAAATAACAGCGGCAGTAAGGATAAGCACCGCGCTTTTTACTACGCCTCTCACACTGCTCCTCAACTGTTCTACCGAAGAGCGCACTATGCTCTCAAGTGCACCACCAAAATCCGTATCTGAAGAAAGTTCGATATCTTCCATCAGATCCTGCGCAGAATCCGGCACCGCCTCCAGTAATTTCTCGCTTTCGATTCCAAATACATCGTCACCTTCGGCTGCAAATGATGTCCCCGCCAGCAATGCGGTAAATACCAGCGACAGCAGCAGTTTTTTCAATATTCCGCTCATAAAAAAGACTCCGTCATTTTCAGCACCGCCCGCATAAGGGGCAGCGCTGCATACAGTGCCGAAGCTGCGGCTACCAGTTCCACCGCTGAAGCCGATGCCGAAAATCCCGCGTCCTTGCATATATCCGAGGCAAGCTTTGCGCATACAGATATTCCTACGCATTTAACAAGCGGCATAAGCAGCGCACTGCTTACAGCTCCCCTTTCTGCCAATTCATACACAAAATCTTTTATGTTCCCGAGAATGGAAAGTGCGAATCCGATTATTGCCGCAGCCGCAGACACGGTGAGCAGCAAAGCAAACTCAGGCGCGTTCTTTTTCAGCAGTAAGCCCAGCACCGAAGCCATTACACCTATTACCGAACCTTTTATTAAGAAATCCATAGACTAAAACCCGAACAAAGATTTTATTAGTTCGAACAGGCTGTTTATCTCCTGCACTATTATTACAAGTACACATACCAAACCCGCGAGGGTTATCATAAGAGCCTGCTCGTCCCTGCCCGAACGAGAAAGCAGCAGGTTAAGCACCGCAACGATTATCCCCACTGCCGCAATTTTGAAAATAAGATCCACATCCATCGTATTCCTCCGTTCAGTGCATATCTGCACATATTTTGCCGTTAAAGAAGGAGCACCGTCAGCATCAGCCCCGAACCTATGCCCAGCGCCGTACGCAGTTTGCATTGCCGCCGTTTTTCTTCGTCAGCCAGTTTTGCCCGCGCCGTAAAATACTCACTCACACGGTCTATCAGCTCACTTTGCTTTTCTGCTTCATATCGGCCTATAACCTCGCCAAGCCCTGCCAGCGTTCTGCATTCTTCACTGTCCAATCCCCATACACTCCCCCTCGATGCCGCAGAATACCATGCATCTTTAAATGAACGCACTGCAAACTCCGCCATACAGCAGGAGAAAAATTCATAGACCGGGCCACAGTTCTTATGCGTCAGCATCTCCAGAACTTCGCCCACGGGAAGCAGTGACACGCAAAGTTCATTGCGGAGTATTGTAAGGCCGCGCACTAGGCTATGCAAAAACTCCGCTCTCGCCTGCAATCTGCCCGCCATACTCATTCCAAACGCGGAACAGCTGACAAGCACCAAAACAGCACCGACAGCTTTCATAAGAGTTCTTCGCGCCGCATATATTTCCAGCCGCGCTCCATGCCTTTGCCGTTTATTACCGCAACACTGTCGAACACACCCTCCTCCAGCAAGCTGCGATATCGCGTTGTCTTCTTCATATCCTCCGCATTTCCGTGAGCCGTGGCAATAACAGCTGCTCCGCAGCCTGCAACCGCTCTTGCAGCGTCCGCTTCTCGCAGAGAGCTGATTTCGTCCATGGCTATCACCTGCGGGTTCATTGACCGCAGCAGGAACATGGCAGCCTCTGCCCGGGGCGCCATATCCATGACGTCAGTACACGGCCCTACATCCATGGCAGGAACTCCGCCTTTCATGGCGGCTATCTCTCCACGCTCGTCCGCAAGCGCTACCCGAATAGAACTTTCTGAAAGACGGCGTATAAGATCACGCAGAAGTGTGGTTTTTCCTCCACCCGGGGGTGAAATAATCAGCAGCGACTCCGTCCCGCCGCCCTTCTGTATAAGTTCCGCTAAACCTTCAGCAGCAGTTTTTATTTCCTTAGCCACTCTCACTGTAAGTGAAGAATAATTATTTATGCCGCATATTTCACCGTTTTTTACTGCCGCCGTACCGCAGATACCTATGCGATGTCCGCACGCAGCCGTTACAAAACCCTCACGTATATTGGCAGATACCGTATGTATGGATGACGCAGATGCGGAACAGACAATATCCGCCAACTCTCCACTACTTATTTTCCCGTCATCCACCCTTATTTCCCTGCCACCGCTCAACAGAGAAAGTCCCGCTCCTGCACGCAGGCGTATTTCCTCTGCGGAAAGCATTTCTTCTTTGCTGAGTCTATATAACTTTTCCTTCATATGCCGCGGCAGCAATTCAACCGCACTAAGATAGCGCGAAAGCAAATATTCTTCATTCAAGCAGCAACGCCCCTTTTTCCTTTAGTGATACAGCTTATTCACTGCCTGTCCGATTTATGACGGTACGTATATACAGCAAAAGACCGTACCTTTCGGTACGGTCTTTTTATACGGCTATTGAATTTCACTCCGCATACTTCTTCATAAGTCTGCGACTGATTCCCATGGCTATGAGCATCGTTGCCGCATCCGCTATGGGGAATGCAGCCCAAATAAAACGCACATCTCCTATGAGAGAGAGCAGCCATGCCACGGGTACAAGGATCGCCAGCTGGCGGCACATATTAACAAGGAAAGTATTTCTGGGATTTCCGAGAGATTGGAACGAAGAAGAAAGAATGACAGTATACGCGCCGAAGGGCAGAGACAGCGCACAAATTCTCACTGCGGCTATACCTATGGCATACATATTCTCGGAAGCGCTGAACAATCCCAGCAGAGGACGGGCAGCGATAAAATAGAACACCATTATAACCGCACTGACAGATATTCCGATTATAGATGCCAGCTTAAGCGTCTTGCGAACTCTGTCATACTTGTGAGCGCCGCGGTTATAGGCAAGGATGGCAATACTGCCGTTATTAAGGCCGTAAACAGGCATAAAGCCAAAGCTCTGCAACTTTACCCATATACCGAAAGCTGCGGTAGCGGTGGTACCTATAGCAAGGAAAATCTGGTTCATGCAATAGGACATGACTGTAGAAAGACCGACGGTAAGCATGGAGGGGATACCAACTGCATAAATGGCCTTAAGTGTCTTTACGTTGGGAATCATATCCTTGAAGGAGAAGCGTATGGTCTTATTCTTGGTCAAGTTGAAGAAAAGGGCCAACGCGGAGGCAAATATCTGGCCTGCTACGGTTGCGATAGCGGCACCCTTTACACCCATAGCGGGTATGGGGCCAAGACCAAAAATGAGGATGGGGTCAAGGATAATATTGATAACAGCGCCGCTGGCCTGACAAATCATAGACAACGCGGAATATCCGCTGGCTACCAGCAATTTTTCAAGACCCTGACCGAAAAATACACCTACGGATATGGCGCAGACTATACGGACATAGTCTACACCCGCTTCGATGATGGCAGGATTATCGGTCTGCATCATGTAAAAAGGTCTTGCAAAAACAAGGCCTATAACCACAAACACGAGACTGTAGCAAATGCAGAGGAAATTCTGAACGTTGGCAGCGCGGTTAGCGGTTTCATAGTCGCCGCTTCCAAGAGAACGAGGCACCAATGCGGTTATACCTACACCGGTACCTACACCGATGGCTATGGCTACATTCTGCAAAGGGAATGCTATTCCCACTGCTGCAAGAGCCTCTTCGCTTATTCTGGCCACGAACATGGAGTCGACCACGTTATACAGTGCCTGAATGAACATGGATATCATCATGGGCACCGACATTACCATCAGCAGCTTACCTATGGGCATTGCACCCAACTTATTCTGCGATTGTTCCACGGGTTATCACCTATCTTTAGTATCTTTTTATTCGAATATTATATCATCGAATTGCCCCTATTGCAACGAGTGGCATGAATAATACTCTTTATTTCCCCAATAAATTGCAGTACTTCCCGCCGAGTATTGAAGGCAGAAAAGCTTATACGGACAGTTCCCTGCTCTGTTCCTGCGGTTTTATGGGCCAGCGGAGAACAGTGCAATCCCGCCCGAACTGCCACGTCACGTGCCGCCAACTTTGCTGCTGCACTTTGGCAATCCAATCCCTTAATATTGAAAGAAAGGACTCCGCTTTGACGCTGCATATTTTCACCGCTGTAAACTTCCACTTCATCAAGCTCCCGCATCTGCTTCACCGCTTCGGCAAGGAGTTCCCTTTCATGGCGGAAAATTCTCTTTTCTCCCAAACGGCTGACGAAGTTCATGCCTTCCAACAGACCTGCTATACCGGGCATATTGTGCGTCCCGGCCTCCAGCCTATCCGGCAGGTATTCCGGCATTGTCGGCAGCCGCGAATCGCTCCCGCTGCCGCCCTCTATAAGAGGCTCGCCCGACCTTCCGCAAAGCAATATGCCCGTTCCCTGCGGCCCGTACAATCCTTTATGACCCGGCATGGCTATGAAATCCGCACCCAAGCGCTGAAAATCTATCTCCAGCACGCCGGCACCTTGGGATGCGTCGATAATAAAAGGAATTTCCCTCGCCTTGCACAGCTCCGCTATTCGCTCCACAGGCAAAATATATCCAAAAACGTTGGACACATAGTTTATAACTGCCAGTTTCGTACCCGTTTTCAAAGCTTCATTGAAAGCGTACACCGCCGCGTCTTCGTCAAACAGCGGAGATGCAGCTACGCACACCTGAGCATCTATTGCATTAAGCGGGCGGAGCACCGAATTATGCTCATAGCCCGAGATAACCACTCTGTCATTCTTATGCGCCAGTGTTTTTATTGCGATATTCAGAGCATGGGTGGCATTCATTGTGAACACCACCCGTTCGGGCTCGGGCACTCCAAAAAGTTTCGCCGCCACATTTCTGCATTCATAGGCTTTTTCCGCCGCTGCCATCGCAGCGCTGTGGCCGCCTCTTCCCGGGCTTGCAAGTTTACCGATAGCGCTATACATGGCTCGGCGTACATTTTCCGGTTTTATCAGCGTAGTGGCAGCGTTATCGAAATATATCACTCTTCCACCTCTACGCTTCCGCCCGGGCGCAGCAGGTACACCTTACCGTGACTCATTCCCGCATCTTTCAGTAATTTCAGTGCTTGAGTGAGATTTCGCTGGCGCAGCTTTACTCCGTAGGAGCAGCCTTCGCCCGCTATGTCCTCGGGAGGGCGCATAACTATGGCTGTGATCCCCGCCCGCTCCAGCACCTTCGCTGTGCGTTGTGCATATGTCAGCGAGCGGCAGATGATAATATAATGCACCACGCATATTTCTCCTTTCAAAAGAAAATATCGGGACGTCTGTCGACGTCCCGATACATAATATGCCTTATGCACTTTTTAGGTTACTTAACCAATGCGATATCAAGTATCTTATCGATATGGTCAGTGGGTATGAACTCCAGAGCGGAGCGTACGTCCTGATCGATATCCTCAAGATCACGCTCGTTATCAGCAGGAATTATAACAGTCTTTACACCGGAACGAAGAGCTGCCATGGTTTTCTCCTTGAGGCCACCGATGGCAAGAACTCTGCCGCGAAGGGTTATCTCACCGGTCATGGCAATATCCTTGCGCACGGGAGTTTCCGTAAGAGCGGATATCATAGCCAGTGTAACTGTAATACCTGCAGAGGGGCCATCCTTGGGAACAGCGCCCTCGGGGAAGTGGATATGTATATCCTTGGTCTTGTAGAACTCAGGATCTATGCCCAGCTGCTCTGCACGGCTGCGGATATAGGTAAATCCAGCCTTTGCAGACTCCTTCATAACGTCGCCAAGATTACCCGTCAGTTCCAGCTTACCGCTGCCGCTCATCACGTTTACTTCCACGTCAAGGATCTCACCGCCTACGCTGGTCCATGCAAGACCGCGAACGAGGCCGGGTTCATTATCCTTGCGGAGAGAATCGGGCTTATAGCGACGGGTACCCAAATATTCTTCAAGGTTCTTGGAGGAAACGGTCATGCTCTTCTTCTCGCCTTCTGCCAGAATAACAGCTGCCTTGCGGCATATCTTGGCAATGCGGCGTTCAAGAATACGTACACCGGATTCCTTGGTATAGCCTGCTATTACCTCACGGAGCACATCGTCGCTGATCTTCAGCTGGCGAGCCTTGATGCCGTGTTTCTCTCTCTGCTTGGGCAGCAGATGGTCGCGGGCTATATGAAGCTTTTCCTCGTCGGTATAGCTGGTAAGCTCAATAACCTCCATACGGTCCAGCAGAGGACGGGGTATGGTATCGGTGGTATTGGCAGTGGTTATAAACAGAACGTCGGAAAGATCGAAAGGCACCTCAAGATAGTGGTCGCGGAAAGTGGAATTCTGCTCCGCGTCCAGTGCCTCCAGCAGGGCTGCGGAGGGATCACCTCTGTAATCACTGCCCAGCTTATCAATCTCATCCAGCAGGATAAGAGGATTCTTGCTGCCTGCATGGCTTACAGCGTTAATGATACGGCCGGGCATTGCGCCAACGTAAGTCTTTCTGTGGCCGCGAATCTCGGATTCGTCATGGACACCGCCGAGAGCAACGCGGGAAAGCTTACGGTTAAGAGCCTTGGCTATGCTCATGCCAATAGAGGTCTTACCTGTACCGGGAGGGCCTACGAGGCAAAGAATATCTCCCTTGGCCTTGGGTGCTATCTGTTTAACCGCAACAAACTCTATTATGCGTTCCTTGACCTTTTCAAGGCCGTAATGGTCTGCATCAAGAATCTTTCTGGTTTCCTCGATATCAACACGTTCCTCGGTTTTGGTGTTCCAGGGCAGTTCAAGGCAGGTATCAAGGTAAGTGCGGGTTACGGCAGAATCGGCAGAGTTCATGCCCTGCTTCATCAGTCGCTTGAGTTCCTTCTCAAACTTTTCAATAACTTCTTCGGGAGCTTCACAAGCCGCGATCTTCTCACGATATTCGTCTATCTCCGAGTTGAAGTCCAGTCCATCATCCTCACCCAGTTCGTACTGAATGGTGCGGATCTGCTCACGCAGAAAATGCTCACGGTGTCCGCGCATAATGCGTCCGTGGGTCTTTTCGCGGATCTCATTCTCAACAACAAGGATATCTATCTCGTTTTCAAGGATACCGTTGAGCTTCTCAAGGCGCTTTACTACCCAGGTTTCTTCCAAAATACGCTGCTTGTCGCTATGCTTGAAGAAGAGGTTCTGGGCAAGATAGTCGGCAACGTATCCGGGGCTGACCTCGCCGCTGATATTGGCGATGAGATCTCCGTTAGTGGGAGGAACAAGCTCAATATATTTGTTCACCAGTCCGCGGGTGTGGCGCAGGAGTGCCTCAACCTTATCGCTGCTGGTAGTAGGTTCAAGTTCGGGTATCTCGCAGACGTCTGCTACGAAATACGGGAAGGTCTGCACGGCACTTTCGATGCGGGCGCGATAAAGACCCTCTACGAGTACGCGCATACCGCCACCGGGCAGTTTGAGCACCTGACGCACGTTACATACAGTACCTACAACGTAAAGCTCTTCGGGTTCGGGATCTTCAACGTTGATGTCTATCTGAGCAAGCAGGAATATACGTCTGTTGGCGCCCATAGCAGCTTCAAGAGCAGCTACAGACTTAGGGCGCTCTATATCAAAATTCAGAATGGTATTGGGGAAGGCTGAGATACCTCTGAGAGCTATCATGGGCAGCCTTGCGTTTGCAGAGCAGTTCTCGCTCATACCTATCCCTCCTTAAAATGGGCGCTGTTCGCCCTCATTTTCTATTTAGCCTTTATAGAAAGCAGTAAACGGCCTCCGGGACAGCGGCTACACACCGCTGCCCCCCTTGGAGGCCGTAAGTTCAGTATTTACTCTGCCTCGGCGATTTGGGCGGGAGCCGTTCTGCGGATAAGCAGGGGCTGTTCTTCGCCTTTTACGCAGGCATCGTTGATAACTATTTTTACTATAGTTTCGTCGGAGGGCACGGTGTACATGATATCAGTCATCATACCTTCCATTATACTGCGCAGACCGCGGGCGCCGATCTCCATCTCCAGCGCCTTATCGGCTACGGCCTCAAGAGCCTCGCGGGTGAACTCCAACTCAACGTCGTCAAAGCCGAGCATGGCCTGATACTGCTTGATGATGGCGTTCTTGGGCTCGGTAAGAATACGCACCATATCGTCGCGGGTAAGGGAATTAAGGGGCGTAATAACAGGCAGACGGCCAACCAGTTCGGGAATAATACCGAACTTGAGGATGTCGTGAGACTGAACGTGGGCAAGAGTATCGCCGACGCTCTTTTCCTCCTTCTTCTTTATATCTGCGCCGAAGCCCATGGACTTCTTGTTCATGCGGTTCTCGATGATCTTTTCAAGACCGTCAAACGCACCGCCGCAGATAAAGAGGATATTGGTGGTGTCTATCTTAATAAACTCCTGATGGGGATGCTTTCTTCCGCCCTGAGGAGGAACATTGGCAACAGTACCTTCAAGAATTTTCAGCAGAGCCTGCTGAACGCCTTCACCGCTTACGTCGCGGGTGATGGAGGTATTCTCGCTCTTGCGGGATATTTTATCTATTTCGTCAACATAGATAATGCCGCGCTGGGCAAGATCCACGTCAAAGTCGGCAGCCTGCAGAAGACGCAGAAGAATGTTTTCAACGTCATCACCAACGTAACCGGCCTCAGTGAGGGTGGTGGCATCGGCAATGGCGAAGGGAACCTTCAGTATCTTGGCAAGGGTCTGGGCAAAGAGGGTCTTACCGCTGCCCGTAGGGCCAAGGAGCAGGATATTGCTCTTCTGGAGATCCACATCCGAAGAACCGCCGTAGACAATTCTTTTATAGTGATTATAGACAGCAACGCTGAGGGCTATTTTGGTGCGATCCTGGCCGATAATATAGTCGTCCAGAAAAGCCTTTATCTCCTTGGGCTTGGGAAGGTCGCCAGTGAGGCCCGATGCAGTTGCTATTCTGCCGCTTGCGGCTTCATCCTCTGCTCCGATGATATCGATGCAGAGCTTTACGCATTCATCGCAGATGAACGCATTTCTGCCGGCAATTATGCGCTCAACCTCATCCTGCGCTTTTCCGCAGAACGAGCAGCGCACCGGTCTTCTTTCATCGGTTTTGGACATATTGCTCCTCCATGCAGCTTATATAGCTGCAGTTGATTTTCAGCGCTTATAGATGACCTCGTCGATAAGGCCATATTCCTTGGCCTGCTCGGCATCCATAAAGTAATCGCGCTCGCAGTCGCGCTCAACAACCTCAAGGGGCTTACCGGTATTCTCGGCAAGGATGGTGTTGAGTTTCTTCTTGGTGTGAGCAATTCTGGCAGCCTGGATCTGGATATCGGTCTCCTGACCCTGAGCGCCGCCGGAGGGCTGGTGGATCATTATCTCGGCATTGGGCAGAGCATAGCGCTTACCCTTGGTGCCTGCGGAAAGCAGGAACGCACCCATGCTGGCGGCCATACCGACGCAGATGGTGGAAACATCAGCCTTGATATACTGCATGGTATCGTAGATCGCCATGCCTGCGGTTACGGAGCCGCCGGGGCTGTTGATATAGAACTGGATATCCTTATCGGGGTCCTGAGCTTCCAGGTAAAGAAGCTGGGCAACGATGAGGCTGGCGGTGGCATCGTTTACTTCCTCGGAGAGAAAAATGATGCGATCATTCAAAAGGCGGGAGAAGATATCGTAAGAACGCTCTCCTCTTGAGGTCTGCTCTACTACATAAGGGACAAGGCTCATGTGTCGTTCCTCCTTTTCATTATTTTCATACAAAAAATGTGTGTTGAATAGTGTTTTTCGGTCGCTGCCGCAGATGCGGCAGCGGCCGAAAATTAGCTTCGTATGAAATCGACAGTTTCGATTATATCCGAAAGGCCGGAAAATTATTCCTCGGTAGCCTCTGCGGGAGCAGCTTCCTCTTCCTTGGGCTCAGCTGCCTTCTTAGTGGTCTTTCTGGTGGTCTTCTTAGCAGGCTTCTTCTCCTCTGCGGGAGCCTCGGTAGCCTCCTCAGCCTTCTCCTCTTCCTTGGGCTCGGGGAGAGCAACTGCGTTAGCGATAACGAAGTCTGCAGCCTTGGTCATCAGGATGCTGTCGGTGAGGACCTCAACGTCGAAGAACTCCTTAACGGACTCAACCTCAACGTGGTACATATCAGCCATCTTCTGATATTCCTTATCCTTGTCCTCATCGGTAACAGTGATGTTCTCGAGCTCTGCGATCTTTGCAAGAGCCAGCTCGCTCTTGATCTGCTTCTCTGCGCCGGGACGGCTCTGAGCCTTGAACTGCTCCATGCTCATGCCGAACATCTGCAGGTACTGCTCGAAGGGCATACCCTGAGCAGCCAGACGCTGAGCGTAATCCTCAACAACGCGGTCAACGCGCTCGTCGATCATACCTTCGTTGATGTCAGCCTGCATGTTCTCTTCGATCTGAGCAAGGAGGAGATCGAGGAATGCATCGCGGCTGTCGTTGGACTTCTTCTCGAAGAGCTTGTCATGGATGCTCTTCTTGTACTCCTCGAGGGTATCGAACTCGGAAACGTCCTTAGCGAACTCGTCGTCCAGCTCGGGGAGGATCTTCTCCTTAACCTCGTGTACCTTAACCTTGAAGAGAGCGGGCTTGCCTGCCAGATCCTCGGAGTGGTACTCGGTGGGGAAGGTTACGTTTACGTCAACCTCATCGCCGGCCTTTGCGCCGATGAGCTGAACTTCAAAGCCGGGGATGAAGGTGTTGGAGCCGATCTCAAGGCTGTAACCCTCGCCCTTGCCGCCGTCGAAAGCAACGCCTTCGTTGAAGCCTTCGTAGTCGATAACAACGGTGTCACCGAACTTAGCTTCGCGGTCAACAGTCTCAATGCTGCTGTTTCTGTTTCTGAGAACGTTGATCTCAGCTTCGATCTCGTACTCGTCAACCTTAACTTCCTTGCGGACAGCCTCAAGGCCCTTATACTGGCCGAGAGTTACCTCGGGGTATACTACTGCGATGATGGTCAGCTCGAGAGCCTTATCATCGGTAACGTTTGCATTCTCCAGAGAAGGAGCAGCAACTACCTTGAGTTCCTTTTCCTTTACAGCATACATGTATGCCTCGGGAGCGAGCTCGTTGATAGCATCATCATAGAAAACGCCCTCGCCGTACATCTTCTCGATGATGTTACGGGGAGCCTTGCCCTTTCTGAAACCGGGGATGTATATGGAGTTCTTAGCCTTCTTGTAGGCGGCGGTGAGAGCCTTATCGAACTCTTCGGGGCTAATGGTAACGGTAACCGCTACGGCGCTGTTTTCTCTTTTTTCAAGGTTTTTTACTTCCATCTTTGGTTGTCCTCCCATATTTATACCGGCGTGGGCATACTTATCCCCGCCGTTATGACTTCAAAATGTATGACATTTTCCTGCCATTTTACACTACTGAGCATAGTGCCTTGATATAATAACAAAAAAATCCGAACATTTCCATAGTTTTTTGAAAAATATTTTGCTTAATTAAGGATTTTTAATGGTTTAAAATCTATGAAATCTGCCGAAACGAGTCTGTACTCAACATTTCCCCGTTTTCCCTGCCATGCAAAGCGATGTCCGAGGCCATGAATATGGCCAAAACAGCAAAGGCTGACCTCATATTTTTCAAGTATGGCAATAAGCTCGTGGCATACGTAAGTATTGTAAATCGGGGGGTAATGGAGAAAAACCAGTTTTTCCCGCTCCCCTGCCGCTTTCAGCGAAGCTTCAAGGCGCATGAGCTCTCTGTTCATTATCTTTCGGTCATGTTCGCCGCCGTGAGTTTCTTCCTCATAAAACCAGCCTCGCGTGCCGCAAATAGCAACATCTCCGTAGGCGTGAAAATTATTATGCAGTATGCTTATTCCGCTTATTTCCTTTTCCTGAAAGAAGTTATTTATCTTGTTGGCGGTATTCCACCAGTAATCGTGGTTACCTTTGAGAATTATCTTTTTACCCGGGAAGGATGCCAAAAATTTAAAATCCTCTTCTGCCTCCGGCAGGCTCATTGCCCAGCTGACATCACCGCAGATAACACATACGTCATCCTCGGTAAGCACAGAAAGACCTTCTTTCAGTTTTTCAACGTAATTTTCCCATCTGCCGCCGAATACGTCCATGGGCTTCGCCGCGGACAGGGACAGATGCGTATCGCCGATGGCATACAGCGCCATGAACTCACTCCTTACTTAAGGAACTTTTCAACAACATCCTTCATTTCGGTCTTTTCTACGCTTTCGGTAAAGCGGCGAGCCTTACTCTTGAGGCTCTCGAGGGGCTTAGGAACCGCAGTGCCGGTAACTGCGCTGAGTTTATCGACCAGTTCAAGGCCGGGAGCGTCAGCGGACTCACCGAGTGCTTCAAGCACAGCATCACAGAACTTATAAGGACTTGCGGTGGAAACAACGACTGCAGGTGTATTGTCGCCGGTTTCGCCGCGATAATCGCAGAGAACTTTATAGGCAACTGCGGTATGGGTATCGATAAGGTAACCGTTATCCTTATAAAGGCTGCCAATTACGCTGCGGGTGGTATCGTCATCGCAGAAACCGCCGGAGAATACAGCGTCCAGTTTTGCCTTGACTTCGTCGGTAACAGTATACTTGCCTTCGGAAGCAAGCTTCTCCATCCAACCGCGAACCTGAGAGTCATCCATGCCGCTCAGGTCAAAGAGCAGGCGCTCCAGATTGCTGGAAATGAGAATATCCATAGAAGGAGATACGGTGGTATGGAACGGACGGTTCTTATCGTAGGTACCAGTCTTTATGAAGTCGGTAAGTACGTTATTTGCATTGGATGCGCAGATAAGGCGATTTACGGGCAGGCCCATCTTCATAGCATAATAACCGGCAAGAATATTGCCGAAGTTACCGGTAGGTACACAGAAGTTTACCTTATCACCAAGGTTGACAAGACCTCCGTTTACCATATCGCAGTAAGCAGAGAAATAGTAAACTATCTGAGGCAACAGGCGGCCCCAGTTGATGGAGTTCGCAGAAGACAGGAAGTATCCGCGCTTATCCAGTTCTCCGCGCAGCTGTTCGTCGGAGAAGATGACCTTGACACCGCTCTGGGCATCGTCAAAATTACCCTTTACTGCGCATACGCCAACGTTTGCGCCTTCCTGGGTGGTCATCTGCAGTTTCTGAACATCGGAAACACCGTCTTCGGGATAGAATACGAGAATAGATGTTCCGTTAACATCCTTAAAGCCTTCGAGCGCAGCCTTACCGGTATCGCCGGAAGTTGCAACGAGAATGCATACCTCTCTGTTTTCGCCGGTCTTTTTAAGGGATGCGGAAAGCAGGTGGGGCAGCATCTGAAGTGCCATATCCTTGAATGCACAGGTGGGGCCGTGCCACAGTTCGAGGAAAGCGGTGGTTTCATCCAGCTTTCTCAAAGGTGCGGAATCCATAGTGTCATAATTATCGCTGTAGGCAGCGGCAGCAAAGCCTGCCAGTTCCTCTGCGGTAAACTCATCAAGGAAGAGCTTCATTATATTTACTGCACGCTCTCTGTAATCTGCTTTGCAAAGAGTGCTTACAGTTTCCATGCTGACTGCAGGCAGAGATGCGGGGGTAAACAGACCACCGTCGCGGGAAAGGCCGGTGGCTATTGCCTGAGCTGCAGTTATATCAAGGGTAGCGTTTCTTGTACTTACATATCGCATATATTTCGCACCACTCTCATCAAATTATTATAGAAAATATCATCCAGCAAGCGCTTGGAATAGCCTCTTTCTTCAAGGGCAGTATATACCTTTGCCCAGCCGTCAACACCGGTAATACCGGCGGGCAGGTGGTCGCAGCCGTCAAAATCACTGCCGAGGGCAAGAACACCCTCTCCGCCTACATCCAGAATATGCTCGATCTGACGCAGGCAATCGTCCATAGTATCTCCGCCAATGAAATCAGCATAAAGGTTCAAACCCGTTACGCCGCCGATATCACGCAGAGCACGAAGCTGATCATCGCTGAGGTTACGGCTGTGGTTATGTATAGTAAGAGAATTGGAATGGCTTGTAATGACAGGCTTCTCAGCTATCTCAACGGTATCCCAGAAGCCACGCTCCGAAATATGAGAAAGGTCAACTATGATGCCAATGTTCTGACAGCGGCGTACCAGTTCTTTTCCCTTCTCGGTAAGGCCAAGGTTACCCGGCTCGGTATTGGTGCCGGAAATTCCGTTAGCATTATTCCATGTAAGAGTGAGCATACGCACGCCCTTCTCATAGGCTTCTTCAATGCGCTCACCTTCGTCAAGGATATACGCACCTTCTACAGAAAGGAAGGCCGCTACCTTATTGGCTTCAGCAGCTTTTTCGGCATCTGCCGCGCATTTGCAGAACATAACGCGCTCGCTGTTGGCCTCAACTTCATTCACAAAGCGTCTGTAAAGAGCGCCGAAAATATCGCCGTCGGGAGTGAATTCCTTCATGCCGAATATGGCGAAAAACTGAGCGGAGGGGCCGTAACCGCCAAGACGTTCAAGGTCTATGTGCATATTGTTTTTCCACAGCGAACCGATGGGCATCTTTTTGAAGTCCATCATCATAAGGGTATCGCAGTGGGCGTCAAACAGAGGTATCATCAAAAAGCCTCCTCGATAAGTTCCATTTTTTCTATGGCACCCGCGGTGCCCACATAGAGTTCCGCAACGGTAAAGTCCGTTTCAAAGTTTGCGTACATAGGGTTCTGGGCAAGCCATATATCTGCGGTAGCCCGCAGTCGGCTCTGCTTTGCACGGCTCACTGCGTCTGCAGGGCGGGTAACTCCTCCGCTTTTGCGCAGTTTTACCTCTACAAAGCTTAGCTTTTTCCGCTTTGCAACTATAAGGTCTATTTCACCCATGTGGCAGCGGTAATTCATGGCCAGCAATTTATATCTCTTTTTTCGGAAATATTCGGCTACATAGGCTTCGCCCATGGCGCCGCTGATTTTTGTATTCATATCAGTGCATTTTCTTCAGGAAGCTAAGACGGTGCACCTCACTGGGGCCATGCTCTCGCAGGCGCTCATAATGCAGTTTTGTACCGTAGCCCTTGTGTTTTTCAAATGCGTATTCGGGATATTTCTCCGCCAGCTCCATCATGAATCGATCTCTGCTCACCTTGGCAAGTATGCTGGCTGCCGCGATACAGGAATATATTCCGTCTCCGCCTATCACAGTTTCATTGGGAAGAAGTATCCCTTTTGACCGATTGCCGTCGATAAGCGCAAAGTCCGCCTTTACGGTAAGACCTTCTATTGCTCGGTTCATTGCAAGGTATGTGGCGTTGAGAATATTCAGCTCATCGATTTCCTTTTCCGTTGCGGTAGCGATGGAATAAGCTATCGCCCCCTCAC
>JAFYLI010000051.1 GCA_017537165.1 Oscillospiraceae bacterium | reverse complement strand
AGCCACCATGCCTTCCACCACTTCCGTATCGCCAACGATTATCAGCAGTTCGCGGGCTCGGGTAACGGCGGTATAAAGAACGGCGCGGGACATAAGGCTGCTTGCCCCCTTCATCAGAGAGAGCACCACGGCGCGGTACTCGCTTCCCTGAGATTTATGGACGGTCATGGCGTAGGCAGGCTCCAGCTCGCCAAGCATATCAAAGGTATACATGGCGCGGCGGTCATCGAAATCAACTATAAGGAGCTGGTTTTTTATATCCATCTCACAGATATGACCCACGTCGCCGTTAAAGATGCCCGTGCCCGTTTCGCCCGTGATTTTGCGCCACATTATATCATAGTTATTGCGCACCTGCATAACTCTGTCCCCAAGGCGGAACACTTTATCGCCGAACTGCTTTTCGGGCTTGTCCTCATGGGGCGGGTTCAGCGCCTGCTGCAGGCGCTTATTGAGATTTGCAGTGCCGGTGCCGTAAAGTCGGGTGGGTGAAAGAACCTGGATCTGCCCGGGTTCTATACCCATATTCTTGGGCAGGCGGCTGGCGCAAAGCTCGATGATCGTTTCCACGGCACTTTCGCTGTCCCTGCGGCGCATAAAGAAGAAGTCGCCCTTATTCTCTTTGAAATCGGGAATTTCGCCCTCGTTTATAAGATGAGCATTGCGGACTATTCTGCTTTCCGCTGCCTGACGGAACACCTGATTCAAGCGCACAGTGGGGATAACGCCACTGCGTATTACATCGGAGAACATATTGCCCGGGCCAACGGAGGGCAGCTGGTCGGCATCGCCTACCAGCACAAGTCTGCAGCGGGGCGGCAGGGCGGTGAGCAGCGCCTGCATGAGCACAACGTCTATCATGGAGCATTCGTCCAGAATTACCGCGTGGGCATCAAGGGGGTCTGCGTTATCGCGCTTGAAAACCAGCGCACTCAAATCGGTATCGTAACCCGTTTCCAGCAGGCGGTGTATGGTGGATGCCTCCTGCCCGCACAGCTCGCTCATGCGCTTGGCAGCGCGGCCCGTGGGGGCGGCGAGAAGGGTGGTGAGGCCCATTTTGTCAAAAAGCTTCAATATTGCGCGGACGGTGGTGGTTTTGCCGGTACCGGGGCCGCCCGTGAGGGTCATTACGCCGCAGACAGCCGCCATGCGCACCGCATCGCGCTGGCCTTCGGCAAGGGTTATGCCCATATCGCTTTCAGCGTCGCGGATAAGTCGCTCGGCGCTTGTTTCTTCCATATAGCTTTCCGCAGCCATGGCGCGCAGCTTGTCCGCAACGTAGGTTTCGGCATAGTAAAGGCGGCTGAGGTAGCAGGCCTCCACTCCGCCAAGGCTTTCGCAGACGATCTCGCCGCAGTCGATAAGTCTGTCAATGGCAGAAACTGCGGTTTCGTCGCTTACTCCGATAAGCTGGGCGGCTACGGCCGCCAGCTTATTGCGGGGGATAAAGGTATGTCCGTTATTGGCGTTATGACTCAGCTCGAAGGTGGCTGCCGCCTCCACGCGCTCGGGGCAATCTGCCTCGAAGCCAAGGCTGAGGGCAAGGCTGTCCGCCTCCGCAAAGTCTGCGCCGAAGTATTCGTCGGCAAGTATGTACGGATTATTCATAACTGCCGATTGAGCGTCCGCGCCATAGCTTTTATAAAGGCGCAGGGCGTATTCTATCTTTATATCGTGCTGGGCAAAGAACTCCATCAGGCGGCGCATGGAGGTTTGGCGGCGGAATTCCTCGCCTATCTCCTTTGCACGCTTGCGGGTAACGCCCTTTATCTCCTCCAGCCGCTCGGGCTCTTCGTCCATTATGCGCAGGCTGTCCTCGCCGAACCGCTCCACGATGAGCTTTGCGGTGGCGGGGCCCACGCCTTTTATTGTACCCGAAGCCAAGTAGAGATAAATATCGTTTATGGTCGAGGGCATGAGCCTTTCGGCGCTTTCTGCCTTGAACTGCATGCCGTGAGTCTGATGATTTGACCACGTACCCTCCAGCAGGAGCTGCTCTCCGGGCACGGCGAAGGGGAGGCAGCCCACTACTGTAGCTGTCCCTCCGTCATCCGTATCGAGGCGCAGAACGGTATAACCGTTCTCCTCGTTTTGATAAATCACCGCGCTTACGCTGCCCGCAAGCTCGACTCTGTTCTCGTCCATTTATTTTTGATCCTTTGTTGCAATCATATTTTTTTGCTTATCAGCGCCACTCCACTGCCTTCGCCGCAGAGCAGTTCGACCGTCTGCCGTGTATCCTCGTCCATGCCTTCGTCAACTACCACGATAGCCATATCCACCCTGCCGCTGCCGCGCAGCCACATAAGTCCGCGCAGGGTATTTTCAAGGCAGGGCGCGCTGCCCTTTACGCGCAGAACAGCTTCCAGCCGCTCTCCCCTGCCCGGTTTCACGGGGCAGATTATTATTCCGTAAAGAAGCCAAAACACCAGCATGGCCACAGCCGCCAGCATAAGCACCGCAATTATCTTTACAAAAGCCATTCTTTACACCTCGCTGCATTCTATGCAGCAAGGGGGCATTCGGTGCTTTATTCCGCCATTTTGCGGAGAGTATCACCGGTAAGGCGATAGACCGTCCAATCGTCCAGAGGCTTGGCGCCCAAAGAGAGATAGAAGTCTATACTGGGTTTATTCCAATCAAGGCAGGCCCATTCAAGTCTTCCGCAGCCGCGCTCAACAGCGGTCTGCGCCAGCTTGCGCAACAGGGCCTTACCGAAGCCTCTGCCACGGTATTCGGGTAGCACGAACAGATCTTCAAGGTAGATTCCCGCTCTGCCGAGGAAGGTGGAGAAATTATGGAAGAACAGGGCAAAGCCCACTTCCCTGCCGTCCTCAACGGCAAAAATAACTTCCGCGGCTTTCTTTTCGAAGAGCCACTCTTCCAGCAGTTCTTCCGTGGCTACGACCTGATCGAGCATATTTTCATACAGCGCAAGCTCCTTGATGAAGCTAAATATTACCGCCGTATCTTTTCTTTCGGCGTATTTGATTTCCATGCTGTACCTCCGTTATTTGCCCGCTCTTTCAAGCACGGCTTTCAAATAATGACCCGTATAGCTCTCGTGGCAGGCGGCCACTTCCTCGGGAGTGCCGGTGCAGACGATAGTGCCGCCTCTACTGCCGCCCTCGGGGCCAAGGTCTATAACGTTATCAGCGGTTTTGATAACGTCCAGATTATGCTCTATAACTACTACGGTGTTGCCCGCCTCAACGAAGCGCTGAAGAACAGTGAGCAGTTTATGCACGTCTGCTGTATGCAGGCCCGTGGTAGGCTCGTCCAGCACGTAGACGGTTCTGCCCGTAGCGGGGCGGGCCAGCTCCGTTGCCAGCTTTACTCGCTGAGCTTCGCCGCCCGAAAGAGTGGTGGAGGGCTGACCGAGCTTTATATATTCCAGACCGACATCGTAAAGGGCCTGGATCTTATTGCGTATCTTAGGCAGATTATCGAAGAAGCTCAGAGCTTCCTCAACGGTCATTTCAAGCACTTCGTAGATATTCTTGCCCTTATAGCGAACTTCAAGAGTTTCGCGGTTATAGCGGCGGCCCTTGCAGACCTCGCAGGGAACGTAAATATCGGGCAGGAAATGCATTTCAATTTTCAACAAGCCGTCGCCGGAGCAGGCTTCGCAGCGTCCGCCGCGGACATTGAAGGAGAATCTGCCGGGGGTATAGCCGCGAGCGCGGGCATCCTGCGTTTCCGAGAAAAGCTCGCGAATATCGTTGAAAACGCCCGTATAGGTGGCGGGATTGGAACGGGGAGTTCTGCCGATAGGCGACTGGTCTATATTGATGACCTTATCCAGCTTATCGGTTCCCCTCATTTCGCGGAACTTGCCCGGCTTTATTTTCATACGGTTAAGCTCAGAGGCCAGCGCGCGGAAGAGTATCATATTTACAAGGGAGGACTTACCGCTGCCCGAAACGCCCGTAACGCAGTTGAAAACGCCCAGCGGGATTTTTACATCCACGTCCTTCAGGTTATTTTCGCTTGCGCCCAGGATCTCAAGATATTCGCCCGAGCCCTCTCTGCGAACTGCGGGGACGGGTATGCTCAGCTTACCGCTGAGATATTGACCCGTGATGGAATCGGGATTTGCCATTACTTCCTCGGGAGTACCCGCGGCGATAACTTTACCGCCGTGGACGCCCGCGCCGGGGCCGATGTCCACAAGGTAGTCGGCGGAGAGCATGGTTTCTTCGTCATGCTCAACTACGATAAGGGTATTGCCTATATCCCGCAGGTGCTTCAGCGTTTCAAGCAGTCTGCCGTTATCTCTTTGATGCAGGCCGATACTGGGCTCGTCAAGGATATAGAGAACGCCCATCAGCGAAGAGCCTATCTGGGTGGCAAGACGGATTCGCTGGGCCTCGCCGCCCGAAAGAGTGCCCGCCTGACGGCTGAGGGTAAGGTATTCAAGGCCTACGCTCTGCAGGAAGCCGAGGCGAGCCTTTATCTCCTTAATGATGCTCTCTGCGATCATGGCGCTTT
>JAFYLI010000050.1 GCA_017537165.1 Oscillospiraceae bacterium | reverse complement strand
TGCCATCATTAAGAGTCTGTCTCTCATACTCTGGGGGCATACTGTAAATCACTTTGCTCATAATTGCCATAGAAGGGTTCCTCCTAACAAAATTTGTAATTTCCTATATACTATACCCCACCTTACAATAACTGTCAATCTTTAATGTCTATTTGCTAACAAAAACGTAACATTTTCTGCAATTTCCAACTATAATACACCATTCACGAAAAAAGCAGAAACATAGAATTCGTTTCAATCCAGCTGAATTTTTGTGTATTATCACGTTAACACCCCCTTTTTCCCGATGTATCATATGTATATATTCACGTAATTTTGCAATGCAAATCGTTAAAAATACCATTGATTTATTAAGAGTATTGTGTTAATATTGAAGCACAAATTTAACAAAGGAGGCAAACACATGAAAAAGACCCTCGCACTGTTGTTGGCTGTCCTTCTTGTTGTCGCCATGTTCGCAGGCTGCGGCAAGGATACAACCACTACTCCCACAACTCCCGACACCCCCACCACCCCCGAGACCAGCGCTCCCGCTGATACGCCCGACACCCCCGACACTGGTGCTGACGAGCCCGTGGTTGAGGATTCTCCCTACAAGTTCCCCGTTGGTAAGTACGAAGTAGGCGAGGATGGTTTCCCCACCGGCAAGTATGAATATGAGCTCCCCCTTTCCACCACCGATGAAGTATTCACCTATTGGACCACCTGCTACACTCCTCAGTTCGTTCCCGAAACCGGCTACGGCTCCATGCCCTACCAGACCGAACTCGAAAATCGTACCGGTGTACATATCGAATACGAACTCATCCCCGCTGACCAGCGTCAGGCTAACTTCTCCGTTCTCATGGCTGCTGACGACCTGCGTGACCTCTCCGGCGGCGCAGTTTCCGTATATCAGGGCAACCTGAGAAGTGCAATCGAAGACGACTGGTTTGCAAACCTCTATGATTATTTCGACTACATGCCCAACTACATGTACGAAGTTATCTCCAGAAACGACCTCGACACTTATGCACGTGTTTTCTATGACAAGGACATGATCCTTGCTTTCTACAGCATGAAGGACGTTGTCATGCCCGAGTACGGTCTCGCTATCCGTGGCGACTGGTGTGATGACCTCGGCATTGACTGGGCATCCATCAACACCTACGATGAGATGTACGAAGCAATGAAGCTGTTCAAGGCCAACGGCGTTCTCTATCCTCTCACCATGATGTCCACCATTGAGCAGATGTCCGGCTACTTCCTCTGCGGTTACAACACCAGCGGTTACGTTCGTGAAGGCTTCATGCCCTACACCCGTCTGGGTTATGACGGCAAGGTAGAGTTCACCCTCACCACCGATGACGACCGCGATGCAATGACCATGATCAACAAGTGGTTCAGCGAAGACCTCATCGACAAGAAGTGGGCTGAGTGGGATGACGCTCTCGGCGGCCTCCGCACCTCCGTTGTAAACAACGAAATCGGTATTTATCCCGCTAACCCCTCCGGTATGGACAGACTCGAGGCAGAAACCGATGATCCCGACTGCGTATGGGAGCCCCTGCCCAGAACCCTCCGCACCGAAGACCAGAAGCTGGTTTACGGTCAGAAGGACAGCCACTTCAACTTCGGTTCCACCAGCATCAGTGCAAAGTGCAGCAACATTCCTTTGCTGGTAACCTGGATGGATTGGCAGTACAGCTACGAAGGCTTCTTCCTCGGCAGCTATGGCGTTGAAGGCCACCTGCACTACATCGACGAGAACGGTAAGCCCATGCTCACCGATTGGTGTCTGAACAACCCCGACGGTCTTAACTCTTCCTTCGCAATGATCATGCACGCCAGCAACGGTCTCGTTGACGGCGGTATGAAGGGTTCCTACAGCCGTTATGCATATCCCGGCGGCGACTATGCTATCAAGTATCACGAAGCATGGACCACTAAGGATTATCGCGGCGAAATGGATGTTCCCTCCGTTACCCTCACCGAAGAAGAAAGTGAAGAACTCGCAAGCTACAGCAACGACCTGGCAACCTTCATTTCCGAGAACTATTTGGCATTCGTCGACAACTCCAAGCCCATGAGCGAGTGGGATGCATACGTTGCTTCTCTCTATGACCTCGGTCTTGCTGAGTGCGAAGCTATTTACCAGGCTGCTTACGAGCGTTTCATGGCTTCCATCGCATAATCATTCATCAACAATAAGCTAATAACAAGCAACAGAAAATCCTGCAGAGCATTTGCTCTGCAGGATTTCTTTCTATGTATCAGCGTTATTTGAAAAGACCATTTGCTACTGCGCGCAGGCGGAGGTGCGCATATTCCTCATGATTGGGCCAGTTCTGGTGCATATATACGATAGAAGTTTTTTCATCGGGATCTATAGATACCCATGTTCCCAGCAAACCGCTCCAGCCGAATTCACCGAGAGAGCCATTGCTGCCGCCTGCAGCGGGATCCATCATGGTGCGAACACCCATACCGTATCCGTAACCGGCCTGATAGTAGTTGCTTCTGAACTCCTTGAGCTGTTCATCTGTAAGCTGATTGCGACGCATCAAATCTATGGTTTTGCGGCCAATTATCTGAGTATCGCCAAGGCGTCCACCGTTTGCGAGCATTTTTGCCAGCTTGGCATAGTCGCCTACCGTGGAAACCAGTCCGGTTGCCGCACATTCATAAATAGCATCAGGCTGGCAACATCTGTCCATAATATCGGTAGGATAAGCCTCCAGTTCGCCCTTATCGTTGCGAACCGTGCAATCTACCAGTCTATCCTTCATATCTCCGGTAAGACGATATGCGGTATCTTTCATTCCCAGCGGCTCGAAAATTTCCTTCTTCATAAAGTCACCGAGACCCATACCCGAGGTTACCTCGACAACGGCTGCCATTATATCAAGACCCTGACCATACTGCCAATGGGTACCGGGCTCCCACATCATAGGAACTGCACCGAATGCCTTGATTTCGGTAAGATGGTCATATTTATTGCAAATCTTGGTGCCGCCCATGCTTTCTCTTATACGCTGCATCTCGAGATCAGCAGGGCTGCCATCGTGAGCCAGCATACCTACGCCCATGCTGAAGGCATGGCGCATAAGAATGGGTTCCTTGCTCTCAACAAGATCCCAACCGCCGTCAGGACGCTGCACCTGAACCTGCATATGCTTGTATTCGGGCAGATAATCGGAAACGGGGTCATTCATAAGAAAATGGCCGCGTTCATACTGGATCATACCGCACAGTGCTGCAATGACCTTCGTAGTGGAGAACTGACGGAACAGTGCATCGGGAGTAAGTTCCTTACTCTTCTGATAGTCAGCATAACCGTAGCTACCCTCAAAAAGAGTTTCCTCACCCTGAGAAATAGAAACCGCACAGCCAACGGGGCCGTCTTTCATCTCCATAAAATGGTGCATCAAGCGCTCTACATCACGATAATCGGACATATTATTCACCTCGTAAATATTTGTACGCACTTTGGCATTTTGGCTTATTATACCACAGTCGATTCCGCCACGCAACAAACGAATGTGCAAAATGTTAACCGCATGATTAAAATCGCTGGTAATTCAAAGTCAGCTATGATATAATCAGTCCAATAGATGCAATACCCACAAAGAGGTGCTCCTATGCAAATTACAGCTCCTGTATTTAACATACAAGGTTATTCTATACATGACGGTCCCGGCATACGAACCACCATATTCCTCAAGGGCTGTCCTCTGCGCTGCCTTTGGTGCGCAAATCCCGAGTCCCACTCCCCCCTACCTCAGCTCATGTTTTACAGCGGCAAATGCGTTGGATGCGGTAAATGCGCAGACGTTTGCCCCACGAAGGTAATTACTTTGCAGGACAATATCGCCGCGACAAACAGAGCACTTTGTATCAGCTGCGGACTTTGCGTTAATATTTGCCCTGCAGAAGCAAGAGAAATAGTCGGCAAAGCCATGACCGTAGATGAGGTTATGGAAAAAGTACTCGAAGATAAACTGTTTATAGAATCCTCCGGCGGAGGCATCACCGTTTCCGGTGGTGAGCCTCTGATGCACCCCGATTTTACCGAAGCACTTTTGTCAACTGCAAAAGCCAACGGCCTTCACACAGCTATCGAGTCCAGCTGTTTTGCATCTCACAGTGTTATCGAGCAGGTGTTTAGATATGTAGATCTTGGCCTTTTGGACATCAAACACATGGATTCCGCAGAACACAAGCGTCTTACGGGCGTTCCCAACGAGACCATATTGGATAATCTGCGATACATATATCACGAGTTAAACGTACCTTTCATGATAAGTCTGCCAATCATTCCCGGCTGCAATGATTCTCACAAAAATATTGAAGCAACCGCAGCTTTCATAGCAAATGAACTTGGCAAAGATGTCTGTCTGCGCTTACTTCCCTATCACCGTCTTGGTGAGGCTAAGAATGACAGTTTAGGGAAAGATATGAACTTTTCCTTCAGCATACCTTCCGCTGAGCATATGCAGCAGCTAAAAAACATTTTGGAGTCCTTCGGTCTGCAGGTACAGATCGGCGGATAATCACAAACCCGAGGTGATATCAATGACTGAAAGAGTCAAACGAATGAAGGAAAGCCTAAAAATCAGCAAATACCCCCTTTGCATTGAATATTTCAAGCTTGCAAACGAGTCTTTGGATGCAACCGGCGGCGAGCCTACTTTGCTGCGCCGCGCCAAGCTCCACGCACACGTGCTTGACAATATAACCATCTTCATTGAGCCCGACGATCTGCTCTGCGGCTCCGGCGCAAGCAAGCCTTTCGGTCTTGAAATGCAGTATGAGTACGGTGTATGGACTCCCGACGAAGTAGAAGCCCTCAAGAGTGAAATATACTGCATAGATCCCGAGGATGAAGCAGAGCTGTACAGGCTCAACGAACATTTCGCAGGCAACTGCCTTAACGCCAATCTTATCGGCGAGATGAGCAAATCTCTCGGAATGGACGAACGCATGTGGCCCTTTATGAAATCCGGCGTTATTCTGCCCCCTTGGAAAGACCGCCAAGGCGGCTCCGGCGGCGGCTTTGCCATGAGCGGCTACGGTCTTGGCCCCGGCTTTTTCCTTGTTTGCATAGACTATGAGCGCATCCTGCGAGAGGGTGCAAGAGCCGTTATCAACGAAGCGAAAGAATGCATCAAAAATCTTCGCTACACCTCGGGCGATTCCATAAAAAAGCGTAACTTCTGGGAAGCCGTCATAATCGTTTTTGAAGCGTGGATACGTTTTGTTCATCGCTATGCAGATCTGGCCGAAAAGATGGCTGCAGAAGAAACTGACAACGTTAGACGCGCAGAACTGCTGGAGATGGCGCGCATATGCCGCAAAGTACCCGAATATCCCGCAGAAAACTTCCGCGAAGCCCTGCAGAGCTTTTGGTTCACTTTCCTGATGGCGCTGCCCTCCCCCACCACTTCCGCAGGCCGATTCGATCAGTACATGTATCCTTACTACAGAGCCGACATTGATGAAGGCCGCATTACCGATGATGAAGTTTTGGAACTTCTCGAGATCATGAAGTGCAAGGTCATGAAGATAAACCGCGTTTCCGGCAAGGCAAACCGCGCCAAAAACGCAGGCATGGCCAAATGGTACAACTGGACTTTGGGCGGCGTAAAGGCTGATGGCAGCGATGCCACAAACGAACTTACCTATCTGCTCCTCGAGGCAAGCAAGGACACACTGCTGCCCCACTTCACCGTAACCCTGCGAGTACACAAAAACACTCCCGACGAGCTGATGAAAAAAGCTTTAGAAGTTGTACGGAGCGGTATCGGCATGCCCGCATTCGTAGGAGATGAAAGCTACATAAACTTCTTTACCAACAACGGTATGACTCTCGAAAATGCCCGCGACTACTGCATGACAGGCTGCGTTGACGGAAACATTCCCTTCCGCAGCAGGACTCAGGTAGTAACGTTCTTCATCATCGCCCAAGCTTTCGACGTATTCATGCACAACGGTTTCTGCCGTCATACCAAGGAGAACGTAGGCATTGAAAGCGG
>JAFYLI010000049.1 GCA_017537165.1 Oscillospiraceae bacterium | reverse complement strand
GGGCGGCTGTATGCTGGTATACCGTCGCAAGGGCGACCGCCTCTGGCTGGTGCGAATTTATCCGCTGAAGGACAGAAATAAAATCACCGCGCCTACCCTTTGGCTCAAAACCCTGCTGAGAAGTCCTGCCAAGTCGGCGCTTACCCTGCTGCTCATAGCCGCAGCAACGTTCATGCTGCTTTACACAGTGCTGGACTATGCAATCACCAAGCGCACATATGACGATACATATTCTCAGTACCACGGATATGTAATGTTGGAGCATACGGAAAGTGAACTCAGCGAAGACATCATTTACTTTCAAGCACTGCCCCACTTCCTTTATTCCGACCCCGACAGTGTGTATACATACAATCCCGATCGACATGCTTACGATAATTACCACTTGCAGGATATATCCTCCGAAACAATTAACGAAATACTCGCACTGCCCTATCTCGATGAAGTAAATACCCGTTATATGACGGCGGGTATTTCTGAATACGAGCGAGTAGAAACCGAGTACAACGACTTCACAAAAAGCTTTTTTAACTATACTGACAGAGTTATCGTAGAGGGCACATTGCAAGAAGTTTACGAAGGTGTCGATGGTTCGACAAACGCGATGTTGGGAGCAAGTGCGGTAGGACTTGATCTGCGCGATATCAAGGTACTCGGCGGCAGCGAGGAAAGTTTGCGGCAGAGCTGGTATTATATCGACGATAACAGCCTGCATGTGAAGGTGGACATGTGGACGGCTGACAGTCCGGATAACTGGAAACCCGGTTGGATCATGTTTGATATCGGCATAAACAGAACATCCAACGTTGCCTACTTGAATAACATCGTAACTCCTGAGGATATATCCGGGCTGACTCCCGGTGAGCGGTATATATTTGTACTGAAGATAGAACCCAACCGATCATCAGCCTCGGGTATCGCAGAGAAAACAGCGACCAGAAGATCCCCCTACGCGTTCATCGGCGATGATACTATCGGTGGTTTTTGGCCGTATATTTACTCCCTTGAGGGCAAACCCGAAAACTATCTTGAAACGGCGGAATTCGCCAACCTGCGCAAGCTCATTGAGGTTACCAACGCAGACCGCAAGACCCTCGATGTTGTTTACATTGACGAAATGAGCAGTATCAAGCGCTATCAGGACGATAAGCTGATGCCCGTGCAGGGCAGAATGCTTACCGCCGAGGATACGGAAAACAGCACTCCCGTCTGCGTTATAGGCGAAAACTTCGCCGCCGCTCATGGTCTCAGCGTGGGCGACCGCATTACTCTGCAGCTGGGCGACCGTCTCTTTGAGCAGTATACTGCGCTGGGCGCATTGGCGGCTTCTCCCAAGCGCTACGCGGATAACTTTACCGAGCAGGAATTCGAGATAGTTGGCACGTTCTTTGAAGCGGGGCTGGGCAAACTTTCCGACAAGGAGCTTTTCTACGCCTACAGCGACAACACCGTATTCGTGCCCCAATCCTTCCTCACTGTTTCCGAGGAAGTGTTGGCAGAGCATGCGTTCAAGCCGGGCGAAATAAGTTTCGTTATTCCCGACGCCGGCAGCATAATGGCATTCAAAGAGGAATACACCGACGAACTGGAGGCAATGGGCTACACAGTGGCTTTCTACGACGGCGGCTGGCCCGCTGTTGAGCGTCAGCTACTGCAGGCAGGCAAGCTCTCGGGACTCAAACTGGCCGCCTTCGCCACCGCCGCAGTGCTGGCTCTGTGGCTGACTGTGTATCTGTTCATCCTTCGCAAAAAGAAGGAATTCGCCGTAATGCGCGCGCTTGGCTGCCCCACCCCCGCAGCGGTAAAGACACTGCTGTTCCCTCTACTCTGCCTTTCCGTTGTTGCCATAGCCATCGGTAGCGCAGCGGCGGTGATGTATACCCGCCGCGTTACGGAGAAGAACTACGCTGAGTTTGCCGAGCTCGGGCTCACACCCGACCTATCCCTGCCCGTGGGCGGAATAGTCTTCGGCGTTCTCTGCAGCGTCGTTCTGCTTATGCTTATCTCCGCCCTGAGTCTGCGTTTCCTTGCAACGCGTCCGCCGCTGGCCCTTTTGCAGGACAGCACGAACCGCGGTGTTCCGAAACCTGCACTGAGAGCGGCGGACACTCCTCCGGTGGAGTTCTCCCGCAGCAAACTGCTGGCGCTGGAGCCGCCCGAATACCGAAAAGGTACCGCACCGTGGCACACGCTGCGGTATATATGGCGGCATATGCGGCGCACCGGACTGAAATCCCTGCTGGCTCTGTTGTTGGCATTGGTGCTTTGCTTTGCCATGGGATTCTTTACCGTCATGCGGCAGACCTACGGCGAGCTTTACCGAAGCATAGAAATTCTCCCGCGCTTCGTAAACGGATTTTCCTATACGAAGGCTCTGGAGGTAGCGGACAGCAAGTATGTCAGCGGCGGATATTACGAATACATCGACACCTACTGCGAGTCGAATTTCGTACCCAATACGGTTATTTTCAGCAATGACCTGTCCCGTGTCTGCCCTTCGGAGATCGAGTTCAGAGATGGAGTCGGTATGGACATTCTTAGCAAAAATTCCATCTACTGTGTCATTTCTCGCGACCTTGCGGAAAAGCTGGGCGTATCCATTGGCGATAAAATAGAGCTTTGCCGACAAGACCGTCTCGCAAACATTTATTCCGGCAGTTCCACACAGCTTACCGAAGAAGAGGCTATGAAGATATATCATGACACCACCGCAAAGCCCACAGTCGCGGGCATTGCGGACGACGATCTGTCCCGCGTGTATCTGCCCGTGAGAATGTGGGAGAGCTATGCAATTATCGTGGGCCTTTCTATGCAGTTGGATATTGCAGAGTATACCCTCAACAACTACCACGAGGCTCTGAATTTCCGCGCTTACGCCGAGCGTCAGCTCAACGGAACAACGGCTATGCTGTCCATGGAGACGGAAGAGGCAGACCGCATTTATCAAACCTACAGACTTATCGAACTGCTCTATCCCATAGCCTTCGCCGTGGCAATACTCCTCGGCGGCGTTCTCCCGGGCATAATAATTCTGCAGAGCGCCAAGGAGGCCGCCCTGCTGCGCATACTGGGCACCACGAAGCGTAGGACGAGGGTCATGCTCACATTGGAGCAGATAATGCTCTGTCTTCTCGGTCTTGTGCTGGCGGCGGCATCTCTTGCTGCGGTCAAGGGAAGGGAACTTTATGATGTGGCAGGCATACTGCTGGTATATCTCAGTGCTCATTTCGTGTTCTGTGCAAGCAGTTCCACCGCCGCGTCAATCTCGGTAACCAAACGCAAGGTGCTTGAATTGCTGCAGGTTAAAGAGTAAGGAGGGGAAACATGGCTAATATTGAGCTTAAAAACGTGTCATATACCTACCGCGGCGCGGAAAAGCCGGCTGTGAACAACGTGTCCTGCGAGTTTGAGGAAGGCAGATTCTACGCCATCATCGGCCCCTCGGGCAGCGGCAAGTCCACGCTGCTGTCCATGCTGGCAGGCCTTGATCTGCCAACCGAGGGCGAAGTGCTTTTCTGCGGCAAGAGTCTTGACGAGATGGATCTCGACCGTTACCGCCGCGAGGATATTTCCATGATCTTTCAGGCATTTCACCTGTTCCCGCTGATGACGGTTACGGAAAATGTATGCTACCCTATGGAGCTTTGCGGAGTGCATCCAAAGGCTGCGCGGGAACGTGCTAAACCTCTGCTGGAAAGCGTGGGAATAAGCGCGGAGAAGCATAACCGTTTTCCTGCCAACCTTTCGGGCGGCGAACAGCAGCGCGTGGCTATAGCCCGCGCCCTTGCCGGCGGCGCGAAGACACTTCTTGCCGATGAACCCACGGGCAATCTGGACGCGGCAAACACGGAGAACGTTATCGAGATACTTCGCGCTCTTGCCCACGAAAAGGGCTACTGTGTCATTGTCGTCACCCACGATCAGGAGGTGTCGGACATGGCGGACGAGGTATACCGTGTCCGTGACGGTGTGCTTACAAAGATATAAAAAACAGGGCAACACGTTAAGGCAGCTCCCAACAAAAAAACATAGCCCTGCAGCAGGCCCTTTTGTTCCAACTCATCGTTGCTTTTTCTTGTGATACACAAAGTAGCACTGCGAAAAATCGCCTCGATTTGAAACAAAATTGCTCTGCAGCAGGCTGTAAGCAGGTTAGACCGCAAGCTCAATAGCTTGC
>JAFYLI010000048.1 GCA_017537165.1 Oscillospiraceae bacterium | reverse complement strand
GGCTTGCCGAGTATAGTCCCAGCACAGGCGGCGGTCGCGCCGATATGCTGAATATCTTCAAGGGTACCGACGACGGCAGAGCAAGTGAAGAAAATCACCACATCAAGTTCGTCAAGGCCCTCATCGAAGAGATGAAGAAGAAATATAATATCGACGAGAGCCGTATCTATATGCAGGGTATGTCCATGGGTGACATCATGACCATGATGTTCTCCCGCGTCTGCGGCAACCTCCTTGCCGCTGCCGACAGCACCGCAGGCCCCTCTCCCGAGGTGGCTCTGTTCAACGAAGACGGCAGCCTGCGCGGCTATAAGTGCCCCGTTCCTCTCTATCAGGTTCGCGGCGAGCTGGACGATATAGCAGTTTCCGTTCCCGAAGGCAGAGAGAACTATACCCGTCAGGATATCAATGCGGCTAACCGCAGATTCTGGATGCAGGTCAATGAGTGCGACGAGCTGCCCCGCCTTGCAATCCGCGGCGTGAATAACTTCGCGTTCTATTCGGGCAAGAAGGCAAATCTGGTCTACCGCGATGTGAAGCACCGCGGCCACGGCCAGACTCTGGACGATGCCCAGTGGGCGTGGGAAACTCTGTTCAAGGGTGCCCGACGCAATCCCGACGGCAGCGTTACCTGCCGCGATACCGAGTACACCAAGGGCGACACGGGCGCGATCGCTCTTTGCGTGGGCGCTGAGTATGCCTACGTCAATAATAAGAAGGTACGCCTTGAGGCTCCCGTTACCACAGAGTCTTTGCTGGACTTCAACTTCGGCACCCATCAGATGGACGAGGTAAAGCGAGATCTTTACGTTCCCGTAAGCGCGCTGGAACCCCTCTTCGGCGCAAAGGTGGAGCTTACTCAGGACGGTAAGGGCGCTATCATCAATACCGGCTGCGAAGAACTTGAGATAGTCATGGAGAGCGTTGCCTGCCTGCGCAACGGCTTCCTCGAGTCCATGTTCATGCCCGCAAAGCAGAAGGACGGCGTCCTCTGCGTTGACCTGCGCTGGTTTGCCCAGCAGGTCTACAACCTCTTCGTTACCGAGTGCGACGGTGCGCTGTATGCCGCCGACCATCCGGGCGAGATGACCAAGGATATGGCCTTTATCATCAAGGAGATCCTCGGATAAATCCCATAAAAAGATTCAGACCCGACAGCTTTGGCTGTCGGGTCTGTTTTTGTATCGGTAAAATCAGATTCTGGATGCGATAAATTCAGCAACGGCGCCGCGTACTTCGGGATCGTCGCCGTAAACGCCGAGATTGTTGCAGAGCAGCAGGCTCTTTACACCCTTGCGGGTGTATGCCTCAAACATGCGGATGCTCTGGCCCATGGGGACCTGAATGCCGCAGTCGAAGATGCCGTGAACAAAAGCGCAGGGAGCGCTGTTTTCGGTAACGTGGCTTATGGGGCTGATGTCGCGGACAAGCTCTATAAGCTCTCTGTACTTTGGGTCGCTGTCGAAGAGGTGTGCCTTAATGTCGCCAAGACCCTTGCCGGGGCCAACGTAGCCGGTCATAGAGGCAATGGGCGCGTAGGGTGAGTCGCAGTTTGCTACCTTTTCGGGCTGATTGGGCCATACGGCTGCGCAGTCGTCGCCGAAGCCGAAATAGTCGGTGGGGGCGAAGTATGCTGCGCCTACCTTTACGCTGCTGGTCTGCTCGGTGTTGCCGCCGATGCTGCCCTCAATGGCGGGATCGCCGTTGGCTGCGCATATCATGGCTGCAAGCTGACCGCCCATGGAGCCGCCGAGAATGGCAAAACGCCGGGGGTCAAGACAGAATTCGTCGGCGCGGGCCTTCAGGCAGCGGATGCAGCCTCTGGTGTCGTCATCGCTGGCGGGCCACAGGCTGGGGGGCTCAAGGCGGTAATCCACGGTTGCGACGGCTATGCCGCGGGCAAGGAAATCGTTACAGATCGGGTCAGCGGTGTTAGGGCTGCCGCCAAAGCCGTGGACGTTGACCACGCAGGGCCAGCGCTTGGACTTATCCGCGCCGCCGTCGGGAAGCATGATGTTCATAAAAAGGTCGAGAGTGTTGAAAGGCTGGGGATTCATCTGACCGGGAACTTCCTTGGGAATGGGAACGCTTGCTACCCAAACGTTGCGGAAGGTGGGTTTTACAAGGCGGGAGCGGAAGAAGGCGGGAATGTTTTCCTTGCGCTCCCAGCTCTTTTCGCCCAAGGTTACGGTGGCGGGAATCTTGCCCTCACCCTTAAAGCCAAGTGCTTCAACAGTAAGCTGCATGCTGCCGCCTATAGTAGAGCGGACAGCGGTGAACTTTTCGGTAACGAAGATAACCTCGTCGCCCTTGGGGTAAACCTGCAGGCAGGGGAACTTCTCCCACATGCGGCCCTCGCGCTCAATATAAACGGCGCGCTTGAAGGCGTAAACAGCTGCCGTTTTGCCTTCCAGCTCGCCGACAAAGCGGCTGACGGTGGGGGCGATAACGGGCAGACGGAGAAGGGAGGCGGCTGCTCCGCCGGTGTATACGGTGATGGTGGGTGCCTCTTCGGGGAAACCCTCGGGCTGGTCAAAGCCGCAGCCGCCGAAAGCGAGGGCGATGCGGAGCTTGGAGCCCTTGTGGGCAATATAGCTGGTGCCTTCGAGGTTGAAGCTGAGCAGATTGGGCGCGCCTGCTCTCAACTCGGTCATATCAGCAGTAAGGCCGGGGTGATAGGGGATGTTCAGAGTGTCGCGGGGCGTGCCGCGCTGAGTTTTCATGTGGGAGGCGCGCATTGCGCCGTCGGTTATGTAGCGGCTGGTGCCGTCGGGCAGCACTTCTTCAAGGGCCGCGATAATGTTGCAATCGGTGTGGGTGGAAGAAAGGTATACGTCCAGCACGGGAACACCGGTTATCTCCACGTCGCCTTCGAGAACGTCGCTGTCAAAGCAAAGGCACTTTGCGTCATTCTCGTTCATGGGAGTGTCGATGCGGCGGTTGAGGCGGCCGAATCCGCCGAAGAGGGAAACGTCCTCGCGGGTAACGTAGCTGACGCTGCCTGCTTCGACCTCGCTTTCGCTCATGCCGCCAAGGGCGGTGAACTTAAGCTCGGGCATGGTCTGGGTGTCAAGAGGCAGGTCGGCGGCGTAGCGCCACTCCTCGCCCTCGGGAGCGCCGATGGTGTAGTAGTAAAGAGGAGGCTCGGACGCGGAAGTGTTAGCCGCGCCGCGCAGCTCGGCATCAAAGAAATGGAGATGCTCGGCTACCCAATCGAATTTGCCGTTGGGATAGTCGCTGCCGCCGCGATAAATTTCGCAATGGCGCCAAGGGCCAAGAACGGCCTTGCCGCCCCAATCGTTGAGGGCTATCATTGCCGAGGTGCAGCCGGGGTCAAACCATGCACCGTTGTGGTAAACGGCGGTGTGGCCGTGGCGAACCTTCTTCATGTGCTGCCATACGGGGATGACCATGTTGGGAGCGTAGCCTATCTTGGGGTTAACGGTGTCGCGGCACATCTGGGGCAGGTGCTGCTCAAGGAAACCGAGGTTCATCTTGTGGCAGTCCAGCGCCTCGTGGGCCAGCGGATAATCGGGAGCGGGATCCTCGTCCACGGGAGTGCCGATATTGGGATCGAGGCTATGATGATTGCGCATGCGGGGAAGTGCGGATGCGCCGTTGGTGAAGTTCTGATAATAGAGATCAACGTGGCAATCGCAGGGAGCGGAGGCGAAAAGACGCTTGGGCTGCTGCGCCAGAACGAGATGCTGTATGTGGCCCATGTTGGAGCCGCCGAACATACCCGCCTTGCCGCTGCACCAATCCTCGGCTGCTATGGTGTCGATGAGCACCGCCAGATCCTTTGCATCCTTTTCGCTGAAAAAGCCTTCGCTTACGCCGTAGCTTGCGCCGTGTCCGCGGGGCTCAACAAGTGCGATGGCGTAACCCGCATCAATAAAGCGCTCAAAGGACGCTTTGTTGAACTCAAAGTTTTGGCGGCGATCCATGTAGCCGCACTGGAAGAGGACGGGCGCTTTGTCCTCACATGCGGGGCGGTAAAGGTCAACGGCCAGCTTGGTGCCGTCGCAGCCCGCGTAATATTTAGAAATGCGAGTGTATTCCATTTGTGTTCCTCCCTTTGAAATCTTTTGCATACATTATACACCACAGTAAATGGCAACTGCAATGCGCAAGGTGAAAAACACGCCGAAATTTATACTCTCCCGTACTTAAGCGTGATCGGATCGCGGAAGAGAGGAATGTGGGGCGGTGCGAAGGTGAAGACGGCAAAGGCTATGGCGATAATTATGAGAACGGCAAAGCAAAGCTTTGGACTCAGGCAAGTCTCCCTGCGGCCTGTGTGCGCACTCTCCCAAAGGAAAACCGCCGCATCGGTGATGTAGAAGATGGAAATGTTGAACCAATCCACGGAAACACCGAAAGCGCCCGTGTAGCCGTAATACAGCGCGGGGATGAGCAGCAGACCGAGAAGCGTGCCCGTCAGTTTTATGCACCAATAGTCTTCGTGGGATTTGCCGATAAAGCGGTATTCTATGAGTGCAAATACGAAAAGCGGTACGAAGAGCAGCTTCATATGCTCCCAAGTGGACTCGTTTACTCCCGAAATGAGGGCGATTATGGGGTTAGCACCGCTCCAATCGTAGAGGAAATGAAGAAGAGTGCCCACTGCCGCCGTGAAAATAAAGCCGACTATCTGTGAATTGCGAAGTTTTTTATCCATATGTCCGCCTCCTTTTTAAGAGAGTTTATTCCGAAAGGCGGGGATATATACGGCATAAAAAATGACGCACCCGAAGGTGCGTCATTTGGATAGTTGAAATCAGTCTTCCTTGATCTCGATGTTGCCGAAGCAGGCGCCGCAGATGTTGCAGCGCTTCTTATCGTTGTAACGGCAGTAACGGACGTTGTCGCCCATGTACTCGTAGGTGTACTTGCTTTCGAAGAAGCCGTTGCCGCTGCCGCCCTCGTTGCGGGTGATGGTGCCCCAGGTTCCGTGCATGAAAGCTGCCTGGAACATAACGGGCTTGTTCACCTTGCGGAAGAGGATGGGGCAGTGCCATACCGTGGGAGGAATGCGGACTACGGTGGGCTTGGTTATCTTTCTGTGCTCCATGTGGTCGGGATCGTCGCCGATAGCGAAGTCGATATCGCAATCGAAGTCGAAGAAGTTCTCGGGATCGGAGCCCATGAAGAATATGTATTCGTCAACGCCCTGATGGAAGTGAGGTGCCTCGGTGTTGTTGGCGCCTGCGAAGATCTGCCAGCCGATGTTGTAGTTGGCATCTTCCATGTAGATGTCGCCGCGGAAGTAGGCCTGAGGAGAGGGACACCAGTCGCCCCACTTGGTCTCTTCCTTGGGCATTGCAAGAACAAGCTTGGAGGTCTCTGCGGTGAGAGCGGGCTTGGGAGCAATGAGAGTGGTGGCATCGGAATAGGAGATGGTGGTGTAGCCGGGGCGAACAACGGCATTGAGGGAAGAAACTGCCTTGGTATCGTCGTATGCGCCCTTCTCGGAATAGAGAGCTACGCCGTCCTCGTTGATTGCGGAGAACTTAACGTTGGTGTAGGGCTTTGCGGGAACCTTGGAAGGATCCACGAAGCATTCGCCGCAGTAGGTGCAGGCCTTGGAAGTATCAAGAACGCACTTTCTGGTCTGGTCGCCGGAGTAGATGTATTCCTGACGGCCGTCGGGATATTCAACCAGCTCAACGGATTCGAAGTTACCGGAGAACATAACGGCCTGGAACAGCATGGGCTTATCCACACGGACGAAGTGCAGAGGGCCGTGCCAGTAGTTCTTGGGGACCTTGATGATGGTGGGCTCGGTGATTACTATCTTCTCCATGGTGTCGGGAGTGGGGCCCATGTAGAAATGGATCTCAGCGTCGAAGGAGGAGAAAACGTCGGGCAGCTTGCCGCCGAGGAAAACCAGATCCTCATCGCAGGGGTGGAAGTGAGCCTCTGCCTGAAGGAGAATGGGCTTCTTGAAAACCTGGAAACCGCAGCTCATGGTAGCGCCGGGCATGTGAGCAGCGCCGCGGAAATATGCCTGAGGATTTACGCATACGTCGCCCCACTTGGTATCTTCGGGGGTAAATTCATAAAATAGCTTTTCGTATTTTTCCTGCATTGAGATAGCTCCTTTCTAAAGAAAAAGGCAGCAGGGGATACCTGCTGCCTTAAAGTCGGTTTATTACTTTTCCCAGGTCTCCTGGAGGCACTTGCCGCAGGTGTCGCACTTCTTGTCGGGATTGTACTTGCAGGGAACGGGGCCGTTGTAGTACATTTCCATGGTCTTGCCGTCGGGCAGATCATATACGCCGCCGAACATGGGAGTGAAGAGGGTGGCGAGGAAGAGAACGGGCTTGTTGACTTCCTTGAAGTTCAGGGGGCAGTGATATACGCCGGCGGGGATACGGATGATGGTGGGCTTGTCGATTATGTAGGTCTCAGCCTCATCGCCCTTGCCGAGGGTGAACTCGATCTTAGCATCGAAGTCGAATACGTTGGGGAAGGAAGCGCCGAGGAATACGAGGAACTCGTCCTTGACGTGGCGATGCTGTACGCGGTCGAGGAAGAAGGGCTTTACGAAGATCTGATAGCTCTGGTTGAACTCGGAGCCGGGGATCTGGCTGGCGCCGCGGAAATAAGCCTGAGGCTTAACAACGAAATCTTCGGGATCGCCTTCAGCAACTACTTCGTTGCGCTCCTGGGGGAATTCGAAAACCAGCTTGCCGAACTTGCTGTTGGCCTTGTCTTCCTCGGTGAGGATGTACTTGGTGCCTGCGGTTTCATAGGCCTGAGCCGTGGTGAGATTGAACTTCTTTTCTTCGCTCATGATCAAATTCCTTTCTGATTTTTATTTATATTATTTCTTCTTTTCTGCGATTTTCGTGGCTTATGGAAGCCTTTCGAATATTCTATAATAAAAACTATGAAATTACCATAGTAATATTATAAATTGTTAAAAATTTTGTAGGAATATTCCGCGTTTACTTGAATTTTACAGCGGTTCCGTAGGCAACGACCTCGGCTGCGCTCTGCATAACGGAGGAGGAGCCGAAACGGACGTTCAGGATAGCGTCCGCGCCCATGGCTTCAGCCTCGTCCACCATGCGCTTGGTGGCGATCTGTCTTGCCTCGGTGAGCAGATCGGTGTAGTCTGCTATCTCGCCGCCGACGAGGGTTTTCATGGCGGCCATGAAGTCTTTACCAACGCTCTTGGAGCTGACGATGGGACCCATTACGAGACCG
>JAFYLI010000047.1 GCA_017537165.1 Oscillospiraceae bacterium | reverse complement strand
TGCCATGACCACGAGCATGAGCATCATCATCACCACGATGAGCACTGCGAGTGCGGCTGCCATGACCACGAGCATGAGCATCATCATCACCACGATGAGCACTGCGAGTGCGGCTGCCATGACCACGAGCATGAGCATCATCACCATCACGATGAGCACTGCGAGTGCGGCTGCCATGACCATGATCACGAGCACCATCATCACTAACATTGGAATTAAAGGGCGGGGCACAGCAGTACCCTGCCCTTTTTATAAAAGCAAGAGCATTAATGCCGCAGAAGCGGCAGGAAGGAGGTCAACATGGAATTTATGGAGCTTATTCAGAATGTATCGGTTCTGTCTGCGGGAATTTTTGCACTGGGCATGATCCTGCTGATTATAGAAGTGTGCACACCCGGATTTGGTGTTGCAGGCGGTTTGGGACTGATCTGTCTTGTAGTTGATATTTTCATCACAGCAAAGACCATCACTCAGGGCCTTATTATGACGGGTATCGTTGCCGTTATAGTGGCCATCCTTGCTGTTATATCCATAGCACTTATATCTAAAGGCAAGCTGCCCGGAAACCTTATGCTGAAAGAATCTACCGACAAAGAGTCCGGCTATACCGGAGGCTCGGATAAGAGCGGATACCTTGGCAAGCAGGGTAAGACCGTTACCGAACTTCGTCCTGCAGGTGCTGCAGAACTGGACGGCAAGCGTGTAGACGTAGTTTCACAAGGCGGTTTTGTCGAAAGTGGCGCTGACGTTGAGGTAGTTGAAGTCAGCGGCAACAGAATAGTAGTCAAAGCAATATAAATATATTTATTTACAGAAAGGAAAATAAGTTATGCCGGAATTTTACGCAATTATTGTAGTCATTGCCATCGTAGTCGTATTTCTTGCGCTGTTTTTCCATTTCGTTCCCGTTACGCTGTGGATAAGCGCACTGGCAGCCAACGTGAAAATCAGTGTATGGACGCTGGTCGGTATGCGCATGCGCCGAGTTGTCCCTGCAAGAATAGTTACTGCCATGATCAAGGCCAGCAAGGCAGGTCTTGATATCTCCATCAACAAGCTGGAAGCTCACTATCTGGCAGGCGGTAACGTAGACCGCGTGGTAAACTCTCTTATCGCTGCTCAGAGAGCAGATATCGGTCTGGAATTTGAGCGTGCCGCAGCCATCGACCTTGCAGGCCGCGATGTTCTTGAGGCCGTACAGATGAGCGTTAACCCCAAGGTGATCGAAACTCCCGTTGTTGCCGCTGTTGCCAAGGATGGCATCGAGCTGCGCGCCAAGGCTAAGGTAACCGTTCGCGCCAATATCGACCGTCTGGTCGGTGGTGCAGGCGAGCAGACCATCATCGCCCGTGTAGGCGAGGGTATCGTTACCACCATCGGCTCTGCCGAGAGCCATAAGGAAGTTCTTGAGAACCCCGATAAGATATCCCGTACCGTTCTCAGCAAGGGCCTTGAGGCAGGTACCGCTTTTGAGATCCTCTCCATCGACATCGCGGATATTGACGTTGGCCGTAACGTAGGCGCTCAGCTGCAGACCGATCAGGCCGAAGCCGATAAGCGCATTGCTCAGGCAAAGGCTGAGGAGCTTCGCGCAATGGCAGTTGCCCGCGAGCAGGAAATGAAGGCCTCCGTTCAGGAAATGCGCGCCAAGGTCGTTGAGGCCGAGGCAGACGTTCCCCGCGCAATGGCTGAGGCTCTCCGCAGCGGCAAGCTGGGCGTAATGGACTATTACAACATGCAGAACGTGATCTCCGATACCGATATGCGTAAGGCTATTGCTAAGGAAGAGGAGAAGCAGTAATGAAGCGCCCCGATATGTCGCCCCGCGCGGCAGCATTGGATCTGCGGCAGGCGGTGCAGATGGTGCGCAGTTTCGCGGGAATGCCCGCCGAGGACGAAGAAGGCTACGATCCCCATGTGGAGCACCGCGATTACGAACGCCTGAAGGCAGAGCTTAATGCCGTCGAAAAGGAGCTTGAGCGGGTAAGAAATCAGAAAAATGAGCTCGCCGAGGCTCTCGACGATGCGGAGATACGTGCCGTACATGCAAAAAGAGAGGCGCAGGGGATGAGCTGGAAGCGGGCAATAGTCCTTTCCGAAATTCTCGGAACCCCCAAAAGCAGAAGAAAATAAGAAAAGCCGAAGGAACCAATCGTTCCTTCGGCTTTTGCCGTTTTTATAAAGTTTACTCGTCCAGACGGAGAACTGCCATGAAGGCTTCCTGAGGAACGGATACGCTGCCGAGGCTGCGCATACGCTTTTTACCTTCCTTCTGCTTTTCAAGCAGCTTCTTCTTTCTGGTGATGTCGCCGCCGTAGCACTTGGCGAGAACGTCCTTGCGCATGGCCTTGATGGTCTCGCGGGCAATGACCTTGCCGCCGATGGCTGCCTGTACGGGGACTTCGAACATCTGGCGCGGAATATGTTCCTTGAGCTTTTCTGCAATGCGGCGTCCGCGGGCGTATGCCTTTTCCTTGTGAACGATGAAAGAAAGTGCGTCCACAACATCGCCGTTGAGGAGAATATCCAGCTTGACAAGCTCGGACTGACGGTATTCTTCAAGTTCATAGTCAAGAGATGCGTAACCCTTGGTGCGGGACTTGAGAGCGTCAAAGAAGTCGTAGATTATCTCGTTGAGGGGCATATGGTAGTGCAGCTCAACGCGTTCGGAATCCAGATATACCATGTCCTTGAACTCACCGCGGCGATCCTGACACAGATCCATGATGTTGCCCACGTATTCGGTGGGGGTCATGATGGATGCCTTTACGAAAGGCTCCTCGGCCCAGTCGATGATGGAGGGGTCGGGGTAGTTGAGGGGGTTATCTATCATTACGGTCTCGCCGTCGGTCTTGATTACCTTATAGATAACGCTGGGAGCGGTGGTTATAAGATCAAGGTTGAATTCGCGCTCAAGACGCTCCTGAATTATTTCCATGTGGAGCAGACCGAGGAAGCCGCAGCGGAAACCAAAGCCGAGCGCGGCAGAAGATTCGGGCTCGAAGGAAAGAGCGGCATCGTTAAGTTTGAGTCTGTCGAGCGCGTCGCGCAGGTCGGGATAACGTGCGCCGTCGGCAGGGTAGATACCGGAATAAACCATGGGCTGGGCGGGACGGTAACCGGGCAGAGGCTCGGATGCGGGGTTATCGTTGCCGGTAACGGTGTCGCCGGGCTGAGTGTCGGATACGCTCTTGATGCTGGCGGTGAAGTAGCCAACGTCGCCGGCGGCGAGCTCTTTGCAGGGCTCCATACCAACGGGACGCAGGTGGCCGACCTCGACTACCTTATAAACCGCGCCGGAAGCCATCATCTTTACGTCCATACCGGGGCGGATGGTGCCGTCCTTGACACGCAGATAAACGATAACGCCAACAAAGCTGTCATACTGGCTGTCGAAGATAAGTGCCTTGAGGGGAGCCTTGGGATCACCCTTGGGTGCGGGCACGTTCTTTACAATGTCCTCAAGAACGGCTTCAATGTTAAGACCCAGCTTTGCAGAGATTTCGGGTGCGTCAAGGGCGGGGATGCCGATGATGTCCTCGATCTCGTTCTTGACCTTCTGGGGATCTGCACCGGGCAGGTCGATTTTGTTGACAACGGGCAGTATTTCAAGGTTGTTGTCCAGCGCAAGGTATGCGTTGGCGAGGGTCTGTGCCTCAGTGCCCTGACGGGCATCAACGACCAGTACTGCGCCTTCGCAGGCAGCAAGGCTGCGGGAAACTTCGTAGTTGAAGTCGACGTGGCCGGGAGTGTCGATAAGGTTAAGAGTGTAGTACTCGCCGTCTTCGGCCTGATAGGTAAGACCTACGGCGCGGGCTTTTATGGTAATGCCGCGCTCGCGCTCCAAATCCATGTTGTCAAGGAGCTGGTTTTCCATAAGGCGGGGGTCAACGGCGTTGCACTTTTCCAGCAGACGGTCTGCAAGGGTGCTCTTGCCGTGGTCGATATGCGCGATAATGGAGAAATTTCTTATTTTAGACTGTTCTATCATCGTGTCTTTACCTCATTTATCAAAAAGCATGGAAAGTTCTTCTTCGGTGCGGCAGCGCAGTTCCTCGGGGAGGGTAAATCCGGCAGTTTCCAGCGCGGAAGTCAGCTGGGCGCGGCGCAGGGATATAAGCGCGCCGAGCAGTTCGGTTTTTGCCTTGCTTTCCGCTGAGTCTGCGGGGGAAAGGCTGTAAAGCATTGCGGAGAGCAGGGATGCCATACGCTGCTGATCGGTCTCATTCTCAAGGGTGAAGGCAGCTTGCGCCAGTTCTGTTATACTCTCGAAAAACAGCTTGCCGCCGTTTACCTGCTCCTGACTGAAATCAAGCTTCTGCCGATAGGCGCTGCGGCCGAGAATGTAGTCGGCAGATACGCCGTAGTATTCGCAGGCCAGCGCCAAAAATGCAAGACCCGGCTCACGGACGCCCTTCTCATAATGAGAGAGCAGCGCCTGAGATATGCCCAGCGCGGCAGCGGCCTCACGCTGGCTTACGCCTTTTTCACGGCGCAGTCGGGACAATATTTCATTGAAACGTTCAGCCACTATACTCACCTGCTTTTCTGAAAATAATACCATTTGTAACAATTTATTATAATGGAACGCAGGCAGTTTGTAAAGAGGGGAGCGTGCAAAAAAGCCCGCATCTGCAGGGCTGTGCAGATGCGGGCGATATAATTATGCTTCCATT
>JAFYLI010000046.1 GCA_017537165.1 Oscillospiraceae bacterium | reverse complement strand
TCATGCAGGAAAAGGATGAGCCCTATAAGGTAGAGCTTATTCAGGATCTTCCCGAAGACGCTGTTATCAGCTTCTATAAGCAGGGCGACTTCACCGACCTCTGCGCAGGCCCCCACCTCGATAACACCGGCCGCGTAAAGGGCAATGCTTTCAAGCTGACCAGCTGCACCGGTGCTTACTGGCGCGGTGACTCCAACAGAAAGATGCTCCAGCGTATATACGGTACTTGCTTCCAGAAGAAGGAAGAGCTTGAAGAGTACCTGCAGCGTATTGAAGAAGCCAAGAAGCGCGACCACAGAAAGCTTGGCAAGGAGCTCGGTCTCTTTGCTCTTCTCGAGGAAGGCCCCGGCTTCCCCTTCTTCCTGCCCAAGGGCATGAAGTTGCGCAACACTCTGCTTGAGTACTGGCGCGAGGTTCACAAGCGTTACGGCTACGTTGAAATTTCCACTCCCATCATCCTCAATCAGGATCTTTGGCACCGCAGCGGCCACTGGGATCACTATAAGGACAATATGTATACCACCCTCATCGACGAGGAACCCTTTGCAGTTAAGCCCATGAACTGCCCCGGTGGTATGCTGGTTTATAAGCTGGAGCCCCACTCCTATAAGGAACTGCCCATCCGTGCTGCTGAGCTTGGTCTGGTTCACAGACATGAGCTTTCCGGTGCTCTCCACGGTCTGTTCCGTGTACGCTGCTTCACTCAGGATGACTCTCACATCTTTATGACCCGCGATCAGATGAAGGACGAAATCCAGAACGTAGTAAAGCTCTTTGACGAAGTTTATTCCAAGTTCGGTCTGCAGTATAAGATCGAGCTGTCCACCATGCCCGAGGATCACATCGGTGAGCTGGCTGATTGGGAATTCGCTCAGGATACCCTGAAAAATGCTATCACCGATATGGGCAAGGAATACGAGCTCAACGAAGGCGACGGCGCATTCTACGGCCCCAAGCTGGACTTCCATCTGCAGGACTCCATCGGCAGAACCTGGCAGTGCGGTACCATTCAGCTTGACTTCCAGATGCCCGAGCGTTTCGACCTTGAGTACATCGGTGCAGACGGCGAGAAGCATCGTCCCGTTATGATCCACCGCGTTGTTCTCGGCTCCATCGAGCGATTCATCGGCGTTATCACCGAGCATTTTGCAGGCGCATTCCCCTTCTGGCTGGCTCCCGTACAGCTCAAGGTTATGCCCATTACCGACAGAAGCCGCGAGTACGCAGAGAAGATCGCTGCCGAGCTGGATGCTAAGGGATTCCGCGTTGAGACCGACGTAAGAAATGAGAAGATCGGCTATAAGATCCGTGAGGCTCAGGTACAGAAGATTCCTTATATGCTGGTTGTTGGCGATAAGGAAGCTGAGGCAGGTACCATCGCTGTTAGAACCCGTGAGGGCGGCGATCAGGGCACCATGACTCTCGATGAGTTCGTTGCAAAGATCACCGAGCAGAGAGACAGTCGCTCTCTTTAATTCCGAATTTTTCATAGAATATGATTAATAAATCCTCCGTACAATACTGATGAAAGTGTTGTACGGAGGATTTTCTTTATGACAAGCAGAAAAAGAATATGCTATTATGTGGGAGTTCTTATCCTTGTGAACATATTTGCTATCATGCTGTTCAGGCAGAGTGCTGAGGCTGCGGTTTATAAGCAAGGCTCCACGGGCTCTACTGTCAGACAGATACAGCAGAAACTTACAAATTGGGGTTACTATAATTATGCCGTAGACGGAATTTACGGCAGCCGTACGGTAGAAGCTGTGAAAAAATTTCAGCGCAATAACGGACTTACGGCAGATGGTATCTGCGGCAGCCGTACGTTGAGTGCATTGGGGATTTCCGGAGGCAGTTCACAGAGCAGCGTGGATGTGAATTTGCTGGCTCGTTTGATTTCTGCAGAAGCAAGAGGTGAACCCTATACGGGGCAGGTGGCAGTAGGTGCGGTGGTACTAAACCGTATGGAGCATCCGTCGTTTCCCAATACGCTCTCGGGGGTTATATATCAGGCCGGAGCGTTTACCTGCATTACAGACGGTCAGTTCAACGAGCCCGTTGCCGACAGTGCTTATCGCGCTGCACGTGACGCAATAAACGGATGGGATCCCTCGGGTGGCGCAATATACTATTTTAACCCGGATACAGCCACAAGCAGCTGGATATGGTCGCGACCTCTTATTTGTAAAATCGGCAAGCATAGATTCTGCGCTTGATTTAAGCCTTGCAGGGGTGTAAAATATCCCAAAGAGGTGATAGTGTTGGTAAGAGAAATAATGAAAGATCCGCTGTTCCTTGCCCGCAAATCTGTGCCTGCAACGGTTGAAGATTTGGCTATTGGTCAGGATCTTCTCGATACTCTGGAGGCCAATAGAGCGGGATGTGTCGGAATGGCTGCAAATATGATAGGCCAGCTCAAGCGTATAATTGTTTTTGATAACGATGGAAAAGCAATGCTGATGTTTAATCCTGAGATAGTCAAGTGCTCGGGGGTTTATGAAACGGAAGAAGGCTGCTTGTCCCTTAGCGGTGTGCGAAAGGCAAAGCGCTTCAAGTCTATTAAGGTGCAGTACCAAAACGAAGCATTTCAGGTTCGTTTGAAAACTTTTGAAGGATGGACTGCGCAGATAATCCAGCATGAAATAGATCATTGCAATGGTATATTGATATGAAAAGTCCGCCAAACCGTATGGTTTGGCGGACTTTGGCGCATTGGGAAGTGTTATACGGTGCCGGTGACGGTAAGAACGGCGGTGCCGGGAGTAACGGTGTAGCTGCCGTCCGGATTTTGAGTGTAGGTGGCGGCAGGAACGGTGATCTGCCCGGGAAGTGTGGCGAATGCACCGGTGGTTGTATCGTAGGTGTAGTTGACACCCGCAGTCCATGCAGTACCGTTGTACGTTACGGTGATGGCATCAAGAACGGGAGTAAAGGTGTCGGTAACAACAATGTTATCGGTGGCCAAGGCTGCAGTGTTGCCTGTGTTTTCTACGACGAAGGTGTAAGTGAGCTGCCCGTTCTCGGTTACAGTAGCAGGGTAGAGAGATTTGCTGATGGTCAGGGCTGCCTGCTGTTCGGCGGTTACTACAGCGGTGTCGGAAATCGGAGTTGCAATACCGCCGCCGGCTGCTGTTGCGGTGTTGGTAATAGAGCCGCCGGTTTCAGGTGGGGCGAATCCGTTTGCCTGAGTTTCGTATATAAGAAGAGCGTTGCCGCCTGCAGGAATTGTTATGCCGGTGATGGTTAGGGGAGAAGTTGTGGTTACGGTGGGTGCAGCCTGCAGAACGCCGTTCACATAGTATGTTGCAGAACCTGCAACATAGGTCAGCGGTACGAGTGTCGCGGTGCCGAAGGTATACGCGCCGAGATCATCGGTAAGGGTAAGAGCAGTCAACGGTACAGCGCCCGTGTTGATAAGGGAAACGGCATAGGTTATGGTGTCGCCGTCAGTGTACTCTGTGGTGATGGCAGTTTTGGTTATAGTCAAAACTTCGAGAAGTTCGCCTGTAACGGTGTTGGAATCTACAGTGCCGCCGTTATAGGAAAGTGTAGCTTTATTAGTAAACGTTGCCACGCAAAAAACCTCCATTTAAATATTGAGGAAGCATCCTCTCCATATAATATGCGAAGCAGGCGCTACTGTGAACAAAGTGAAATCCCCAATGACAACAAAAGTGCTGTCGTTGGGGAATGGTCACAGATGCATTATTCTTTTCTGGTTCTTAGTTGAATAGCGGCAGAAAATATAAGAAGAATTGTGCTGAAATGTAGCAGCGTTCGGGCGAAATAATTATCGCTGGGGAGAATAAGCCCGAAATCGGAAAGAATCAAAAGTAAGAGAAGTATGACAGATAAAATCAATTGAATATAAAGCGCGATTTTTATAATCTTACTTTTCATGTTCATCCTCCTTTTGGAAACTTGAAGCGTTAAAATTGCTGCTGACTGCGGTTGATAACCTCGTCCTGAATGGATTCGGGAAGGCGTGTGAAGTAAGCGGAATATCCTGCTACGCGGACTATAAGATCACTGTGATCCTCAGGGTGAAGTTTTGCATCCTCCATAACAGCACGGTCGACAACGTTGAACTGTACGTGCTTGCCGCCGTGCGTAAGATATGTTTTTATCATGCTGCCAAGTTTCATAAGGTCGGCATCGGTCTTGATGGCTGTGGGATGTACCTTCATATTCATAAGGGTGCCCTGATAGGTATCCTGATCAACCTTCATGGCGCTTTGGAAAACGGCGATAGGGCCGCGTACGTCCTTGCCATGATCGGGAGAAAGAGAGGCATCGGCAAGAATATCACCGCTTTTGCGTCCGTCGGGAGTAGCGCCGGTAACTGCACCGCCGGGCTGGTGTGCGGAAATGGAAATTGCGTTTGGGGTAACATGTCCGCCATAGGCGGTAGAATTTTCGGCGCAGGTATCCGCAAAGAGTTTGTATACCTTGGCTACCATAAGGTCAGCTTCGTCAATGTTATTGCCGTATTTGGGGGCCTTAATAAAGTCGCGGCGCATATTGTCATAGCCTTCCCAGTTAGCGTCAAGAGCCGTGAGAAGCTGTGCCATAGTGTATTTCTTTTCGTCAAAAATAAGCTTTTTTACGGCGCAAAGGGCATCGCCTACGTTTACTCCGCCGACAGCGCCAAGACAGCTGCAGTTTTCTATGGCAAACTGTTTATCAAGCAGATCCTTGCCATCGGCTATGCCGTTTTCCATAAGTGCGCTGCGGAAGGGGTCGGGGAAGAGGTCTCGCTGGATGATGAGCTCTACGTTGTTTCGTTCAGCAGCCATGCTCAGCAGATATTTGAACTGCTTTTCAAAGGCTGCGTAGAATTCGTCAAAGCTTTCCATTTTTGTAACGTCGCCGCTTTCAATGCCTACGTTCTCCTTGGTATGACGGCAGAAACCGTTGTGCATGAATACGTCGAAAGCTTGGGCGATGATGAAGAACGTTACTACCTGAGTCCTGCTGCGGAAGGGAATGTTTCCGTCAAC
>JAFYLI010000045.1 GCA_017537165.1 Oscillospiraceae bacterium | reverse complement strand
GTTTCACTGCCGGAAGGCGCAGAAAGAGCAGAAAATTCTTTAATTATCTCTCTAAGCTCCATATCAATACTCCATTCAAAGTGAATTTACTATTTCTTTGAAACGCTCACCGCGTTCCATAAAGTTTTTAAAAAGATCAAACGAGGCACTTGCAGGAGACATGATAACAATGTCACCCGACTGTGCCAGTGCAGATGCTCCTCGAATTGCAGCCTCAAATTCGTCAAACTCAAAAATCTCAGGCTTTATTTCCTCTTCGCAATCAAGAACGGCAGCCTTGATTTTAGGTGATGTAGCACCAACGAGCACAAGTTTCTTTACACATCTGCAAACTACCGGGCCCAGAACGTCATAGGGTATATTTTTGTCATAGCCACCGGCAATCAGGATAACCTTCTCGTCAAAGGATACCAGGCCTGCAATACTGCGGCTGGGGCTGGAGGCAATGGAGTCATTATAGTAACGCACTCCGTCCTTTTCACGAACAAGCTCTATGCGATGCTCAACACCGCCGAACTCAGCGGCAACCTTACGGCATACCTCGTCGCCTACAATGTCTATAACAGCAGCGAAAGCAGCCATATAATTCTCCACATTGTGAAGTCCCGGCAGCTTTATATTTTTGCGATTGACTATCTCCCTGCCGTTAAAATAAATACTTTCACCGTCAAATGCACAACCTGCTGCAACCGACTTATTTCGGCTGAACATACGAACCACACCTTTGGCCTCACCTGCTGCCGCTGCAGTAATCTCGTTATCTGCATTAAGAACGAGCATATCTGCAGCAGTCTGATATGCGAAGATGTTCTTCTTTGCAAGAGTGTACTCCGCCATATCAGTATGATAGTCCAAATGGTTAGGGGCAATATTGGTAACAACAGCAATATTAGCGCTGCGTTTCATAGTCATAAGCTGGAAAGAAGAAAGCTCCACGACCGCATAATCTTCAGCGCCGATGGCTCCTGCTTCCGCAAGTAAAGGTTTACCTATATTACCGCCCAAATGTACTTTATGTCCAGCTGCTTCAAGCAGTTTGGCAATAATCGTTGTAGTTGTTGTCTTTCCGTCGCTGCCGGTAACGGCAACGATTCGGCAAGGACATACATCAAAAAACACTTCCATCTCGGATGTGATGATACTGCCGCGGCTTTTTGCTTCAATAAGCTGCGGAATATCGGGACGCATACCCGGAGTTTTGAAAATTACATCGTGGTCAAGCTCATTAAGGTAACCGTCACCCAAACGAAGCTCCGCGCCCTTTTTCTCCAAACGTTCGGCGAGAGCGCCGAATTTATCCCTTGTATTTTTATCGCAAGCTGTAACGCTAATACCGTTATCAAGAAGCAACTCTATCAGCGGAGTATTACTTACTCCAACACCTATAACTGCTACGCGTTTACCGCTAAGCCCGGCAAGGTATTCCTGTAAATTCATATAAAAACCTCCTCTCAGTGAGGGCACCCAAACTCTAATAAGATATTATATATCCAAATGGCAAAAATAGCAATCAAGTAATAATAATTCAGCAGTTAATTATTTGCGTATATTTCAACAAATTATAATTGACCAGTGACAAAAGTTATTATATAATTAAGCATATAATAATTTTAGGAGGCAATACCATGAGTCTTATTGAAAAATATGCACCTATAGCACAGGCTAAGTCCATCGGTCAGTATACTCCTCCCAAGTGCTTCGAGCTCGCAGGCAAGACCTTCGATTTCGTTATCGACACCAACGAAAACTGCGGCAACGCAACCCTGAAGTTCACCGGTAACACCACCGTTGAGTGGACCTATGGCAACGGCACCGAGTTCGTTGAGGCAGAGTACGAAGCCCGCAAGTCCGATGACTACACCTATCTCGTTACCTATTGCACCCTCGAGGGCGAAATGAGAAGCAACCACACCTGGATCATTGATCTCGAGCAGGAACTGGTAACCTTCCTTCGCTGCCCCGTTGGCGAGAACCCCCTCTATCCCTACCTTATCGACAGCCACTTCGGCTTCGGCTACATCAAGTACGAGGGTAAGGAGCACACCGACTATCGCCGTCACTGCTTCACCAGCGATGTTGTCGGCACTGCCGTTAAGTGGACCTATGGTCATGAGCTCTCCACCGTTCATGTTTACTACGATGCAAACTGGTACCGCATCGGCTATCCCAAGGATGACGTAAGAAGTAAGGCCGCTGAAGAGACCAACTCCATGTTCAGAAATCTCATGAAGAGACTCCCCGGTCCCGATGAGCCCGCTTTCTACGTAAAAATCAAGGAAGCCATGTATCTGGTCAGCGTTACCGAGCAGAACATGGAAAAGATCCTTGGCGACGCAGCAGGCTTCCGCAGCGACACCCTCTGCTTCCTGGATAACTACGACAGACTTTACAGCGTAGGCCGTGGCTTCGGCACCATGTCCTCCGCAGAGAATGGCGACCGCCCCATCTTCGTTATGATCGGTAAGTACGGCTCCCCCGTTGAGGTAGACGAACATTTTTTTACGGATCCTAACCCCTACACCGTCTGATAACTTATCAATAGATCAATAACCCAAGGGGTTTGAAAGCTAATACGTATCATATTTGCGGCTGCATAAAATTGCAGCCGCAAATTTTTATTGGTTGACATTTACACGCCGCAGTAATAAAATACTCGCTGTGAGAAGACTGGGCAGTCGCGTGGACATGCCGAAAGGCGGTTCACGAGGAAAGTCCGGGCTGCATAGGGCAAGGATAACGGGTAACGCCCGCCGAAGGCGACTTCAGGAAAAGTGCAACAGAGATATACCGCCCCGCCCACAAGGCGGAGCAAGGGTGGAAAGGCGAGGTAAGAGCTCACCCGCCGGCTGGGAACTGTCCGGCGCTGTAAACTCTATCCGCAGCAACACCGTGGAGGGGACATTGGCTTGCCCGGCCGTCCCCGGGAGGTGGCTTGAGCCTGTCGGCAACGGCAGGCCTAGATAGATGACTGCTGCAGACACGGATTAAATAGGCCGTTTAAGTCTGTACAGAACCCGGCTTACATGGCTTCTCACAACAAAACCGCCGCTCCGATTTGGAGCGGCGGTTTTGTTATTTACTTTATTTCGAACTCACAGGTAAGCCAAGCGTCTTCACTCTCATCCTTATCAGGATCTGTATGAACAAAAATTGGTACGCTTAAACTATATTGCCCTGATATTAACGTTATCGGTTCATCACTGACTTCACGCACTGAGTTTAACGGTATTGAGAACTCATACTTCTCCCCTTCAACCAAACGTACGATCTCACTGTAATCTCCGTTTATTGCTCCGCTATGAACCATAAGCCATTGCTTATCAAGATATACTTTCAATTTATACTTACCGCTATAAAATTCAATATCACTAAATATCTTGTTTTCTATCGTTACATTTACCGTGTCATCCGGGCTGTAATTTTGCGAGTCAATAAGCATCTCCACCAACTTCGTACCGTATGTATTCCCTATTGATTGAGTCGTAAGCCGCATTGAGCCATGGTACAGTGTACTGTGCTTATTCCAGTTTTTCGCACTGACATCACCGTACAATTCTCTCATAAATTCCATCGTTGATTCGCTCAAAAAGTGTTCCCTTACAAACATATCATAATAAGTTTCGTAATTGTTCGCCGTACCAACAAGCACTACAAGTAAAACTATGCAAAACACTGTAACAATTATTTTAGTATTCTTTTTGAAGAAGTTCTTCATAATTCCGCTCCTTCCCGCCCACTACTTTCGCATAGCATTACTATCTTATTATAAACTCGCTAACAAAATAAATTGGCGTAGCCACATTTATTCTCTTCCCATCATAATATTCAATTCGCTTTAACGTTGCCGGCTTAGTGAGCCTATATCTTCCCCTTTGCAGCCTTATAGGCTCATCGCTGACTTCCCTCACAGCAGACAGATCAATAGAAAATTCCCAGCGACCATTATGCTCTAACTCTATAAGCTCACCCGTAATATCGTCCCCTATCTCTCCCGTATGTACACAATACCAGATACCGTTTTGCACAAACTCCAATATGTATTCATTACTGTCAAACTCCACATTTCCGCCGAAATAAGGATGAAGCTTAGCAACAATGGTATCATTTTTTGAATAGCGATATTTGTCTAAAGTCATATTGGTACGCTGCTCTCTGATCCAGTCTTTTCCTTTCCCGACAAGATAAATGTACCGGCCTTCCGCAGCTTTGTAGTACACTCCGCTACAAGCCATTTTATCGGCGTACCATGTCGGCACATCTTCCGCATAAAAGATATTTCCCTCTCCGTAAATATCTTCAAGATATTTAAACGTTCTCTTTGTTATCTCTCTCGGTTTATTGGCATATCCCCCGTATGTAGGATAATTGTTGACCGTGCCGACTACGGCGATAAGCAAAATTACGAGAAAAGCTGTGATTATTCGCTTTGGATATTTCTTTATGAAGTTCTTCATAACCATTACTCCTTTCATCGGTCGGTTTTGCTTAAATCTTACTTTAACTACATAATATCGCATTTCAAAAAATCGTACAATCTTTATTTTTAATATCTACAACATCGTCCCCGGCAGTATAAATACATTTTGTTTTGATTGCCAAATGAACTGCAAGGTAGTATAATTAGAATATTGAGTAAAAAATAGTTTCCAAGAAATATATAAGGAGCTGACACAATGAGCATCAATATTGAAAAACTCGCAGCCGAAGCACTGGAAAACGGCTTTGACTTTGTAACCGATCTGGATATAAGCACCATGAATCCCATGGACGAAGTTCGCGATATGTGCGCAGTGGATAAGTGCCATGCATATAACAAGAACTGGTCCTGCCCCCCTGCCTGCGGCACTGTAAGCGAGTGCGCTGCCGAGATAAAGACTTACACCACCGGTCTTATCGTTCAGTCCACCATCACACTCGAGGATGAATTTGACTTTGAGGGAATTCAGGAGCTGGGCGTACGTCACGGCAAGACCTCTGTTGCATTCACCAAGTTCCTCCGCGAGAATTATCCCGACATGAAGGTACTCCCCCTTACCGCAGGCGGCTGCACCTTCTGCAAGGAGTGCACCTATCCTGACGCTCCCTGCCGCTTCCCCGACATGAGAATGTCCCCTCTGGAGGGTTACGGCATCTTCGTAAGCGATCTTTGCACCAAGAACAATATCCCCTACAACCGCGGCAAGGGCACTCTCACCTACGTCGGCGCATTCCTTTTTGCATAAGGAGTTACCATGAACATAGAAAAAGTTATAGCCGAAGCCCTTGAGCACGGCTTTACGCTGGCAGCACCTCTTGACGTTTCCACTTTCGACCCTCAGCAGTCTGTCCGCGACCTTTGTGCAGCAGGCAAATGCCGTTGGTTCGGCAAGAGCTGGTCTTGTCCTCCCGCAAAGGGCAGCGTCGAGGAATGCGGTAACGAGCTGAAGGAATATTCCTGCGGAATTATCGTTCAGTCTACCGCTGAACTTGAGGACGAATTCGATTTTGAAACCATAATGGAGCTTGGCGACACTCACAAGGAAAATTTCAAGAATTTTACCGCATGGCTTTATGATACCTACGGCTGCAAAATGCTGCCTTTGGCATCTGATGTATGCAATCACTGCGAGGAATGCGGCTATCCCGAACAGCCTTGCCGTCATCCCGAAATACGCCTGCACCCCATTGAGGGTTATGGCATTCTCGTAAGCGATCTTTGCCGCAAGAACAATGTTCCCGCAAGCCACGGCAAAGACACCTTCACCTACATAAGCTGCTATCTCTTTGAGTAAGGAGTATCAAAAAATGAAAGTTACATTTCTTCCCGATCATATAGTCCGCGAAGTTGAGGCCGGCACCACCATTATGCAGGCCGCCATCGCTGCTGGTCTTAAAATAGACGCACCTTGCGGCGGTAACGGCAAGTGCGGCAAGTGCAAGGTAAAGGTCACCACCTCTGCCGGCACCGAGGTTATGCTGGCATGCACCACCGAGGTTACCGAAGATATTACCGTTGAACTGAGCGCAAAGGCAGAAGGCCACCGCATCCTTATGGGCGGCATCACTCGCGATATCGTTGAGAATCCCGCAGTAAAGGCAGTTACCGTTAAGGTTCCCGAGCCCAGCACCGAGGATCTGCGCGCCTGCTGGCTGCGTCTCAAGGACACCGTTGCAGAAGTTGCCGGTATTCCCGCTGACGGAATTGTTCCCAGCGTATACACCGCTTCCCATCTTTACAATACTCTCACCGCCAACAACTTCGAGGTCGACGCACTGATTTACGGAAACACCGTTCTTGACGTAGTTCCCGTTGGCTCCGATATTCTTGCTATGGCTTTCGACATCGGCACCACTACTATCGCCGCATACTTTATCGACCTTCGCACCGGAGAGCAGCTCGGCCAGGCCAGCTTGCTCAATCCACAGACCAAGTATGGCGCAGACGTTATCATGCGTATGAAGTACGCAATCGAGAACGGTCTCGAGGGTCCCACCGGCGACGTTCGTGAGGCACTTATGACCCTCACCGAAAAGTGCGCAAACGAGGCAGGCAAAAAGCTCAGCGATATTTATGTTGTTACCCTTGTCGGTAACACTTGCATGCACCATCTGTTTATGGGCATCCATCCCGCATCTCTCGCCTACGCACCTTACACCGCAGCAATCGCCGAACCTATCGTAGAAAACGCAAAGGATTACGGTTTTGCAATCAACCCCAACGCAAAACTCTTCTTCCTTCCCAACATTGCAGGCTTCGTCGGTGCTGATACTGTCGGCGCTGCCCTCTCCGCAGCTATGGACGAAGCAGACGAAATTACCCTGCTCATAGACATCGGCACCAACGGCGAGATGGTAATGGGCGACAAGAACCGCCTTGTAGCCTGCTCTACCGCTGCAGGCCCCGCTTTTGAAGGCGCACTTATCACCTACGGTATGCGCGGTGCCGCAGGCGCCATTGATCACTTTAAGCTCAGCGGCGGCAAGCTTGATTACAGTGTTATCGGTGACGGTAAGCCTCTCGGCATCTGCGGTTCCGGTCTTATCGACCTGCTTTCCGAGCTTGTCCGAGTTGGTCTTGTAGAGTCCGGCGGTAAGTTCCTCATGGGCGATGAAATCGAGGACGAAGAAGGCAAACTCTATGCCGACCGCATCGAAATGCGCGACGGTTTCCGCTGTTTCCTCATTGCTGACGAAACCGAATCCGGCAACGGCGAGCGTATTGTATTTACTCAGAAGGACGTTCGCGAAGTACAGCTTGCAAAGGGTGCAATGGCTGCAGGCATTCAGATGATGTGCCAGCGCCTCGGCATAAAGACCAAGGATATTATCCACATTATGATCGCAGGCGCATTCGGCAGCTATATGTCTCCCAAGAGTGCTGCCGGCATAGCACTCATCCCCCCCGAGCTGGGCGACGAGGTTGTAGCTATCGGTAATGCAGCAGGTCAGGGCGCCAAGCTTTGTGCACTCAGTGTTGACGAATACGAGCGCGCAGCAAAGCTTGCTCTTAAAATGGAATATCTCGAACTTGCGGCAGATCCCAAGTTCCAGGATATTTTCGTTGATGAACTGGAATTCCCCAGTGATTATTAATAAACACAGCAACGGTGCCACCTTTCGGTGACACCGTTGTTTCTTTTAATTAACTTCCATCATCAATCAGCACAGCCGCATACTGAATCAGGCGGGAAAAATTCGTCTACCGGGAATTTTATTCTGCGGAACAGTTCACATGGGTCATCATCACCGCTGCCAACGCACTCTTTTTCCGGCATGCAATAATCATATGCAGGGATGAGCAGTTGCGAATCCCGTTCAAGACGAATAATGCTGAACTGCCCCAATGTTACAAATACACGACGGTTTTCACCGCAGGTATCAAGTGAGCTCGGGAATGCCTCACAAACAAACGGAGGCAGCGTATCTTTATCAATATCACAAGGTGAGCAATCGCATGTATCAACCAATTTGAAATCCAGCACTATTGGGTCAACAGCTTCTACAACGGCTACCGGACGGTTTGTGCGCTCAAGCTGAGCAAGTGTTGCGCACGTATCCTCCGGGCGTGAGGTAAAGATCTTTGCACTGCCCTCACCGCCAAACAGCAGTACCCTCTTATCAAATATGGCAAGGCCGCGTATCTCGTGGCAGTTATTTCCCAAAGTATAGGCTTCGCCCTTAACTCTATAGAAATAACGTACATCTATAGTATAGTACCCGCGGTTAAATGCTACAGGCTCTACATTCACCCGCACGTTCAAAAGTTCCACAGACTTCGCCCGAACACCCACTGCAGTATTTATGTACCCCGCAGAATCGCAATCCGGATAAAAGCGAAGATCCTCTATGCAATCCTTATCCCTGCAGGAATCGTAAATCTTACGGGTGTGGATACATACGGCTTCTCTTACGCAGGCATTATCGTCTACGGGGCCCGGCATAATTCTTTCAGCCATTTATATACCTCCTTATTTCTGAATAATTCAATATACTCTATGCCGAACAAAACCGAAATGTGAATAAATAAAATAGTTGTTCTTTGCCCGAAAAAATGCTAAAATATATTATCCATTATAACGAGGTGATAAATATGGACGGATTCGGATTTATACATGAACGGCTCGATATAGAACTGCTCATTCTTTATATTCTCAATCGACTGCCCGGTGCTATTGACAAAGACACACTGACAGAACTTACTATCAGCTGCGACGGCGGTATCAATTATTTTAATTTCTCCGATGCTCTTGGCGTACTGGTAACTACAGGACACGTAAGCTGCGTCGATGATAAATACAGCACCACCGCCAAAGGCATAGAAAACGGCAATATTACAGAGACCAGCATCCCCTACCCCGCCAGAGTTAAGGCCGAGCGCCTGCTAATTCCTATTGCGCAGAAGCTTCGCCGCAACGATATGATCAAAACAGAAACCAAGCCCGCACCGAATGGCGGATATTCCGTACATCTTTCCTTGTCGGACGGCAGCGGCAGTCTGATATCTATGGACATTCTTGCAGGCAGCGAAAGCCAAGCTCGGCAGATGGCTAAAAAGTTCCATGCAAACGCAGAGGAATTGTATGCACAGATAGCCATGCTTTTGATGGACGAAACATAAATTTACCCCCGAAGCAAATTGATCGATTGCTTCGGGGGATTTTTTATTTCATTCTTTTTTCGATACCCGTTGTCTTATATACTTCTCCGCTGCGGGTAACCAAAATCGCCTCGGTATCGGGTGTCTCCTCTATCAAGCGCAACGCTTCTTCCCTGCCCATAAGCAGGCAAGCAGTGGACAATGCATCGGCACGCGCCGAGTTTTTGCTTATAATTGTAACGCCCGCCAAATCGCTTTCAGACGGTGCGCCCGTATACGGATCAATTATGTGGTGGTATTTGACGCCCTCATGCTCGAAATAACGTTCATAAATTCCCGAGCTTACCATTGTCTCGTCACTGCCTTCGATTACGCAAAGCAGTTCCCCGTCCTTATCAAGAGGATTCTTTACTCCAACCCTATAATTGCTCCCGTCGATTTTTGTGCCGACGAGCATGATGTTTCCACCCAAATCGATTACGGCATGCTTAACGCCAATGGAAAGAAGGTGTTCCTTAACCTTATCGGCAATATAGCCCTTTGCTATTCCACCCAAATCAGCTTTCATTCCCGTTTTGGCAAGGCGCGCCATATTTCCGTCCAGCTGCAAATCGGCTCCGTTGACCAATGCGGCAGCGGCCTCAATTTCGCTCTCTGTAGGAAGATATCCTCCGCCATTCACATCCCAAAGTTCTATAAGCGGAGCTGCTGTAACGTCAAAATAACCGTCAGAAACGGTATAAAACTCTTGCGCCATATAAAGCAGCTCGTAGGTTTCCACTGATACCTCAATCCACTCGCCTGCATTTTCCGAAAGCCTATATATATCACTGCAGGTATCATTAACATCGAGGATAGCACTGAGCCTATCTATTTCAGCAAATGCACTATCTATATATTTTGAATCGCTTTCACCGTAAACGGTTATTGTAACCACCGTATCAAGCTTCAAGGCTGTTTTAGTAACAGACTTCTCTTTTCCCATGCAGCCCGTAAACATAACTGCAATAAAAACAACAGCCGCCGCAAGGACGGCTGTTTTATAATTAAGTAATTTTTTCATAATTCCATTCAGCCACACAATCAAAATTTGCAAAGAAAAATTTGACATCTGTTTTCCTATAAACTTTGGGAAAAATATAGCCAATAAGGAAAACGGAGGCGAGCATCATAGCTGTAATACTTATAAGAACAATAGTAGTATTTTTATGTCTCTTGGCATCCATGCGCCTACTGGGCAAGAGGCAGCTTGGCGAGTTGGAAATATCGGAACTTATAGTTGCCGTACTTATATCCGATATAGCCTCCCTGCCTTTGCAGGATGCTGGGCTACCTTTTCTCAATTCGCTATTCCCGATTTTAGCGTTGTTATGCTGTGAGCTGCTAATATCAGGCATTACTCTTAGAAGTGCTGCTTTAAGGGGAATTATATTCGGCAAGCCGAGTATCCTTATCCAAAACGGAAAAATCGACCAGGATGCCATGCATAAAAACCGCTTTTCCATTGACGAACTGGCTGAATCACTACGTTCAAAAGACGTGACAGATATCAGTAAAGTTCGATATGCCATCCTTGAAACCGACGGAGACGTAAATATAATTCTTAACTCTGAAGCACAAGCAATAACCGAAGAAAGCCTAAACGCCCCGCAAACAGACAGCGGTATGCCCCACATTATTATTAATGACGGGCAGCTGATGAAAGACAACCTCAGGCTAATGGGCCGCGATATGAACTGGCTTAAATCTGAGCTAAAAAAGCACAATATCCGAAGTGTTAGTCAAGTATACATTATGAGTATTGATGACGGCGGGAACATTTATTTTGCCAGAAAGGAGCGCTGATATGAAAAAGGAATTATTCGCAGCTGCAGTGCTCATCCTGCTGGCCTCGGTATCTATATGGAACACTTTTCACGCCAAAAAACTGACAACCGAACTGAGTGATACGCTCAACGCATCAATGGTCATGGCCGAAAACGATCAGTGGCAAGAGGCCGCGGCATTAGCCGAGGCTGCATCCGCAAACTGGAAAGCCGCGGGAAATTACACCCAAATATTCATTGGGCATAACAGCGTAGAGCTAACAAGCGATGCCTTCGGCGACTATCTCGGAGAAGTATACAAATGCGACAAGGGCGGCACTCGCGGCGCGCATCAAAAACTCATTTCGCACATAACGGCACTCTACGAAATGGAAAGGATTTCCCTGAAAAGTATATTTTAAAGCTTTTCTTTAAGGAGCTTATTAAGTTCTTCCATGAAGGTATTTATGTCTTTGAACTGGCGATAAACGGAAGCAAAACGAACATAAGATACCTCGTCAAGAAATTTAAGACGCTCCATGACCATGATGCCGATCTTCTCGCTGGGCACTTCACGCTCAAGAGAGCTCTGAAGTTCATGCTCTATATCGTCAGCAATTTTTTCAAGGTCTGCAATATGTACGGGACGCTTTTCACATGCACGAACCATACCATTGAGCAGCTTAACCTTGTCAAAGCTCTGTCGGCTGCCGTCCTTTTTGATAACCAGCAGGGGCAGGCGCTCAACAATTTCATAGGTAGTAAAACGCTTCTGACAAGCAAGACACTCGCGGCGACGGCGTATGGTTGCGCCTTCCTCAGCAGGACGGGAATCTATGACTTTACTTTCGCTGTAATTGCAGAACGGACACTTCATGAAGGTATTCCTCCCGATATAAACATTTATTCGCCTTGACTAAATATAGTGCCATAAGCGAAATATATTTCACTATTTAGAGATTATATCATTTCGATTTAAAAAAATAAATAGTAAAATACAATTTTTATATACATTCCATCGGATTTCATATATTCACTCTGCCATTATCTGTTCCTTGAGCAAAACGCGAAAACATACTATCATCATTACGAGGTGATAACATGTTTTCGCGTTTAAAGAAGATTTATTTGCGTGCATTGGCTATGAACGATAAAGCGTACATAATTTTTCGCTATTCGCTCATTCTATCCTGCGTTCTTTCACTCTGCGCACTTTTCTGCCTTATTGCGTTTGACCATTCAGGTGCCCGAATAGCAAAAAATCTCGCGGCGGACCTTATCGAACTGCCCGCCGCGATACTTCTTGTTTCAATTCTCGGTTCCGCCATCATCGAAGATATCAGCGGCTAATGTTTCAAATTCATCTTTAGTGTAAAGAGCATTAATTATATCAAGCAAAGCGTCCGCAGAAAGTCTTTCCGGCAATCCAAGCGCTTTTATCAGTTTCTGACGCTTGCCTGCGCTTCCAGCGCCGCCGCTAAGACCCATGCAGAAAAAATCCGTTTTTGTAACCGGCTGTATGTTGATCACATTCGGATTATCTTCGCCTTCTATCGTTGCTCCCGCGCGTACAAGGGCTTGCCGTATAACTTCAGGCCGCATTCCCTCAACACCCAGCTTACCTTCCTTGGATGCATTGCGCTTTCGTTTCTCTTTTCCCATTATATCAGGAATATATGCCTGCTTTACCTTATCCGGATCTACTGCTCCTTTTATATGGTTGCGTATCATAAAACCTGCAGAATCACTATCCGTAAAAACTATAAGTCCACGTTTCTCTGCAATATCCCTCAGTAATTTAAGCTTTTCTTTATTGGAAAATATTCCGAACCCGGAAGTTTCTATGATTACAGCATCTACTACCTGCGATAAAGTATTTTTATCGTAACGGCCTTCAACCACAATAGCTTCCTTGATTTTCAGTTTTTCCATTTATCTATCCCCTGCCAATCGCAGGAAAAGAGACTTAAGTAACTCTTCTCCGTCTATTGGCGTGTTTTTCATCTGGTAATCGGTTTCTGCGCAGGCAAGCACCGCGTTTTCACACCATTTTAATGAGAATTTGGATGCGTTGCTCATAAGAAGCTTTGCCGGATACTCACTTTTAAAGCCAAGCACACTCATAAGCTGAGAGGTACTGCCGCCCTGCTCCTTAAGCAGCCTTGCGGTATAAAGTCTTCTGCACTGGCTTCCGATAAGACCAAGTATCATGACCGGGTGCTCGTTCATCTGCAGAAGCGTCCCCATAAGATGGGCGGCTTCATTGAAGTTTTTCTCTGCAATCGCATTGGAAAGCTTAAATACCTGAGCTTCTGCAACAGGCACAGCAACCGCATCTATATCGCTTCGCTGTATATTTTTCTCCTTGGCATATGCAGAAATTTTCTCAATTTCAGATATGAGTCCCGTCATAAGGCCACCGCAGAGGAGAATGAGGTACTCACAATCATCGTTTGAAATATTCTGTCCGCTTGCTGCAAAACGGCGCTGAATCCACTTAATGAGCTGATTTTGCTCCTGCATGTTTATCTCAAACAATTTAGCAGCCTTCTGCACAGCATCATGGAGTTTCTTGCGACGCTTATCCGCCGAAAATTTTATCGTTGCATAATAGAAAACGAGGCAGCAATAGTCGGGCACGTCAGCAAGAATTCCCATCAACTTGTCCGCAGACTCTTCCTTGCATTTATAAATGTCAAAATCGCGCACCTCAACAAAGGTTCGCTCTGCAAAGGAAGGAAATGCCTCTACTGCCTCAATCAGCTCATCCAAATCAACATTTGGGCCATTTATACGACGATAATTAAAGGTTTCATCCCCGCCGTCCAAAGCAAGCTTTTTCAGGGATTCCAGGCAGTTTTCCTTAATATAGTCCTCATCGCCGAAGATAACAAAGCATCCGCTGGTTTCTTCAGGCGTTTTTATTTTCCTAAAATCGGAATAATCCATAAAGGAGGCTGTTTTCTTTTTAGTGTAATCAGCCATCTGTATCCTCCTTTTCACCGAATTTAACTGTAACCATACCGTTTTCATCTGTTCTATATACGCTGACCCCTGCAGCCTCAAGGCGCAAGAGCGTATGCTCAGATGGGTGTCCGTAAGAATTAATGCCCACGGATATTGCTGCTATTTCAGGCTTCACCGCCTCAATAAGCGCTTCACTTGTTGAATAACGTGAGCCATGATGTCCAACCACAAGCAATTCCGCATCAGGCAAATCTGCATATTCGATCAGGCGATACTCTGTATCTCCACTCATATCACCGGTAATCACAGCATCAAATTTTCCCGATGTTACTACAATAGCCAAGCCTTTTTCGTTATCATTATGCGCCCCCAGCGGCGGCATAATCGTACATTCGGCCAAACCAAAATCGTAGATATAGTCAGCATAGGTTACCGTTATGACTTCTATTCCCTTTTCATTTGCAAACTCAAGCACATATGCACCAAACTCGTCCTCGGCATCGGGCATCGGCGCTATAAGCTTATCGACACTTACCCGCCGCATCAGCTCTATGACTCCGTTTGCATGGTCATCATGGAAATGCGTAAGAATAATTGCATCAAGGTGATTCTCGCCTACTGCCGCAAGTTGCTCCGCCGCAATATCACCTGCATTGGTACCAAGACTTCCGCCGCAATCTACTATAACAGATTTGCCTTCAGAAGCAAGCAGAACACTTTGTCCCTGTCCCACATTAAGTACACTGACAGTCAGATCACCTACTGCACTTTCCTTATATGAAAGACCTATGCAGCAAGAAAGAACCAAAATGTTCGATGCAATAAAAACAAGAAGCTTACCTCTGCATTTAATAAAACAAAACAGCGCAACCTGCGCATACATAAAAACAAGCCAAATACGAATATAGGTACTGGTTGTATACACGGCTGCAAATGGCAACTTTGACAACAGGCTTGCAGCACGCGCTATATACGCGGACAAAACTGCGGGCACCCAAGCTATAACCGCACCAACGGGTGCGAATATAAATCCGACAATTACAACCAAAATACCGATTGAAAACGCCAGTGTAACTGCCCAGAGTATTATTATATTCATCAGCGGAGCAATTACAGACACATAGCCGAACATCACCGCTGTAATAGGCAATGTAAAAATGAGTGCGCCAAAGGATGAAGCCACAGATGCGCAAACAAAATTTATAACTTTGCGGCTAATTGCATTTTTATAAAGGTGATGAAGCTTTTTACCTTTGGCAAACGGTGCGCTCACCACAGAGTAAACCTTGTTGCCGAAAAGAATTATACCGAAAGTCGCCGCAAAAGAAAGTTGCAAACCGCCATTCTTAACGGATACGGGGTTTATAGCCAACAGTATAAGCAGTGCAACCGAGAGCGATGTTATATCATCGTAATCACGGCGCAAAATTGCTCCGCAAAGCATTACTATCTGCATTATGCCGGCTCGGACAACCGATGCAGCAAATCCGGTCATCGCCATAAATACGATTATTATCGGTATACAGACTATATTCGAACCGCTTCTTTTTCCCAAGAGCAACTGAAGAAGTCCGACCAAAAAAGCAACGTGCATTCCCGACACCGCTACAATATGGGCCGCACCCGTTGTAGCCAGAGTGGAAAAAACATAAGTTTCTTCATCAAGGAGCGTACGGTCACCACTAAGTATAGCCGTCATAAACGGGACTGCAAAATCCGGGAAAATTGCAGCAATTTTTTCTTTAACCAGCTTAGCAAAGTTTTTGTGGAAATACTTTAACGCTGCATTCTCAACGGTGCCGTCAATTAGAATTTCAGAATCTGCATACGCAAAGAGCGGTATACCCTTAGATGCAAAATAATCGTTTTCGGTTTTCTCGGCAGCCAGCTTAAGCGTACCTTCAAAGCGTATCATATCACCCGGGCGAATATCGGGCACCGAACCAAAACTATAGAGCATAGCTTTTACAGACGGCTTGCGCTCAAATTGAATTTTTATTTCAACTTTACTTCCGTAGTCCGTTTCCGTAGGATAGTCCACCGCAACTGCGCTGACTTCTCCGCTATAACTACCCATAGCTTCGGCATGGTCAAAATAGAAATAGTCATATGCATAATTCCACATCGATCCAATCGTAATTCCGAGCGCAATTATGCCCGCCATCGTCGCAGGACGTTTCTTAACAAACAACGCAGCAAGTGCAACTACCGCTGATATTCCGGCAACTATCAATTCAATAGTTCCGATAAGGAAGTATTGAGATAAAAGGATTGCCGCCGTAAAGCCCAGCACAAATAATGCAAGCTTTCTCATGGCGGCAATCCTCCTAAAGTTATTAATTAATCAATATCAGCCGGGAGGCCAAGTCATATCACGGCCCGAGAGCACGTGGAAATGCAGATGGAACACGCTCTGGCCTGCCTGCTCACCGCAGTTGGAAACAACACGGTAGCTTTCAAGGCCCAGTTCCTTGCTGACTTTAGCAATAACCTCAAATATATGACCAACAACAGCACTGTTGCACTCACTTACTTCTGCAACAGACGCAATGTGCATCTTGGGGATTACAAGGAAATGAGTGGGTGCCTGAGGGTCAATGTCATAAAATGCATAACAGAGCTCGTCCTCATAAACCTTATTCGAAGGGATGTCGCCCTTGATTATTTTGCAGAACAAACAGTTAGCATCAAAATTCAAAACGTCAGACATATAAATGCCTCCTCAATTACAGACCGAGCTTCTCGGCAACGAAATTATCAACTGCTGCAAGAGCATCGTCCAGCTTGAGCAGGTCGCTGCCGCCGCCCATTGCGCTGTCAGGCTTACCGCCACCCTTACCACCGCAGATAGGTACGATGGTCTTAATGATATCGCCGGCCTTTACACCCTTTGCAATGGCTTCCTTACCGCAGGATGCAAGGAAGGTGATCTTATCATCATTTACGGTTGCAAGGACAGCAACAATGTTCTCTGCCTTGTCGCGGAGAATGTCGCCCATCTGGCGCAGGCGGTTTGCATCGGTGCCTGCTTCTACGGTAGTAGTAAGTACCTTAAGGCCGCCAATATCATGGGTACCAAAGAGCATACGATCAGTCTCGCCTGCTGCTTCCTTTGCCTTATACTTCTCAATAGCCTGGTTGAGCTGCTTGATTTCCTGAACGGTAGATTCAGCCTTCTCACGGAGCTCAGCGGGCTTAGTCTTGAGAGCAGCTGCAACCTCGAAGAGCATCTCCTGATTGCGGTTCATAACGTCAAGGGATACCTTACCGGTAGTAGCCTCAATACGACGAACACCGGATGCAACGGAGAACTCGCTGCTGATGTGGAATACGCCAACCTTGGCAGTGTTGTTAAGGTGAGTACCGCCGCAGAACTCAACGGAATAACCGCTGCCCATATCAACAACGCGGACGAAATCACCGTACTTCTCACCAAAGAGTGCAATTGCACCTCTCTGCTTTGCCTGTTCGATGGGCATTTCATCAGTTACGATATCGTAGCCTTCCAGAACTGCCTCATTAACCATTGCGCTTACTTTTGCAAGCTCCTCAGCGCTCATTGCAGCAAAGTGAGTAAAGTCGAAACGCAGACGATCGGGCTCAACGAGAGAACCTGCCTGATGTACGTGGTCGCCCAGAACAGTGCGAAGAGCCTTATCGAGCAGATGGGTTGCACTGTGAGCACGCATGATAGCCTTGCGGCGCTCGGTATCGATAGCGCAGGAAACGGTATCGCCTACCTTAACCTCACCCTCGACGAGCTTACCGTAGTGCATATACTTGCCGCCCTTATTCTTCTGGACGTTGTTTACAACAAACTTAATATTGCCGCCGATAACGCCGTGGTCAGCAACCTGACCGCCCATTTCGGCGTAGAAAGGAGTCTTATCGAGAACGAGGATAGCTTCAACACCGGAAGCAATGCTGTCACGCAGTTCTTCCTCTGCTACGATAGCAAGTACCTTTGCATCGTCAATTGCAACGTTATCGTATCCTACAAACTGAGTTTCGGGCATATCCTTACCGAACTCAATACCTGCCCAACCAAGATCGCCAAGGGCCTCACGAGCCTTACGAGCGCGAACGCGCTGCTCCTGCATGAGTTCGTTGAAAGCGTTCTGGTCAACAGTCATTCCCTCTTCCTCTACCATCTCGATGGTAAGGTCTACGGGGAATCCATAAGTATCGTAAAGCTTGAAGGTGTCGGCACCGGAGAATACCTTTTCGCCCTTTGCCTTATGCTCTTCAAGAACCTCATTGAAAATTCTCATACCGGCGTCGATGGTCTTATTGAAGTTTTCTTCCTCAACACGGATAACGCGGGTAATATAATCTCTCTTTTCGGTCAGGTCGGGATATGCAAACTCATTCTCCTTTATAACGGTATCACAAACCTTATAGAGGAAAGGCTCGTTTACACTAAGGAGCTTGCCATGACGCGCTGCGCGGCGGAGAAGTCTTCTGAGAACATAGCCACGGCCTTCGTTGGAAGGCAGTACGCCATCGGAAATCATGAAGGTTGCGGAACGGATATGGTCAGTAATAACGCGCAGAGAAACATCGCTCTTCTGGCTCTGGCCATAGGTAGCACCGGTGATTTCGGAAACCTTATTGGTAATGTTCATAACGGTATCTACGTCGAACAGAGAGTTTACATCCTGCATAACAACAGCAAGACGCTCAAGACCCATACCGGTATCGATATTCTTCTGTGCAAGATCGGTATAGTTGCCGTTACCGTCATTGTTAAACTGAGAGAAAACGTTGTTCCATACTTCCATGAAGCGATCGCAATCGCATCCAACCTTGCAATCAGGCTTGCCGCAGCCGTACTTCTCGCCGCGGTCATAGTAAATTTCGGAGCAAGGTCCGCAAGGACCACTACCGTGCTCCCAGAAGTTATCTTCTTTGCCGAAGCGAACCATGTGGCTCTCGGGAACGCCGATTTCATTTACCCAAATATCATATGCTTCATCATCATCAACATAAACAGAGGGATAAAGACGTGCAGGATCAAGACCCATCCACTCGGGAGAGGTCAGGAATTCCCAGCTCCATGCAAGAGACTCGTGCTTGAAGTAATCGCCAAAGGAGAAGTTACCAAGCATCTCAAAATAGGTGCCATGACGTGCGGTCTTACCGATATTCTCGATATCACCGGTACGGATGCACTTCTGGCAAGTACAGACTCTGCGTCTGGGAGGCTCTACTTCACCGGTGAAGTAAGGCTTCATGGGAGCCATACCGGAGTTGATGAGCAGCAGGGATGCGTCATTCTGGGGAATAAGAGAGAAGCTGGGCAGACGAAGATGGCCCTTGCTCTCAAAAAATGAAAGGAATTTTTCTCTGATTTGATTTACACCAAGCTTTTCCATGGCGTTTTATCCTCCAATATACTATAAATTTAATGCTTAACCGCCATACTCGGAGCTATTTACAAACTCCTGGAAGGACGAATAATAGGTGAAGAACTTATGTGTACCATCGGTACTGAGTGCGTAGTAATAATAGTTTGTGTTTTCGGGGTTAAGGGCTGCGCCGATAGAAACTATACCGGGGTTGGATATAGGTCCGGGAGGCAATCCCTCATAAATATAGGTGTTATAGGGGCTATCAACCTGAAGGTCATCATAGCTAAGTGATTCCTTATGCTCGCCAAGGGCATACTGAACAGTAGCATCGATCTGCAGGCGCGGGAAATCATAACTCTTAAGACGGTTATAAATAACCGAGGAGATGGTTGTACGCTCACTGTCGGTTGCAGCTTCCATTTCTATCATAGACGCAATGGTCATGATTTCGTCAAAGCTGTATCCCATTTCCTCAGCCTTAAGGTACATATGCTCCTTTACTCGACGCTCAAAGTTATCAAGGAACTTCTCAATTGCATCCTCAGGATCGGAGTCTACATAGAATTCATAGGTATCCGGGAAAAGGAAACCTTCAAGTCTCTTTTCGGTTCCAAGCTTGTCCGGATTAAGGAAGTGGTAATCAAACTCATAATTGGTCGCACATTCGAGCAGAACATCCACATCGCATACACCGTTTTCTTCAAGTATGCGGAACGTTTCCATCATGTTTCGGCCTTCGGGAATGGTTACCTTTACGGTCTTCAACGGGCCCTCTACTTCCTTAAGGTTTGTAACTATAGCTCTATAGTCCAAATGAGAACTAAGGGTATATGTGCCGGGAGTTATTTTCTCTTCTGCTGTTGAGATCTTAGAAAATACCTTAAACAGGAAGGAATATTCAATTATACCTTTGTCTTCAAGCTGCTGTGCAATTTCTTCTATTGTAAAATCTTCCGCAACTGTGATTTCCGCAGAAACCAATTCTTTATTGAG
>JAFYLI010000044.1 GCA_017537165.1 Oscillospiraceae bacterium | reverse complement strand
GTTTTGCCCCCTTTGAACTGTGGCATGAATAGGTTGTAGGGAGCGTCGCCCTCGACGCTCCGTTTGCTTAGGTGCAAGGTGTAATTATAAGACGCAGAAAAACGGGAAAATGTTCCGATTCAGATATGGAATCGTACGTTACGGAGCGCCGGGGGCGGCGCTCCCTACAGAAAATGCCCTCCGACTGTTCGGAGGGCATAGCTGTATCATTCCGCGGCAGCGAGGAGCTGCTTGGTGTATTCGTGCTGAGGGTTGGCGAAAATGTCGTCTACATTGCCCTGCTCAACGATGATGCCGTTCTGCATTACCAGCACGCGGCTGCATATCTGATATACAACGTTCAGGTCGTGGCTGATGAAAAGACAGCTGAGGTCAAACTTTTTCTTCAAATCTACCATAAGCTGCAGTATCTGCGCCTGAATAGTAACGTCAAGGGCGCTGACGGGCTCATCAGCGATAATGAGCTTGGGGCGTGTGATTACAGCAGAGGCTATGGAGACACGCTGGCGCTGACCGCCCGAAAGTTCCGAAGGGCGGCGGTTTACATGGTCTGCAGTGAGGCCGACCTGCTCCAGCATTTCCACAACGGCAGCCTTGCGCTGAGCGGCAGTGAGCTTGCCTTGAATGCGCAGAGGCTCTTCCAAAATCCAGCCTATGTTGTGAGCGGGATTGAGGCTGCTGAACGGATCCTGAAATACCATTTGAGGACGGGTGGAGTGGTGGATTATCTCGCCGTCATAGTCCTTGATAAGGCCGAGAATGGTGCGGGAGAGGGTAGTTTTACCGCTGCCGCTTTCGCCGACAAGGCCGACGATCTCGCCCTCGAATATATCGAAGCTGACATCCTTCAGAACCTGGTTGCGCTTGCCTTTGCCGCCAAATATAGAACGGTTTTCCGTATAGTAGCTGTTGAGATTGCGAACCTCAAGTACGGGCTCCATAAGGATGCCTCCTTTCGTGGTTTATCAATAGAGTTTCTTGTCCCTTGTGGGTATAGCCGCTATAAGCTTCTGGGTGTACTCATGGCGGGGATCATTGAATATCTCGTCTACGGGACGATCTTCAATAAGCTTGCCGCGCTGCATTACAGCTACACGCTTGCAGAGCTTGCGGACGACGTGGAGATTATGGCTGATGAGAAGTATCGCCATATTGTACTCGCGATTGAGACGCTGAAGAAGCTGAAGAATTTCAGCCTGAATGGTAACGTCAAGAGCGGTGGTGGGCTCGTCAGCCAGCAGCAGTTTGGGACGGCTGATGATAGCGGCGGCTATCATGGCGCGCTGGAGCATGCCGCCGGAAAGCTCGTGGGGATATCTGTTGTATATCTTCTCGGGCTCATCCAACTCGGCCATCATCATGGCCTCTATTGCGAATTCCTTGCGCTGAGCCTTGCTCATCTTAGTGTGTACCCGCAGACATTCTTCAATCTGAGGGCCTATTTTCATTACGGGGTTCATGCTGGTCATAGGCTCCTGAAATACGATGCCCAGCTCCTCGCCGAGGATATCCAGCAGTTCGGCCTCGGGACACTGGAGTATCTCGCTGCCATCAAGCGTGATGTGGCCGCTTACGTCGGCTTTTCCGCGGGGGAGAAGGCCGCTTATGCTCATGGCGGTAACGGTCTTGCCGCTGCCGCTTTCGCCGACCAGACCGAGAATTTCGCCCTCACCGATGGAAAAAGAAACTCCGTCTACGGCAAAGCGGTTGGGAGCCGCGTCTTTGAAATGTACGCGGAGGTCTTCAACTCTTAAAATATCTGCCATGGTCAGTCTCCTTTGTTCATACGCTGCAGACCCTCGCTGAGAAGGCTGAAGCCAAGTATCAGCAGGATTATAACTGCGCCGGTGCAGAGAGCATACCAAGGTGCTCTGTGAAGATAAGCCTGACTGTCGCTGAGCATGGAGCCAAGGCTGGCGAAGGGAGGCTGTATGCCGATGCCGAGGAAGCTCATACTGGCTTCGCTGAGTACGGCATTGTTGAAGCCGATGGTAACGGCTGTGAACAGCACGGAGAAAGTGTTGGGGAGGATGTGGACGAACATGATGCGGAATTTGCCTGCACCCGTAAGGCGGGCGCTCTTGATGTAATTAAGCTCCCTGCAGCGGGCAAATTCGCCTCGGACGGTTCTTGCAAAGCTGGGGATAAAGAGAATGCCCAGAGCGAGAACGATGTTGGCCGTGCTCTTTCCGAGAATGGTAACGATAACGAGAGCCAGCAGGAAAGAGGGGAAAGCGGTGATGGAATCGCATACGCGGGTGAGGATAAGGTCAGGCACGCCGCCTATGTAGCCGCAGATGCTGCCTATAAGTACGCCGAAAACGCAGCCTATGGCAACGACGCAAAGCGCGATGATAAAGGTGTCACCCGCGCCGTCGAGAACGCGGCTGAAAATATCGCGTCCGAAGTTGTCCGTGCCCATGATGTGGGCTGCGGAGGGGGGCTGGAACTTGGCGGAGGAGTCCAGCGCAGTGGGACTGTAGGGAGTCCAGAAGAAGCCGAGAATGATAAGAGCGGTCATGAGGCCGCTTATAGTGCCGCCAATATAGAGAAAGAGGTTTCCTTTTTTCTTCATTTCGGTTACCTCACTTAAGACGGATACGGGGATCGACCAACTGGTAAAGAAGGTCTGCCACGAAGTTTACGATAACTATCCATGCCGCGATGATAACAACAATTGCCTGAACAACGGGGAAGTCGCGGCCGGAGATACTTGTAAGCAGCAGGCGGCTGATGCCGGGGATGGTGAATACCTGCTCAATTATAATGCTGCCCGTCATTATCTCAGCTGCGGAGACAGCAAGGAAAGTGATAACGGGAATAAGTGCGTTTTTGAGAACGTGGCGCACCATGATCGCGCGGCGATGATTGCCGCGGCTGTGGGCGGTGCGGACATAGTCCTTGTCGGACTCGCTGAGAATGGAACTGCGCAGCATTCTTACTGTCATTGCCACGCGGGGGATAGCGATGGAAAGTGCGGGGAGCACCATGTAGCCAAGGCAGGCGCCCCAGCTTTCCTTATATGATACGAAATCGCCCGGAACGAAGAGAGCGAAGATGTTTCCGAAAATAAAGCAGGCAAGAATGCCTATGAAAAATGCGGGGATACTCATGGTTATTTGGTCAATGACGGTTATGATAACGTCCATGACCTTGCTGCGGGCGCTGCCCGCAAGAATGCCGAGAGGTATGGAGAGAATTACCGTAAAGGCAAAGGACATAATGGTAAGGATGAAAGTGATGGGCAGCTTATCTGCCAGCATATCGCTTACGGGTATGCGGTAGCTGTAGCTGGTGCCGAAATCGCCGCGGACGAAGCCGCTGAGCCACTCGAAGTAGCGAATATGAACGGGTCGGTCAAGACCCAGTTCTGCCCGCAGGGCGGCGCGGGCTTCTTCGGTGGCCTCGGTGCCCAGCATCTGGGTGGTGGGGTCGCCGGGAATTACCTGAAAGGCGAGGAAGGCCAGAAGAGAAACGATGAACAATGTAATAATGAGAGTGCATAATTTTTTAGCAGCATATTTCATATTTCTGACCTCCTCGCATAAGTTTCAGATTATTTTGGGTTTACTTGGTGTACGACAGCAGGGACATGTCCATGACATACATGGGATAGAACTTGAAGCCTTCAAGTTTGGGGTTGATGGCCACGAAGTCGGCAAGGTCCTGAGTGTAGACGTTTGCAGCGGTGTCGCTGAGAATCTGCAGGCACTGCTTGTAATACTTGGTCTGCTCAGCCTCGTCGGTAGCGCTCTGGGCGGCGGCAAAAGCCTGATCGTACTCTTCGCTGGCGAAGTTGATCATGTTCTTGCTGCTGGTGCTTACCCAACGGGCAAGGAGAGCGCTGGCGTTGAGGGTGCTGGCGTCAAAGCCGCATACGGTACCCTCGAAGTTGCGCTTGCCGTAGGTGTCCTCTACCCATGTGTTCCAGTCTACCTGATTGATCTCGGCGGTAATACCGACTTTCTTGAGCTGCTCGACCATTACTATCGCGGTGTCCACGTGGGGGGTGTAGTTGCTGGGAACGGTGATAGTGAAGGTGAAGCCGTTGGGATAGCCTGCCTCGCTGAGAAGCTGCTTGGCCTTCTCCACATTGTGGGGATAAGCTTCAGCCAGAGCGGGATCGAAGTATTTGCCGAAAGCGGGGTACATGGAGGAACCCAGCTTGGTGCCGTGGCCGTCAGCGGTAATGTCAAGAATGCCGTCAACGTCAATGGCGTAGCAGAGAGCCTGACGAACGCGGACATCGCTGAAGGGGGCGAAGCTGTGGTTCAGGTACAGAGCCTGAACAAGGTTCATGGTGCCTTCAAGAATGTTGTATCCGTTGGTGAGCGCAGCAGCCTGATCGGCGGAGATGTGTGCGGCAAGGTCAAGGGCGCCGCTGTTGAGAGCGGTGTAGAGGGCGGTGATGTCCTCATAAACCTTGTAGGTTACCTTGCTGAGCTTGGCGCCATCGCCGTAGTAGGCGTCGTGGCGCTCAATGATGAAGTTCTCCTGAATGCTGTGGGATACGAACTTGAAGGGGCCGGTGCCTACGGGCTGGGTGGCGTGGCCGGTGTAGTCCTTGGGGACTATGTAGACGCTGGATACATAGCTGATGAAATCAGGGTTGGGGGTAGTGAGAGTGATGACGATGTTGCTGCCCTCTGCCTTGATCTCAGAAATAGCAGAAAGCGCCGACACCACGGCTGCAGTAACCGAGGTAGCGGCGCAAGTTTCAAAGGAATAGAGAACATCGTCTGTGGTGCAGGCTGCGCCGTTATGGAAAACGACACCGTCCCGCAGAGTAAAGGTATATACAAGGCCGTCATCCGAAACGTTGTAATCGGAAGCGACTGCACAGACGTAATTACCGTCAGAATCGGGCTTTACAAGGCCTTCAAAGACGTTAAAGAGGACCTCTCTAGTACCTGCGTCCGCCATTTGATACGGGTCAAGACTATCATCCAGGTCTTGGGCGATGCCGACGGTTATCTCGTTCAGCTCCACCCGGGAAGAATTGGTAGTTTCGTCGCTGGTATTGGGATTCTTGGTAGTTGCCCCTCCGCATCCGCCGAGTAGACACATAAGAGATGCCAAAGCCAGGAAAACTGCAAGTATACGTTTCTTCATTGCTATTCTCCTTCCGCCGTAAATACGGCGTTACAACAAAATAACTTCTTCTCCCATTATTAAATTGTCGGCTTAATTGTATCCTATCTCTGTATAAATTACAAGCAAATATTTTGCCTTTGTTATATTTTGGAGTATAGCACAAAAGTGGCTGTTTATAAGGAAAAATAACCGACAATTTCAAGTAGAAATTGTCGGTTAAGGCTTAGAAATTATCAAGTATTTCTTCTGCGAATTCGTCCAGATCTTCGGGAACGCCCTGCTTGAGAATGCCGCATTTGGGGCAGGAGAGAACGGTCATCAGCTTGCGCTCCTTTTTGAGGAAACGCTGCTGGAAATTCCAAAGAGTTATGCTGTCCCAAATTTTCTTCGGAGTAGGCGGAGCGGGAACGTGGGCATCAAGCAGCATTGCGTGGTTCCAGTCGAAACGGCAAAGGCTGAAGCTGCCATCGGAGTTGATGCACATTTCGTAGAAAACGTAGGGGCAGACCTGAACTTCGCAGGACTTGCCGCCGAGGAGGCTTACGTTTTCGTCGAAGTCTACCTGCATTTCATTGTATTTGGGCCAATATTCGATAGTGCGTTCTACGGAAATACCGTCGGTAATATCTCCGAATACCCGGTAGAATTCCTCTTCCTGCTCCGGAGTGAGAATGTCGCCGTTGATTTTGATGTTCACTTCGCACTGCTTTTTGTGCTCGTAGAAAAAGGCGATGTTCTCAACGAATTTGTCAAAATCAAGCTTGTGGCCGGAAAAATCGCGGTAGTGCTCGGCGGTCATGCCCTCAACGGAGATGTTCAGGCGGTCGAGGCCGGCATCAATAATGGCGAGGCTGCGCTCGGGAGTAAGCAGGGAAGCGTTGGTGGTGGTGTCCACACGCAGACAGTGTCCGGACTCCTTGGCGTAGCGCACCATGTCGGCAAAGCGCGGGTTCAGCAGAGGTTCGCCCTCTTTGTAAAGGCGCACTACGCGTACCTTGTCGGGGAAATCACCCAGGCTGTCGATTATCCGCTTGTATACTTCGAAATCCATGGGGCCGCGTCCGCGTCCTTTGGTCTTTTTCATCAGTTCGAGGTTGCCCGAGGGGCAGAACTTGCAGTGGAAGTTGCAGGTGTCGCAGGGGTCTATGTAGATGACGTATGGAGTGCGCAGCGGAAGCGCTTCTTTAAGCTCCAAACGGTCGTGTATGTCAATGCGGGGGATATGCTTTGCTTTCATGAAGGGCTCCTGTTAAATGAAAATAATGAACAGACCGACCAAAAGACCTACGATGGCGGAGAATGCGGGAAGTTTGCTGTGGTACATAAGGATAGCCTGAGGGAGTATCTCACCAAATACAACGTACAGCATAGCGCCGCTGGCAAAGCCGAGGCTGAAAGCCAAGCCGAAGGGGCCGATCTCACCAAGCCAGAAGCCGAGCAGTGCGCCGAGGGTGGTGGGGATGCCGGTGGCAGCAGTTATAAGAACTGCCTTGGTCTTGCTCATGCCGCCGCTGATGAGGGGAACGGAAACTGCCATGCCTTCGGGGATGTTGTGCAGACCGATGATGATAGCCAGAACGATGGCAGCGCTGCCCATGGTGCCGCCGTTGCTGGCGTAGGATGCGCCTATGGTCATGCCTTCGGGAACGTTGTGCAGGGCGATGGCGCTTGCCATAACAAGACCTGCAACGAAGAGGGACAGCTTGTTTCCGTGGCGTGCGTAATGCACCTCAAGGTGGTCGCTGTGGATAAGCTCGTCCAGATCGTCTGCGGTTTTGGGATGGTCGGAATCGATGTGAGGAACTTCGGGGTTGGTGTTGCGGTCAATGAGATAGTTGAGAACGTAAATGACGATTACGCCTGCGGCGACCGCGGCGATGACTGCCATAACGCCTGCGCCGGTGCCCAAAGCCTCGGGAATAAGGTCAAGGCAGACAACGCCCAGCATGATACCGCCCGCGAAACTCAGCAGCAGGCTGACTGTTTTGTTGGAATCTTTCTGCAGCAGCGCACCCAACAGACCGCCGAGGCCTGTGCCCACGATGCCAGCAATAGCCGTAACGGCAAGCAAAACCATAATTGTTTCCGTAGTAAACACCTTTTTCTTCCGCTCCTGAGAGCTTTTTTGTCTTAATGATTTATAATAACACATTTTGACAAAAAAGACAAACCAACATTTTTGTACAAACATCATGAGGATATATAGTGGAATTTGACAAAATGAAGAACCCGCACCCAATGGCGCGGATAAAAAATAAAGACCGTCCAAATGGACGGTCTTCTTGGTCGGAGTGGCGGGATTCGAACCCGCGGCCTCATGGACCCGAACCATGCGCGATACCAAACTTCGCCACACCCCGATAAAGCTATATTATTATAAGTGTAAAAGCAAATTATGTCAAGGGGAGAAAATGTCGGAGCGGTGCTGTTGAAAAAATGCTTGAAAGCGTTGATGCGTCTATGTTTTTTACAATATTAGTATACCACAAATTGCCTTGAAATGCAACGCTGGCATGAGTAAAAATGCCAATGAAAGAATAAGCAGATTTGCTATTACATGAGTCGATATGCATCCGGTTGTACACCTCGTTGTGCACTTTTTGTGCACTTTTTACGGAGGGGTGCATAAAACCATTTTCTTGAGCATTTTTGCTCTGTGCCGCTGTAGGTAGTTGGATAATATACTATCTAAAAAATAAAACAAAAATTTTTTCGCGCGCTTTGGTTAAGGGGGTAGGGGGGAATACCTTTCTCGCGCAGGTATGCGTTTCTGTCGCAGACGGAAACGTCATAGTTGGTGAAGAAAGGTAAATCCCCCCCTTCTATGGGTGTCCCCGTTTTTGTGGGTGTTTGCACTATAGATGCCCACAATTTTGGGTTACTCTTGCATGATGGTGTGATAGCGCTGGCCACCTTGTTCTTTCTTTGCTTTGACTATATATTGCATTTTGATGTTTGCGGTATTTATCGGGCCTTGAAGTATTTGTGAGGAAGGGAAGACCTCTGTATGTCATATTGAACCTGCCGACAACATAATTAATCTTATAATAGCCATTCGGCGAGGAAACCCACCCGTAAGTCAGGTGGTTTGCACTGTCGGTCAAGTTCAGATATTGATATCCGACCGTCGAAAAAACGGGAGATATACTTGAAAGCGCACAAATATTCCAAATTATGTTAAAGAATATGGCATGAGAAGTTTAAAAAGACTAAAAAATTCATAATTTCGACTAAAATTTTATGAGAAGTTTAGTCGAAATGCAAAAAAACGTGTCATTACACCTGTAATGGTGTCAAAAAAATTGAAATTTTGAAAACGGTTTGCTATAATGTACTATGTATATTTATAACATAGGGGTAGTGCGCCCTTTTGGGGACAGACGGAGAGGAGAGAAGCTGCAAATGATATATGTATATGATACTTTGCTTGACGAAAGCGTTGATACGTTGCGTAGATACGGTGTTACTTTCACTCGAGAAAAACGCTTCCGCATGGACAACGTGCTGGTCTATACATTTGCTTCGCCCGGCGGCGAAAAGATCCTTGCTATCCCCACCTTCGCAGAGCAGTACCGCGAGGTTGAAGCTAAGTTCAAACGGTTCGGTAAGAACAAAAAACCTGACGACTATATCAAGCTGATTCGTAACCGCGTTGATGCCAAGGCCTTTGCGGAAGAAATCAAAGACATAGAGAGCGATACCGGTACGGCAACTCAGATCACCGCGCGCTATAAAGATATTCAGGTTATCTTCCAATACATGAACGGAGAATTGCGTTTCCATGACGAATTTACCATCTGCGCTAACAACCCCTTCGGTATTGGCGATATTGTTTGGATGAACCAAGACACGGAGGACGACGAATGAAGAATATAACTGAATCTGTGGTTAACGCTAAAGTGTTTCGTTATTTCCTTAACAGCGACCGTGTTGGTTCGCTTGTGCTAAAGTGTGTGCTCTTATTGGTTATACCCTATGCATATCTCTTTGCTTGCGGTGCGATATTTGACGCGCTGCTTCGCTGGTACTTTATGACCAATTTCATTTTCTATTCGGTGATCGTTCTGTATGTTATTGCAATCGCCATGATAGTTTGGGCAATAGTCCGATACTGCCGCAGAAAGGCGTGATGAACAGTGTCTGAAAATCTGAGAAAAGATTTTGCAAATTTGGAGGAGGCATTCGCTCTGCTTCCTCAGCCCGTGCAGGAGCACAGTATCCGCGTGGGCGAATATATGCGCGTGTTGTTCCTTCAGGCCTGCGTCGCCGATATTTATGAGGACGATGAGAAGGCTTTCATAGTTTTGGATGAAGAACACTGCGAGCTGGCGCCGCTGATAGGTCGCTATCATGATATCGGTAAGGCCCTTGTTCCCGCGGAGTATCACCGCCTTGAGGCCGACTTCTCACCCGAAGAAATAGCGCTCTACCATAAGCACGCTGCCGACAGTGCGCGTATGGTATACGCGCTGGGCGTGCGAGATCAGCAGATAGACGAAGAGGAGTGGACAATGGCCCGCGAGGCGCTGGCCTCTCACCATGAGCGCTGGAACGGTGCGGGTTACCCCGCTAAGCTGAGCGGTAAGAACATTCATATTCTTGGCCGTATACTGGCAGTAGCCAATGCACTGGACCACTTCGCCGCGGAGAAACGCTCCGAGCAGCCTATGGAATATGCTATCGAGCAGATCCATGCGCGTTCCAGAACAATGTACGACCCCAAGGTCGTGGAGCTGCTGAAGCCTGCCAAGAGTAAGCTGAAAAGAATTTTCAACTCCTATCTTTCCCAGAGCAGAGCTATTCCTACCACGGAAACCTTTATCCGCCGCAGCTCAACCAGACCCTTCGCCCTTTGGTACCGTCCTATTGCTCAGCGCAAGGATGAGCAGACCGAGGCTTACGAGGCGGTAATTCGATTCCGCGATAAGAAGGAATGGCAGGAGTATGACGCGGTCAGCCATCTTATCCGCAGGGAGAAGATGGAGAATGAACTGGGCATCTATATGATGATAGAAGCCTGCGACACCATAAACCGCTTGGATACCTGCCGGATACCCGCAGAGTATGTGGCGCTGGAGCTGCCCACGGGCTGGCTCAACCGCCGCGGCGCATACCATGATGTAGCGCAGGTCTTGGCCGAAACGGACGTTGATGCAAAACGGCTTTGCATTGTGGTTGCCGAGCGCACGTGGTCTGTGCAGACAAAGACAATGATCGAGAATCTCAGAAAGCTCAGCGGTCTGGAATGCCGCACTATGATCTCGGGAGTATCCCTTGATGATTTCAACGAGCAGACTATGATCGATATAGGTATTTCCGATTATCGCCTCACCACTCCGATGGTCGAGGAGGCCGACGGGCAGGCATTGGCCGAGAGATTGGCCAAACTGACCGAGGCAGGAATCGTTCTCCATGCAGACGGAATCGAAAAGCAGCGCTATCAGCCTCTGCTGAATAAGCTTGGGGTGCAGTGTACTGCCGGTATACTTTCCGGTGCCTTCGTTTCCGAAAACGAAATGGTAGAGCGCGGGCTTGCCGAACCGATTTCCGCAGGTCTCATAGCTGCCGAGCCTGCAGCGGAAGAACTGCCGGCAAGCGAATAAGAAATTTAAACCGACCCGGGAGGGAGGTGGAAGACCATGGCACTGAATCTAAAAAACAGAACAAAAGAAAATAACAGTCCGCCCGAAACGGACTTTACCGCAGGCCCCCGTTATATCGATCCCGGCCCGAGACCTCAGGAATGGGCGGCGCGGCAGAAGTGGCGTAAGCTCGTTAAAAGGGAACGCAGTAAACTCCGTAAGGATCTGCGGATGCAGGGCATAAAAAGTCATCGCGAGTTTGAGCAGATAGCTTGGGAGCTGGGCCTTATCCTCGATAAAGGCAAGGCGGCAGGCTTGCTGTCATGGCTGCACTGGGCACTGACGTGGTTCAAAACTGCGGCGGGCTTGGGCACGCTGCTGGGCGCGGCGGGAGCTGCCCTCGGCTCTCTGTTCCTGCTGTCCTTCATCTCGGATATGGCGGGCGCATTCACTATCAACCTGACCACCGATATGCTTGGCAAGGGCTTCGTCCTTTGCGAAGAGCCAAGCTTTGAAAGACCCGCAGGCCGCCTTTTCAGCGAAAAGGTCAAGGAACTGAATAACATTACGCTGGAAGAGATAGACGGCAACGTGGACCTGATAGACGGCCCCCATAACGGCGAACAGTACGTGGCTTACACCTTCTATATTCGAAATGAAGGCGATGATATTGCTTCTTACGAATACCGACTCACCATGGATAAGTCCACGCTGGAGGTTCATGACGCGGTTTGGCTGATGCTCTATGAGGACGGCCGACAGATAATTTACGCGGCACCATCTGCCGACGGAGACGAAGAAAAGCTTTTCGGATACTATGAGCCGCCTTTTTACGATTCGGCCTATAGTCCCGAGAATCAGTACTATGAAAGAGATGGCGAGTGGGGCCTTCGCACAACGCCTTTCGTCAGCGAAAACATAGTAGCTCAGGGTATCGTGGCCGATACCGTCCCGGGCGAGGTACATAAATATACCGTAGTCATATGGCTTGAGGGCTACGATCCCCAGTGCACCAACGATATCTTCGGCGGCTTCGCGAAATACTCCATGAAGTTCAGCCTTACCGAGGATGTGGACAAGGGTGGCCTTCTCTCGGGCGTATGGCGCACCGAGTATGATGATTATCACAATGAGGTGGCGGGCGAGCTGGGAATCGGCGAGCAGACCACCGAAGAACAAGGGGAGACCCAATAATTATTTTCGGTCAATCATCCCAATACCCATCCGCCGATGGGAGCGGGATATGACAATATTTTAAAACCTATTATTTGAGAAAGGAGGAAACAAACAATGAAAAATCTGAAAGCTAAGTTGCTTGCTTCCGTTGCCATGCTGCTTGTATCCACCATTATGCTGACCAGCGCTTCTTTCGCCTGGTTCACCATCTCTACCGCTCCTGAAATCAGCGGTATGACCACTACTGTGGTTACCAATGAAACTCTGGAGATCGCTCTGGATAAGGGATACAAAAATGAGGCTGCAGTAGATGCCGCGGCTACTAATGGTTCTTTGAGTGGCGACTATTACACTTGGGGTAACCTGGTGAACCTGGCAGCAGAGGAAGGAAAAACCAATACTGCATATGATGCTTATAAAAACCTGAATAAGACTTTGCGTCCTGCTACTCTCTCTAAAACGACGAGCGGCGAAGGTGCTGCTGCTACAGTTACTGCTACTGCATTCAAAGCTCCCAATTATGGACCTGATGGCCGTATTAGCGATCTGAACAAGGCTTTGAGTACTAAGAATGCAGCTGAAACTGCAAATGGTTTTGGCCTTTTGATTGATGCTGGTAAGGCTGACACGACAACAGATGACGTAGTATATGGTTATTACATAGACTACTGGATGAGATCCAATGTTGGTGGTCAGGTAGTTTTGTCTGCTGCTGCTGACCGTGATGGCAGCGGTGATGCAACTACTGGCGAAAATATCCACGAGACTGTTGGTGGCGGTAGTACCTTTAAGGCAACTAATACTACTGATACTACTGCAGTCAATAATGCAAATAAGACTTTGGCAGCCAACATCCGTGTTGCTTTCCAAAAGATTACTCCTGCGGCTGGCGATGAAAATGGTGCAAGAGTTACTACCGGTATAATTGCCGATGCTACTACGGCTCCGGTGACGGGTGCTGAGGAAACTGCTACTTTCACAGGTAATGTAATCAACCTTACTCCAAATAAGGCTGAGTTGGTTCGTGTTTACATTTATCTGGAAGGTGCAAATGTGAAAAATTCTGATGCATCTATTGACACAGCCATAATCGGTGGTGATTTGAACCTTCAGTTCACTATTGCTGAAGTGAAGAATGACAAGGGAGAGATTACCACCAATGGTGTCAACACTTCCATGCTGACTCCCCCCGCACAGTAATACCCCCGCATTCCCAAAACCATTGACTGAGATTTAACGAAAGGAGAGGAGAAGATGGCTCAGGCACGAAAGAAACTGATGTTACTGGGTTGGATAGCGGCTGTGCTGCTTATCCTGCTCACTTCGGCCACTTATGCGTGGCTGGGTATCTCCTCCAATCCTACAGTCTCGGATCTGGCCCTTTCCGTGGTCACCGACAATGCTCTGGAGCTCGCCCCCGATGTGGAGGGCGTTCCGGGAGAATGGGGCACCATTCTGAATCTGTCGGAGCTGTCGGCGTTGACGGCACCACTGAAACCGGCCACCTATCTGGCCGCGGAAGGTGCCTTCTACGCCCCAAACTACGGTTGGGACGGCAGGGTCGACTTTTCCGCTCCCATCCGTCTGACCGATCAAAACGGTGCCTTGTTCTCCTCAGCCGACGCGGCGGAGGAAGCTGAGGGGAACGGGTATCTGTTCGTCAGTGACTTTTGGGTGCGCGCTCAGGCATCCGATTGCATCGTTACGCTCACTCCCGCTGTGGAGCGAGAGGACGGTGTGCTGGGCAGCGGCACCTTTGTAGTCGGCGAACCCGTTTGGGATGAGAATCATTTCGTGCATAAGGAAAGCGGCAACGGCGCTCAGTACGCCATTCGTATGGCTTTCCGCGTGGACGAGACCGACGATCATGGAAACGTCAGCGGAGAACCCATTTGGATATTTTATGAGCCCTGCGTAGAAGAGGGAGAGGCTATCGCCGGCGCAGACGGCAGCGAAAGCTTTTTCGGCAGCCACAAGGTGGTTCGCCAGCTGCCCTCCCAATGGAGCGACCTTTCTCCCGCATTGAGGGATACGGTCAATTATCAGCCGGGACAGTTCCTTACCGAGGATCTGAGCCTCTTC